>NZ_CP026102.1:0-321170 GCF_002902945.1 Paraburkholderia caribensis
ATGGCCACGAAGCGCGCGAAAAAAACCGATGTGGTGAGCCCAAGCTCCGCCGAATTGCGCAAAGCCGTCGAGGCGATTGCCATTCAGCCCAAGAGCGGCAAGATCACGCTTCTCACACGCAAACTGTTCAACGTGTTGCTCACGGTTGCTCAGCAAGCGGACGAATCGGGCGACACCTATCGGGCACTGCTGTCGGACATCGTCGCAAACTCGGCTTTTGACTCGAACGACACGGCCCTCGTCAAGGAGCACTTGCGTCGGATGGTCTCCGTGCAGGTCGAATGGAGCCAAGGAACGTCGAGCCAGAAGCCCGGCCGCAAATGGGGCATCTCGACGCTCATCGCCGACGCCGAAATTCTCGAAGATCCGACGACGCGTCGCGTGTGGGTCGAGTTCTCGTTCGCGCCCAAGATCAAAAAGAAACTTCTCGATCCCGTGCAATACGCGCGGTTGAGCTTGCAATTCCAAAGCCAGTTGCGCAGCAGCGCGGGTCTCGCGCTCTATGAAATCTGCGTGCGTTATCTGACCAATCCGAGCCATCTGACGATGCGTGAGGCGTGGGAATGGTGGCGGCCGATCTTGTCGGGCACGCCCGACACCGAAGCGGGCGATGAAGCCAAGCGCGAGTACAAGTATTTCAAGCGCGACTACTTGCGTCCGGCGATCGCGGAAGTGAATGCGGTTACCAATATCTTTGTCGAACTCATCGAGCATCGCGAAGGCCGCCGCGTCGCTGAAATCCAGTTTCGGGTCACCGAGCGCAAGCAGCCGATGCTTGCACTCGACGAACATCCGAATGTTTTCGACAGCACGCTCGTCGATCGGATGGTGAAGATCGGCATTCCGCTCAAAGAGGCGCAAACGCTGTACGCCGATAGCGAGGAGAACCGCATTCGCGCGGCGCTGCAAATGACCGAGCAGCGGATGCGCAGCACCACGCTACCGCCCGTGCGCAGCGCGCCGGCGCTGTTCAAGGACGCGCTGAAGAAGGGCTATGCGCCGCCTGTCGATGCGTTGCCGTCAGGGACGGCTGGCAAAGGTTCGGCGGGCACGCCTGCCGACGATCCGAAGGCAAGGCTGCTGGACGAGTACATGGCCCATCGGCGCAAGGAAGCGCAGGCGCTGTACCAGGAACAGGGTGAAGCGGAACGCGAACTGGCTCGCCGTTCGTTCGAAGAGGATGAATTGCCGGGCCTCGGTGGCCACATGCGTGACGATTGGCGACGACGCGGCCTCGAGTCGAAGCTGACGGAAACCGCATTCTTTGACTGGCTCGCGCGCAAAACCTGGGGTGAGCCGACGGATGGCGATTTGCTCTCGTTCACGTTGAGCCAATCGCGGGCCGCCTGATTCCTGATTGATTCTAAAAAGCGCGCCCTGTTGGCGCGCTATTCCTTTACGTAACTTATTTCTGTTCCGACAGCATCTGTTCGATCTGTCGGAGAATTTCATCGCGCTTATCACGCGTCAAGCCGCGCAACTTCAGTTCGAGCCGGTCTTCTCCATATGACTTCAGGTCGCCGACCGAAACCCCCGCTAATTTGATATCAAGCCGCTGAGCGTAACGCTGGCGTCCTGCCGGCTTCGCGCTTTCCTGTGCCGTCGCCCTTCCCTTCACGATGTCGGCGACCTGGCGCGTGCTGAGATCGTCGGAAAGGATCTTGTTGATCAGTCGCAGCGTCGAATCCGTGCCGCGCGCAGAGTGATACCGACCGACCTGATACGCCATATTCGAGCCGAAGCGATCCGGTCGCGCGACCATCTCCTGCATCACCGTCTCTGGCAATTTCGCAATGGAGAGTGCCACCGCGATCGTCGATTCATCGAGACCAAGATGTTCAGCAAGTTCTTTCTGACTTTGAAAGTGTTTCTCGTCCAGAAAGCGTCGCCATACGATCGCGTTGTCGAACACTGTCTGTGAGTCTCGCTGGACGTTGAGGTCGTAGCCGAGTTTGTAGCTTTGAATGCCGATCGGAAGATCGATGACGATCGCCTTCACCGTCTCCTTGTTCGCTTCTTTCAATGCCCGCACACGTCGGCCGCCATCGCTGACGAAATAGCTTCCGGGATTGTCGTAGTCGGGAATGACGTGAATCGCCTGCTGCTGCCCTTGCTTCGCGAGGTTGACCGCGAGCTCGGCAATCGACGACTTCAGGTAGAAATACCGCGGATTGAATGGACTCGGCTTGATCGCCTTCAGCGGAAGCTCGACGATCTGTCCGGCACGATAGTTATGTTCGGCTCGCCACGCGCGGTACTCGACTGATTCATTCGCAGTGTCACTCGGCTCCGCTTCGCTCGGCGAAGTTGGCGCTACAACGGGGCTCTTGAATGCGGCAACGTTCGTGTTCTTCGCTGCGTTTTGCACCAGCCCGTCGATCGCATTCAGTCGATCGAGCGCGGTGCGCTTTTCGCTGCTGGTCGTATCGGGACGTGCCTGGAAGCCTTTGGCGAATTGGGACGGTTTCATTCAAGTACCTTTATGCGCATAAATTCAGGGGAGCAGGGTGGCGATCTCGTCAGCAAAGGCGCGAACTTCGAGAGCCGCGAGCTTCGCGCCACGATCGTTCATCTGCAAGACTGTCTGACCAAGTGCCATTGCCTGTTTATAGGCTTCGCGCGTGGGGATCTGGGTGCGCAGAAGCGGGAAGCCGAGTTCTTCCAACGCTCGCTTCAACTCACGCGTCAGCATTCGCTTCTCTTCGGTCTTATTGAGTAGAAAGACGGCACGGAGGTCTTCGTTCATGACCTGTGCCTGCTGCACCAGCTTGACGAGACCCACGCTCGACCAGTAATCAGCCGGCGATGAGGACGTCGGCATGACGGCGACCGTTGCTGCGAGAAGGACAACGCCTGAGACCTTTTCCGTAATCGACGGCGGGCAGTCGACGACGATCAGGTCGTAGTCCGCAACGAACTTCTTGATCTCGCGGTGGATCTGCGAGCCGGCCTCGGAGAGATTGACAACGGGGAATGGAATGCCGGACTCGCTATCCGAAGATGCGCTCGCCCAGTGGATGAGGGTGTTTTGACCATCGGCGTCTACGACGAGGACGCGCTTGCCTCTCTCATGGAAGGCGGCGCCCAGGTGCATCGCAATCGTACTTTTACCGACTCCGCCTTTCTGCTGTGTCACTGCGATGATTTCTGCTGCCAATGTTCACCTCCTCTTTTTGGACGCCGCTGAATTTTACCTTGGCGTTTTTCTAATTCAAACATTTTTGGTTACGTGCAACAGTTATAAGCCGTTTGACGTGGCTTTATGCGCATAAACCGAAACACGGGACGGTGAACCCGGAGGCGTTCTGGAAGCTATGTGGCGGCGCTTGCCGATGGAGGGTCCTCGCGGATCCGGCCGGATTCGAAGGAAGCGTCGCGCAGTCGACCGATGATGAGTCTTCTGCAGATCGTGGGCCGCTGGCTACAATGGGCAACAGCGCGCCCGAAACGACTGTGGTTTATGCGCATAAACCTCGTCAGCATTAACACCCCACCGCCTGATATCACGCGCCGTTACCTCGATACGCTGCAGAGGCGTCGACGTTATGCGCATAAACTCGACCGGCCGACACCGATCCGCACGTCCATCGGCATTACCCCCACCGCGGCCATATCCATGAAGGCCGCCAATGGCGAAGATCAAACCCCTTTGACGCATCAACGCACGCAAGCGGCGCAATGCCTCAAATCAGTCCTCAAGCACAAGCCGCGATCATTCTTCGGCCGGCAGTTGAGCGACGACCGCAACGCCAGACAACCGCAGCAGCTAAAATTCTTAGCCTCACCCGCTCACTCTCCGCATAAGCCCATGATTACCGTCTATCACAACCCGCGCTGCTCGAAATCCCGTGGCGCATGCGAACTCATTAGCGACGTCTACAACCCGTCGAACGAACCTGTCGAGGTGGTCGAGTACCTTCGTACGCCACTGTCCGTGGCGCAGTTGAAGGAACTGAATGGAATGCTGGGGTGCCCCGTTCGTGAGATGCTCCGAGACTCAGAAGCCATCTATAAAGAACTGGGTCTGGCTGATGCCTCGTTGACCGACGATCAGTTATACGAAGCGATCGCTGCGAACCCGATCCTGCTTCAACGTCCTATCGTCGTTCGCAATGGACGTGCCGTAATCGGTCGGCCGCCGGAGAACGTCAAAGCGCTGTTTCACGATCTGTCGGAGTAGCGTGACGCGCGCGATGACGGGAGTGCGCATCGCGCGCGGCGATTAGACGTGCACTGAGACGTGCACTGAGACGTGCGCTTACGCCTTCACGCCGAGTACGGCTTCCTTCGTAACGATCTTCGTCGGGATGATGCGAAGCTCAGTGAACGCATCGGCGATTCTCTGCTGCTCGGCGAGCACGCCTGCATCGATCGGCTTATAGACGTGCGCATAGTGTCGCAAGCTCGCTTCGACCACGCTGGCGTCGAGTCCCTGAATCGGTGCGAGTTGTGCAGCCGCTTCGGCGTAGTGATCGCGGACCCAGACGCCCTCTTTGCCAACCTCGGCAACTACGGCATCAATCAGTTCAGCGTTTTGCTGCGCAAACGGGCGCGCGCTGAGGAAGAACTGATGGTGGCTGACGATCCCCGCGCCGTCGGTCAACAGTCTGGCATTCGATTGGCGTTTTGCAGCTTCGAGAAAGGGGTCCCAGACAGCCCACGCATCGATTGCGCCGCGCTCGAATGCGGCGCGCGCGTCAGCGGGCGGCAAGAACACAGTTTGGATATCGGTGTATTTCACACCTGCTTTCTGAAGCGCGGCGACCAGGAACCAGTGCACGTCTGAGCCCTTGTTCAACGCCACCCGCTTTCCCTTCAGATCCGCAACGGATTGGATCGGTGCATCGCGATGGACGAGAATGCCTTCGGCTTGCGGCGTCGGAATCTCATACGCGGTGTACACGAAGTTGGCGCCAGCAGCCTGTGCGATGACAGGCGGCGCCTCTCCGACATAGCCGAAATCGATGGAACCGACATTGAGTCCTTCGAGCAATTGCGGGCCTGCCGGAAATTCTGTCCATTTCACTCCCACACCCAGCGGCGCGAAGCGCTTTTCCAGCGTTCCATGTGCTTTCAGCAACACCAGCGTGCTTGCGGCCTTTTGATAACCGATACGGATTTCTTTTGCGTGCGTCTGCGCAAATGCGGGCAAAGCGGCCGATGCAAGGAGTGCGCCGGCTCCTGCCAGGAATGCGCGGCGTGTGAACGTGGAATGTTGAGACATAGACGGATTCGATGTAGCTAGTACGGTCGCAACAGGGACCGATTGCGCTCAACGATAAGCCGACGACCGATCTTCGCGAACCGATAAATTCGCATAAGCAAATCACACCGGGTCGATGCGTACCCGGGTGCGTCCCGCGTGGCAGCAATTGATGCCGCGCTGACATGTTCGCCCAATCCGGCTTTCATAAACTTCAACCATTGACTGTCCCCGCCGCGGGAACAAAACGCCAAATTTCGTCGATTGTGGAGACCGGGAATGCTCGAACTAAGACCATCATGCGAAGGCTGTGGCAAGGCACTGCCACCCGACTCGAGAGATGCAATGATCTGCAGTTTCGAATGCACGTTTTGTGAAGTCTGCGCGCTGACCGCGTTGCGCAATGTGTGTCCGAACTGTGGGGGAAATTTCCAGCATCGGCCGGTTCGTCCCGCGGCGATGCTGCAGAAGCATCCCGCGTCGTCCGCTTCCCATCCTGTCGGCGTCGACGAGGTCGCACACGGTGCTTACCTGGCGCGTTATCGCGAGATCCCTCCGTCGGAGCGGTAATCGGCCGGAAACGTCATCGGGATGCCGGTGCCACCGGGGTCGTGCACGCGGATAACAACGGACGTGCGAAGGTCTCGCGTCGTATTGCAACGTGTTTTTCGGCAACTAAGTCGTCAGTCACAAAGTAAAGGGCGCTCCAGAGCGCCCTTTCTTATATGCGGCCCGCGCAAATCAGACCTTTCCGCCTCCATCGAGTCCGCTGCCCGTCCGCCAGACCTGCTTTCCGCGCTCGGAAAGTTCGCCGCAGCTGTGCGTTTCATCCGCCTCTGTGCCTTCCACGGCCATTTCGCCGCCCGGCTGTTCGAGCGCGCGAGGCTTGTGCTCCTTTCGTGCAGCGACTGCTTCATCGTGAGATTTGCCAGAGTGATGCAAGGTCATGATCTATCCCTCCCGGTTGATCCTCAAAGGTGTGATAGCGCAAGCACCGCGCCCGCACCCTGAATCGCTGCCCCCGACGCGAAGCTGTAGCGGCAGGTGAGCTTGCACGCCGTTTGTTGCGTATTGCGACAGGCCGACGACGCGCTTGATTGATAAGGCAAACATTCGACCTATCCACAGGGTTATCCAGAAAATCTGTGGATAACTTTTGCGTACCGCGGTTTATCCACTGCGGGTAACAAAAGCGTCATAACAAGGGCGATAAGGCTAGGTTTCGGGATGCCCTATCGACCGTTATGATTGACGGGCTGCATCCCCTTTTGCGCGTTTCGCGCCAACCGAGGAACGAACACATGGCCTATCACATTGCAGTGGTCGTCGGCAGCTTGCGCCGCGACTCGACCAATCGGCAGCTGGCGAAGGCGTTGATCTCCCTTGCGCCTTCAGACTTTTCCTTCGAGTTTCTCGACATCGGTGCTCTACCGCTCTACAGCCAGGACTACGACGATGACTTCCCAGAAGTCGCGCGTCATTTTAAGCAGCAGATCCAGGCTGCCAACGGCCTGCTCTTCGTCACACCTGAATACAACCGCTCGATGCCCGGCGTACTGAAGAACGCGCTCGACTGGGGTTCACGCCCTTGGGGCCATAGCGTCTGGGGCGGCAAGCCGGCCGCCGTGATCGGCACGTCGCCGGGGGCGACGGGCACGGCGCTCGCGCAACAGCATCTGCGCAACGTGCTGGCGTACCTCGACGTGCAGACACTTGCCCAACCGGAGATGTTCATCAAGCATACGGCTGGCCAGATCGACGAGAACGGCAACATCGCCAACGACGACACGCGCAAGTTCCTGCAGAAGTTCGTCGATCGATACGCTGACTGGGTGAAGCGGCACGCGGGTTGAACGCGCCCCGCCTTCACACGACGCGGCGCCCGATCAGGGGCGCCGCGTTATTTTGTTGCTTTGCCAGTCGAAGCAAGAAGACTATCGGTGGTGGTGACCCGTCACGCGATCCCACCCATGCCGCACGGCAGACTTGAAGCGCTCCCAGCTGCCTACCGCTTTGTCGCGCTCCCAATCCTCCCGCACGTCCGGCTCGACCTCGTCCCACGACTTATCCTGATAGCGGATCTCGCGGGCCATCGTCGCGCCGTAGTGATACGCCGGAACATACTCGTCATAGCGCAAGCCTTCGTGCGCGTACTCCGCGTCATAGTGGGTGCGGAAATCCTCTTCATACTCGAGGAATTCATCCGGCACCTGTTGAGGCATGGCTCGCGCCGGCTCGGCGGTGTCGGGCGTCATCACGGCGCCTGAGCCGGCGATGCCCGCCGACGCAATCGCCGCAGCCGCTGGCGTATCGCCCTGAGGCGCGGCCGGCCGGCTGGCGGACGTGGGCACGCCGTAATCGGGATGCTGAACCGGCTCGTCGGGGAACGTCGTCAAGGGTTCCGGCGGCGGCATATCCGGCCGCATCACGGCACCCGCGCCCGGCGCACTCGCGGCCGCGAGGGCCTGGGCGGATGCTTCGTCGGCGGGAGGCACGCCGTGCAGCGCATCCATGCGCGCGCGGTTGCGCGCGTCTTCCTCGGCGCGCAGCACATCGCTCGACGGCTGCGCCGCTGTCGGCGTCGCGGCCAGACTGCCACTACCCCCGATACCCAACTCGTCGAGCACCGAGTGCTCGCGTCTCGCCTCGGGCGTGGGCATCCTGGCATCGGGCGCCCGCTCGCTCACTTCGATCGCCCCGAGCTTGCTCAACGAGTTGCGCGCGAGCTCCGCATGCGATTCGCTCGCGGCGTTCACGGCCACGAGCACTGCGCCGCGCCGCACCGCATCGGTGTAGCGCTCGGCTTCGGGGGCGGTCGGGCCGGAGCTCGAGAACAGGCTCGACAGGAACCGTTCGATATTGGCAATCACGCCGGGAGAGGCATCGGCGGCTGCGTCGGCAGGCGTTTCGGGGTTCGCTTGCAGATCGATGTCGGTGGACGCGAAGCCCGTTTGCACGAGCATGTTGCGCGCACTTTCGGCCTGCGCGTAGGTGGCGAAAAGACCAATCACGGTGTGTCGCATGTCTGTCTCCGTCAGCTTTCTGGGTGGATACGGCAATGCACCACCGCATCCGCTGTGACGGTATACGCGCAACGTTCATGCCGGGCTTCGCGAGCGCGGCGCTACGGGAACTATCGGACAGACAGGCGCCAGCGGGGGCCGTTGCCCACGCAAGCGCGCCCGTCGCATGGCGCGCTTTTTTACAAATGTAGTCGGTAATCCCCGGGGCGAAACGCCCGCTCAACTGGCAGGGTGAGTCGGCGTATGCGCGAGATCGCGCTGTAGCGTCTGCAGGAATTTGTCGAGCAGCGCGATATCGAACGGCTTCGACAGCACGCGCACGTCGACGTGACGCGCGCGCTCCAGCTCCTCCGCATAGCCGGTGACGAGAATCACCGGCAGCTTCGTCTCGAAAGCCTGCACGCGTTCGGCGAGATCGATGCCGTTCAGCGTGCCGGGCATATGGATGTCGGAGATCACGAGGTCGAACGGCAAGGGCTCGCCCGTCTGCTTTTGCCTCGCGTGCGCGGCGTCGAAGCGTTCCATCGCCGCGTCGGCGTTGAACACGCAGGTCACGTCGTGGCCCATCATCTGCAGCAACGCTTCCGTGCCCGCCGCGACTTCGTCGTTGTCCTCGACGAGCAGAATGCGCAGGCCATGCGGCGCACCCATCTCTTCCGCGACGGGCTCGGCAGGCCGCTCGACTTCGGGCGCCTGGGTCGCGCGCGGCAAATACAGGCGCACCGACGTGCCCGCGCCGATCGCGCTGTCGATCGCGGCCAGCCCGCCCGAGCGCTCGCAGAACGCGAACACCTGAGGCAGGCCGAGACCTGTGCCCATGCCTTTCGGCTTGGTGGTGAAAAGCGGCTCGAACGCGCGCGACAGGATCTCCGGCGGCATCCCGACGCCCGTATCTTCCAGCGACAACTGCACGAACGCGCCCGTGATCGGAAAGCCGTCCTCGCGACGGAAGGTCACGTTGTTCGCGCGCACCGTAAAGCGTCCGCCGTTCGGCATCGCATCGCGGGCATTGACGGCGACGTTGATCAGCGCGAGTTCGAGTTCGGCGACGTCGACCTGCATCGGCCACACGCCTGTGCCCACGTCCATTACCAGCGCGACCTTCGCGCCGAGCGAAGCGCGCAGCAGATCGCGGCAGCCCGGCAGCCAGCGTTCGACGTCGAGCGTCTCGCTGCGCAAGGGCTGCTTGCGCGCCACGCCGAGCAATTGCCGCGTAAGCGACTGGCCGCTTTTGAGCGCGCGCTCGACGGCGGACAACTCGCGGTCGAACGCCGCCGCGCCGCGCCGCCGCACGATCTGCACATTGGCCGAGACGATCATCAGCAGGTTGTTGAAGTCGTGCGCGACGCTGCCGACGAGATTGCCGAGCGCTTCCATCTTGCGCGACTGCCGGTAGGCCGATTCGATCGAGCGGCGCATCGACGCTTCCGCCTGCCAGCGCTCCCACGCTTCCTCTTCTGCGCCGAGGCGCCTGAGCGACAGCCAGATCACGCACCACAGCACGACGGACGGCACGAACGTCGACAGGATGAGCACGCTCAGATGGCGATACCAGGCGGCCCAGATCGCCGACGTCCGGTAGCCGACTGTCACATACACGGGATATGAGCCGACGCGGCGAAACGCGACGATCAGCTTGTCGCCGTCGGGCGCCGAGCGTACTCGCACGACGCCCGCGCGCCGCCCTTCGGCGAGCGCGTCGGTGTAGGCGTTGTGGCGGACGGGCTCTTCCGCCTTCGACGGCATGCCGACGGGATAGCGCGCGAGCACGGCTGCGTCGGAGCGCGTCAGCGCCATCGTCATCGGCGAGTCGTTGCCGCCGAGCAACTCGCGGTAGAACGCCGCGAAGTAGCTGGGCCGCAGCGCCACCGACACGACGCCCGCGAACCCGCCGTCCTCGCCGCGCCGCGCGACGCCCGTGTTGAACACGATCTCGCCCGCGACATGCCCGACCATCACCTTCGACACATGTTCGAGCACCTGACCGTCGCGAATGCCGACGAAATCCTCGCGATGATCGATCGATACGGGCGGCGCCGGATAAAAACGGCTGCTCGCGAGCAGCGTGCCGTCACGGCCGAAGATCGAAACGGCCGCGACCTGCGGATAGCCGCCGCCCATGGTCTGCAGCTTCTCGTGGATCGCGCCTTCGCGTTCGCGTATGCCGTCGTCGTCCAGTCCTTGCACCAGATCGACGACGCGCGCGTCCAGCGCCTCGTTCATGTCGAACACTTTCAGCGCGTGTTCTTCCGCGACGCGCACGGTGCGCAGCGTGAGATCGGTGGCGTCGGCCTCGCGGGTGCGCAGGTCGCTGAACGCCATCGCCGCCACGAACACGCACGGCACCACGACGGCCGCCACCAGCAGCGCGATCAGCGTCAGGCGGCGGACCGCAAAGTTCTGCTCGGGTACGGCGGGAAAAAGCGCTTCGTCGGGCCGTGTGCCGATGGCACGTTCGTCGGGGGCATTCGTGTCGGCGGAATCGGGCCGGTCAGCAGTCATGGCGCAAGCCGCGCGCGCGGCCGGTTGAAGAGGTGTGTGTTCTCATCATAGGTTTAGTGGACCATCCGCTCGCGCGCAATGCAACAAAGCAGACGCCGAGGCCGCGCCTGCGGTGGCCGGACGCTTTAGTCATACAAGTTCGTGAATCAGCGACGAATCCGGAAGCGCAAACGTACACAAAAGTATAAAGACGATCTTTTATCTGACAAATGCTTACGTTTCGACTCGAATCCGAGCCAAACGAGTTAAATTCGTTCGTCGAAAGCATTCTGACGAGTTGCCTTTTCGCCAATTTGATTCGAAAATCGCGCTCAGACAAATAATCAGCCCGCCATGATCGGGCGAATTTCGTGCGGGGGACCGGGCATTGCATGCCATGCAAGACCGGACAGACCCTCGCGCCGACCAGCGGGGCACCACGGAGCCATGAACGCCGTCTTGCCGCCGCAGCACTATCTACGGGGTAGGCTTCGAAAATGCCGGTCATTGCCGTTGTCCATTGCGTGCACGCTGCAGCGGCTGCGCGCCGCGCGCGCAGCACCAGCCGCCGGGTGCGCCCGTCGCCGCGCCAGATGGGGTCAGCATTGTTCGTGCCGACCGTTTCGGGTTCCCGCTTCGCCGCTGCTGGAGAGGCTGCGGCGCGCGACCGCGCGAGCGGCGACTCAAGTTCGCGCGCGCAGCGCCGTTAACACGCAAGAACCCACTCCGTTTCCAGCCCGCCGCCATGTCTTTGCCCATTGTGATCGCCGACGATTCGCTGCTTGCCCGCAAGGTGCTCACGAAAGCATTGCCGGAAGGCTGGGATGTCGACATTACCTACGCGTCCAACGGACGCGAAGCGCTCGAGCATTATCGCAAGGGGCGCGCATCGGTGATGTTTCTGGACCTGACGATGCCCGACATGACGGGCTATCAGGTTCTGGAGGCCCTGCAGCACGAGGACCTGAACACCTTCGTGATCGTCGTGTCCGCCGATGTCCAGCCGATGGCAAGGGAACGCGTGCGCACCCTCGGCGCGGTCGCATTCATCCCCAAGCCCGTGACTACCGAGGCGGTGCTTCCCATCCTCAAGGAGTACGGGTTGTATGTCTGAGCCAGTCCTCAACGAAGATCAGCGCGACGCGCTGCAAGAGGTCGCCAATCTGGCGATGGGCCAGGCCGCGACGCGCCTCGCTCTGCTGCTGGATGCGTTCATCGAACTGTCCGTGCCGCGCGTGCGCGTGGTCGCCGTGCGCGAGGCTGCGTCGGCGCTGCGCGAGATGACGGGCATCAACGAGCCCGTGAGCGCCGTGCGACAGGGCTTCCGCTCGGACATCAAGGGCGAGGCGCTGGTGATCTGCCGTAGCGGCAGCATCGAGCAGCTGTGCTCGCTGGTGAGCGATCCGTATGCGAAGTCCGCATATGAGGCGACCACCCAGGAGGAGCTGGTGTTCGACGTCGCGAACATCCTGACGGGCGCGTGCGTGTCGTGCATTCTCGACCAGCTTGGGCGCACCCCCGTGTTCTCGCAGCCGGGCCTGCTCGGAGCGGCGATGTCGCTCGACGACGTGTTCCAGCCGAATGTGCTCGCCTGGGAAGTCGCGCTGCTCGTCGAAGTGAATTTCGCGTTAGAGGATCAGAGTTTCCGCGCCCACCTCGTGATGCTGATGGCGGAAGACTCGATCCGTCATCTCAGTTCCGCGCTGGACGCACTGCTTTCCAGCATATGAATGCCCCGCTTCCCACGTTGAGCGACCTGGTCGTCGAACGGGTCGGCTTCGGCATTTTCGTGCTCGACCGTCAGATGAACGTGCTGATGTGGAATCGCTTCATGCACGATCACAGCGGGCTGTCGGCACAACAGGTGGTCGGCAAGTCGATTTTCGCGAGCTTTCCGGAATTGCCGCGCGTGTGGCTCACACGCAAGCTCGAAAGCGTGTTCCAGCTCGGCAGCTTCGCGTTCAGTTCGTGGGAACAGCGCCCCTATCTGTTCAAGTTCGATCACGACCGGCCGATCACGGGCGGCGTGGATTTCATGCAGCAGGACTGCACGTTCATGCCGATCATGCGCGAGCGCGAGGTCGAGGCCGTTTGCGTGACGGTCTCCGACGTGACGCACGTCAGCATCATGCAGCGGGAGCGCGAGGAGGCCGTGGCGAAGCTGCAGGAATACGCGGACCGCGATGGGCTGACGGGCATCGCGAACCGGCGTTACTTCGAAGCGCGTCTGCGCGACGAATACACGCGCTGGCAGCGGTACGGCGGCGATCTATCGATCCTGCTGTTCGATCTCGACCACTTCAAGAAGATCAACGACCAGTTCGGTCACGTGGTCGGCGATACCGTGCTGCGTGATATGGCGCAGCGCGTGTCGCACGTCGTGCGCGCGCAGGATACGTTCGGGCGATTCGGCGGGGAGGAGTTTGCGCTGCTGCTGCCGTGCACGCCGCTGGAAGACGCGATGCTGGTCGCGGAGAAAATCCGCAATACGATTGGCGACAAGCCGGTCGACGTGCAAGGCGTCGACGTGCCGGTGACGGCGAGTGTCGGCGGCGCGTCCGCGCGAGCGGGCGTGCCTGCCTACGAGGCGCTCATCAACGAGGCGGATGCGGCGCTGTACAGCGCGAAGCGGCAGGGACGCAACCGGTCGGTTGCGTTTATCTGAAGGTCTCTGGGATGTTTGCCGGCCAGCGGGCGCCGGCCCGCTGCCGCGAATCGATCTACTTGCGGCTCATCCACGAGCCGATGACGCGCCACTGGCCGTCGCGGCGCGCGAAATCATCCTTGAAGGCGAACACGGCTTGCTGGCCGTCCGGCGCCATGAAGCGGTTCTCGCCCGTCACCACGGCCTGATCGCCGTCGACGCTAACTTTCATGTACTGCAGCGTTTGCGTCGAACCGGACGGTGCCGGCGATGCATTCAGCACGTCGCTCTTCGAGCGCGCCATACCGGACGGCGTGATTTCGCGATACGAGTCGTCGAGCAGCAGTTTCAGCGTGTCGCGGTCGTGATGCATGCTCGCCTGGACCCAGGCTTCTTCCATCTGGCGAATCACGGCTTCGTCGTTCTCGGCGGCGAAGGTCGGCGTCGCGAGTGCAAAAGCGGCCAAAACGGGAGCGATAAACAGCATATACAGTTTCATCTTTATTCCTTGATGCGATTTAAATCAATAATCCAATTCGGCAGTTTTTAAAACAGCAAATTAAAATCTGATCCGCGTGAATCTAAAATTTGTGTAGTGGATATTTTTATTGCGAAAAGTTAATGTGAATGGTTCAAAAGCATGCTGTGAGCGCCACACGCGGTTATCAGGCGTCCTGGTGCATTGCGTTGCGGGACTAAATGTAGTCTGTAACTAGCCAGAGGACTCTCAGACAACTCTTAATTTGAGATAGTGTTTCGAGATCTTTTGAGTGCCTGCGCGTAGGCAGACCCGCGCATTTTGTCGCCGGTACACTTCGTTCTTCGTCGAGGCAGATCGCGATGGCACGCCCAAGCGGCTTCCCGCTGTTCCTGCGTCCGCTATGAAAGGTTGGTATACTTTTGCCCGTTTTCCGGTCTTTCGGCCGGCGTTTCGCGCGTGTCCGCGCGCGCGGGCGGCTTGCCCTGCGGGTAGGCATGACTTCTTGATCGCCCCCTCGGGGGTGTCTCAGCGGAGATCGTCTTGGCCGTTTCCAATCTCGTCGTGGACGACACACAAACTGACGCAGCTGCTGCAAGCTCGGGCAGCTCGTTTTATCTCGCGATGCGCATCTTGCCGCCTGCGCAGCGCGACGCGATGTACCAGGTCTACGCGTTCTGCCGCGCCGTCGACGATATCGCCGACAGCGACCTGCCGCGCGCCGAGCGCGACGCGGGCCTCGAACGCTGGCGGGCGGACATCGACGCGTGCTACGCCGGTTCGCCGCGCGCGTCGCTGCTCGAGTTGACGCGGCACATCCACACGTTTCATCTGCAGCGGGAAGACTTCCACGCGATGATCGACGGCATGGCCATGGACGCCGCCGCCGACATCTGCGCGCCCGACGAAGCCACGCTCGACCTGTACTGCGACCGTGTCGCGAGCGCAGCCGGCCGGCTATCGGTGAGGATATTCGGGATGCAGGAGCAGCCGGGCATCGAGTTGTCGCACCATCTGGGCCGCGCGCTGCAACTGACGAACATCCTGCGCGACATCGACGAGGACGCGGAGATCAACCGCTGCTATCTGCCGTACGAGCTGCTGGCGCGCGAAGGCATCGCGGCGACGAATCCGCTCACGATCGCCGACGATCCCTCGCTGCCGCGCGTCTGCGCGACGCTTGCGGAGCGCGCGAAGCAGCACTTCGCCGCCGCCGACGCGATCATGGACGCGCAGCCGCGCGCGCAGGTCAAGGCGCCACGCATCATGTCGGGCGTGTATCGACTGCTGCTCGAACGCACGCTGGAACGCGGCTTCGACATTCCGCGCACGAAAGTCAGCAAGCCGAAATTGCGCATGCTGGCGATCGTGGCGCGCTACGCTTTCTTTTGATGCGAAAGCTGGTTCACGTGATCGGTGCGGGGCTGGCCGGTCTTGCCGCCGCCGTGCAGTTGCAACGGCGCGGCGCGCAGGTCGTGCTGTACGAGGCGGACAGGCAGGCGGGCGGCCGCTGCCGCACATACTACGATCGCACGCTGGCCGCGACCGTCGACAGCGGCAATCATCTGGTGCTGTCCGGCCAGCAGGCCACGTTGAACTACGTGCGCGCGATCGGTTCCGCCGACGAGCTCGTCGGGCCGACACAGCCCGAATACCCGTTCGTCGACCTGGCGACGAACCGGCGCTGGACCGTCCGCATGTCGTCGGGACGGTTTCCGGCGTGGATTTTCGAGGCCGGCGCGCGCGTGCCGGACACGCAATGGACGGATTACCTGTCCGTGGTGCCGCTGCTGCTGGCGAAGCCCGGCCGCACTGTCGCGCAGTCGATGCGCAGCAACGGCCCCCTGTGGGACCGCATGCTGCATCCGCTCCTGCTGGCCCTGACGAACATCGAGCCGCGTCAGGCGACGGCCGGCCTCGTGGGCGCGGTGTTGCGCGACACGCTCGCGGCGGGCGGGCCTTCCAGCCGGCCGCTCATTGCGCGCAACGGCCTGGGCTCCGCTTTCGTCGAACCGGCGCTGCGGCTTTTGCAGCATGGCGGCGCAGCGATCAGGCTGGGCGCGCGGATCGACGCGCTGGAGTTTGCCGATAACCCGGCCAGCCGCGTTGCCGCGCTGCGTCTGGACGACGGCGAACGCATCGAAATTGGCGCGAGCGAAGCCGTGGTGCTGGCCGTGACGCCCGACGTCATGCAGGCACTGGTGCCCGGCGTGCAGGCGCCGCGCCGCTTTTCGGCCATCGTGACGGCCAATTTCGCGGTGGAGCCGCCGCTCGGCCATCCGCCGCTGATGGGGCTAATCAACGCGAGCGCGAACTGGCTGATCGCGTCGGACGGACGGCTGTCGCTGACGGTCTACGACGCGGCAAGCCGTACGCCGAACCGCACGGCGAACCTTGCCGAGATGGCGCGCGACGAACTCGCGCGCAAGCTGTGGGCCGACGTCGCGCAAGTGACGGGCTTGTCGGCCGATCTGCCGCTGAAGTGGCAACTGAGCGTCGAGCCGCGCGCGACCTTTGCCGCGCAACCCGACGACGAGATGCGCCGCCCGGCCACGCGCACTCGCTGGAACAACCTGATGCTTGCGGGCGACTGGACGGCAACCGGTCTGCCGCCGGGCATCGAAGGCGCGATTCGCTCCGGCCAGAAGGCCGCCGATACGCTATTGAACGAACCGATGGAACGCCGATGAACGATTTATCCATGACCCAGACGCTGGGCGACGCACTGCCTCGAACGCTGATCGACGACCACGCTCCCGTGGCCGCCGCGCTGGCGACAGGCGCAGCGCCCGTCGACGCGCTCGACGCCGCCGTCACGCGCGCGACGGACGCCATCCTCGCCGCGCAACGGGACGACGGGCACTGGGTCTACGAACTCGAAGCCGACGCGACGATTCCCGCCGAATACGTGCTGCTCGTCCATTACCTGGGCGAGACGCCCAACGTCGAGTTGGAACAGAAGATCGCGCGCTACCTGCGCCGCATCCAGCTGGCCGACGGCGGCTGGCCGCTCTTCACCGACGGCGCGATGGACGTCAGCGCGAGCGTGAAGGCGTATTTCGCGCTGAAGATGATCGGAGACCCCGTCGATGCCGAGCATATGGTCCGCGCGCGCGAATGTATTCTCGCCCACGGCGGCGCGGAAGCGGCGAACGTGTTCACGCGCATCCTGCTCGCGCTGTTCGGCGTCGTGACGTGGTACGCGGTGCCGATGATGCCCGTCGAAATCATGCTGCTGCCGAAGTGGTTCCCGTTCCATCTGTCGAAGGTGTCGTACTGGGCGCGCACGGTGATCGTGCCGCTGCTGGTACTGAACGCGAAGCGGCCTGTCGCGCGTAATCCGCGCGGCGTGCGGATCGACGAACTGTTCCGCGGCGCGCCCGTCACGACGGGCCTGCTGCCGCGCTCGGGCCACCAGAGCAAGAGCTGGTTCGCGTTTTTCCGGGCCGTGGACGGCGTGCTGCGCGTGACGGACGGCCTGTTCCCGAAGCGCTCGCGCGAGCGCGCGATCAAGGCGGCCGTCGATTTCGTCGATGAGCGCCTGAACGGCGAGGACGGTCTCGGCGCGATTTTCCCGGCGATGGCGAACTCCGTGATGATGTACGACGTGCTCGGCTATCCCGCCGATCACCCGAAGCGCGCGATCGCCCGCCAGTCGATCGACAAGCTGCTCGTCATCCACGAAGACGAAGCGTATTGCCAGCCGTGCCTGTCGCCTGTCTGGGACACGTCGCTCGCGGCGCACGCGCTGCTCGAGACGGGCGACAGGCGCGCCGAGGAAGCCGCCGAGCGCGGCCTCGCATGGCTGCGTCCGCTGCAGATTCTCGACGTGCGCGGCGACTGGATTTCGCGCCGTCCCAATGTGCGTCCGGGCGGCTGGGCGTTCCAGTACAACAACGCGCATTACCCCGACGTCGACGATACGGCCGTGGTCGCGCTGGCAATGCATCGCTCGGCGGCGCTGACGCAATCGGACGTCGACGCCGACGCGATTGCGCGCGCCCGCGAATGGGTGGTCGGCATGCAGAGCAGCGACGGCGGCTGGGGCGCATTCGAGCCGGAAAACACCCAGTACTACCTGAACAACATCCCGTTCTCCGATCACGGCGCCTTGCTCGATCCGCCGACGGCCGACGTGTCCGGCCGCTGCCTGTCGATGCTCGCCCAACTTGGCGAAATGCCCGCGACGAGCGAGCCGGCGCGCCGCGCCTACGACTATCTGCTCAAGGAGCAGGAAGACGACGGCAGCTGGTACGGCCGCTGGGGCATGAACTACATCTACGGCACGTGGACGGCACTGTGCGCGCTGAACGCCGCGGGCATTTCGCACGACGACGCGCGCGTCAGGCGCGCCGCGCAGTGGCTCGTGTCGATCCAGAACGCCGACGGCGGCTGGGGCGAAGACGGCACCAGCTACAAGCTCGACTATCGCGGCTACGAGACGGCGCCGAGCATTCCGTCGCAGACGGCATGGGCGCTGCTCGGACTGATGGCGGTGGGCTATGTCGATCATCCCGCCGTTGCGCGCGGCATCGAGTACCTGAAGAGCGAGCAGCGCGATCACGGCCTGTGGGACGAGACGCGCTTTTCGGCAACGGGCTTCCCGCGCGTGTTCTATCTGCGCTATCACGGCTATCGCAAGTTCTTCCCGCTGTGGGCGCTCGCGCGTTACCGCAATCTGATGCGCGCGGGCCAGAAGCGCGTCGCCTTCGGTCTGTGATGGCGGCCCGGCCTGATCTGATGAACACGAAGCTGCCCGTCATCGCCGTGACGGGCATGGCGTTCGAAGCGCGTATCGCGCGTGGCAAGGGCGTCGAAGCGGTGTACGCGGCGCGAGCCGATCTGCTTGAGCGCGCGCTGAACGAGGCGGTCGCGCGGGGTTGTGCGGGGATCATCAGCTTCGGCACGGCTGGCGGACTCGCGCCCGATCTCGCGCCGGGCACCTTGATCGTCGCGAGCAGCGTGCACAGTCCGCTCGGCGTCGTCGAGACCGATCTGCGCTGGGCGGGACGTATCGCCACCGCGCTCGGCGCGGCGCCGCTGGCGTCGAAGCTGCGGCGCGGGCCGATTGCGGGCGTGGCCGCGCCGCTTGTCGGCGCAGCCGACAAGGCGGCGCTGCATGCATCGACAGGTGCGCTCGCCGTCGACATGGAATCTCACCTTGCGGGCGCGATAGCCGAGGCGAACGGCCTGCCGTTCGTCGTCTGCAGGGCAATCGTCGATCCGGCATGGCGTACGCTGCCGTCCGCCGCGACGGCAGGTCTGCGCGACGACGGCACGACAGCTATCGGCCCCATCCTGCGCGAACTGGCGCGCCAGCCGTCGCAGCTCGGCGGACTGCTGCAAGTCGCCGCCGACGCCCGCGCGGCCCGCGCTTCCCTCGTCGCCGCCCGTCAGGTGCTGGAGCGCTCGGGCGCGCTCGTCTCCACTTGAGCCGGACGCCCCGGCAATGCGGATAGCGAAATAGTGTGTTGGTCTTGATGACCTAGGGAAAACCCTTATATCTGGTATAGTGCTAGGTGTTAACCCTAGGCCGCGCGAAGAGGCGCGGCCGCGCTATTTCCAAAGAGGGACCGCAATGAATTTCCACACACGCAAATGGGTCAAGCCCGAAGATCTGAACCCCAATGGCACGCTGTTCGGCGGCAGCCTGCTGCGCTGGATCGATGAAGAAGCCGCGATCTACGCGATCTGCCAGCTCGACAACCAGCGTGTCGTGACCAAGTTCATGTCGGAGATCAACTTCGTCAGCTCGGCGCGTCAGGGCGACATCATCGAGCTGGGCATGACGGCTACGCATTTCGGCACGACGTCGATCACGCTGCGCGCGGAAGTGCGCAACAAGATCACGCGCAAGAGCATTCTGACCGTCGAAAAGATGGTGTTCGTGAATCTCGATGCGAACGGCAATCCGGCGCCGCATGGCCGCACGAAGATCCGTTATTCGGACGAAGCGTTCGAGCGCTACAGCGAGAGCCTGCGTGCGATGCAGCAGCAAACTCCCGTGCTGGCTTCGGAACGCCCGGAAGACGTGGATCAGGAAGCAGACGCAGCGCATTGACGCAACGGCGGCCTGAGAACGCCTAAAGAAAAAAGCCCCGGCTGGTCGGATGACCAGCCGGGGCTTTTGTCTGGTGCGCCGGGAACGACGTCTTACTGCGAAGCGGGAGCGGGCGCCGCCGTCGAAGGCGCGGCTCCCTCGCCTGGATCTTCGTATTTCGGCACGCTGTCGTCGTTGGTTGGCGCACGCTTCGCGCCGCCCGCGCCCGATGCACCTTCCGCCGGCTCGGCCTGGCCCGGGTCCGCGTAGTTCGGCAAGCTGAGCGGCGCCGCACCCGGTACGGTGGTCGGCGCCGTGCCCGATGCACCCGAAGGCGCCTGCGCACCCGAATCCTCGTCGTCGCCATAGTCCGGCAACGCCGAAGCCGGCGCGTTGGCGCCCCGCAACATCGACTTGCGCTGCTGGGTATAGGCGTCGCGCACGAACGAGTACTTGTCGAGGGCAGCTTGCTCCAGCAGCGTCGTCGCGCCGAGCAGATCCGAGCGCACGCTGACGAACTGTACGAAGTACAACGGATACTTGTACTCCCAACCCATGTAGGAAATCGGATTGGCGCGGAAATCGACCAGATAGCCGAGGCCGTCGCGGAACGAGCTCGGGCCGAACAGCGGCAGCACCAGATACGGACCGGACGGCACGCCCCAGCGGCCGAGCGTCAGCCCGAAGTCTTCCTTGTGCTTCGGCAGGCCGGCGGGCGTCGCGAAGTCGAGGAGGCCGCCGAGACCGAACGTCGAGTTCATGGCGAAACGCATCAGGCTTTCGGTTGCGTCCTTGATGTGCAACTGCAGCAGGCTGTTCGCGAAGTTGTCGAGATCCCCGAGGTTCGAGAAGAAGTTGCTGATTGCCTGGCGCAGCGGCTGCGGCGTGACTTTCTGATAGCCCTTCGCAATCGGCACGGCGACCGTGCGGTCGAGCGCGTCGTTGAAACCGAAAATCGCGCGGTTCATCGGTTCGAGCGGGTCTCCGGGCTTCCGGTCGGGTCCCGTTGCACACCCCGTTGCAAGACTCGCGGCGGCCAATGCCAGCGCGGCGGTACGCATCTTCATGCGGCTTTCCTTATTGTTTCTTCGATGCGCGTCGAACGCGCGGTTTGCCCATCAATACCGGTTGAAATACCACAGCGCCAATTAGCGTGCAGAGGAGGGACAGCGCCAGCAGACGCCCCATGCTCGACGTGCCCGGATGATGCGACAGCCACAGGCTGCCGAAGGCCGTAGCCGTGGTCGCCGCGCTGAACAGCACGGCATGCGTGAGGCTGGATTGCAGCAGACCCGTTTGACCTCTGCGCCACGCCATCACGAAATAAATCTTGAACGCGACGCCCACGCCGAGCATCAGCGGCAACGCGATGATATTCGCGAAGTTGAGCGGCATGTTGAAAACGACGCACAACTCCAGCGTGACGACGGCCGACACCAGCAGCGGCACGAGCGTGCGCAGCACGTCGCCGAACCGGCGCAGCGTGAGCCAGAGCAGGGCGCTGATCGACAGAATGGCCCACGCTCCCGCCTGCACGAACGACTTGATGATGACGTTCGCCGAATGGAGGATCGAGATCGGCCCGCCGATGGCACCCGGTTCCGCCGTCTTCACAGCTCGCGCGAAGTTGCGCAGCATCACGTCGTCGCCGGGATCGGTGCCGGGCGGCACCTTCGGCGAAATTTCGACGAGCGCCTGTCCTGTTTTCGATAGCCAACTGTCGGCGATGTCCTTCGGGACGTTTTCGCGGGTGATTTCCGTCGGCTGCAGCAGGGTTGCCAGCTGCTTCAACGAAATCTTCAGCGGGACCGACATCGCACGCTCGGCGCGGTCGCGCGTCGAGACATCCGCGTTCGCGAGCTTGGCCAGCGTTTCGGAGAGATGTTTGGCTTCTGCCGCGCCGGGGCCGGGGTGATCGTCGGCGGCGAGCGACAGCTGGGCCGAGGTGCGCTTGAGCGCGGCCACGCGCACGGCGTCGGAGGCGGGCGGCGCGGGCGTCTGCGTGAGCGCGGGCAGCAATTGCTGCGCCGCGGCGGCAATCAGCGCGAGCTTTTGCGGCTGGTCGGCGGGAATGAACGTGGTGAGGGTCGTCGTGCGGCCCACTTCCGGCAGTTTCGACAAACGCGCGGCGATTTTGTCCGCATCCGCCAGCGACGGCGCGAGCGCTCGCACGTTGTTGACGGCCGCCTCGGGTGCGTCGTTCAGCGAGATCAGCGTCGCCATCGACTCCGTGTTCGGGTCCTTCAGATGCAGCGGATTGAAGTCGAAGCGCAGATGCAGCAGCAACGGCGACGCGCCGATGATCAGCACCGCCGTCGCGATCAGCACCGGCGTGCGGTTGCGGTCGAGGAAATCGTCGACGGGCGCGAGGAACGTAAAGCCCGGCGATTCTTCCTCGCCCGGCGGATTGAAGACCTTGATGAGCGCGGGCAGCAGCGTCATGTTGGTCAGATACGCGACGAACATGCCGACGCCCGCGATCTCGCCCAGCTCCGAGACGCCGCGATACGCGGTAGGCAGGAACGAGAAGAAACTCTCGGCGACGGCCACGGCCGCCAGCGTCAACGGCACGCCGATGCTGTATGCCGTATGGATCAGCGCGGCGGCGAGCCGGTCGTCGCGATTGCGTTCCTCGCGGTACTTCACGCCGAACTGCACGCCGAAGTCGACGCCGAGCCCGACGAACAGCACCATGAACGCGACGGAAATCATGTTGAGCGCATCGACCATCATCAGGCCGAGCGCCGCCGTGATGGCGAGGCCGACAAACAGCGTGATGAACACGGCGACGATCAGGCGCCCCGAGCGCAGCGCGAGCCACAGGATGCCGAGCACGACGAAGAACGTGATGATGCCGTTGATCTCCGCGCCGTCCTGCACCGACGCGAATTCATCGTCCGCGAGCGGCTGCTCGCCCGTCAGACGGATGCGCGCGCCGTATTGCGAGTCGAGATCGAGCGACGCCGCCGTCTTGCGCACCTCTTCCGACGCCCGCGCGCCCGCCTGCAGCGCCGCATAGTCCAGCTTCGGCTGCACGACGATGAACGCGCGCGCGGGCACCTTCGCGGCGTCCTTGTCGACGAGCGCGCGCCACGAGAAGACGGCGGGCTCGTTGGCCAGCACGTGATCGATCACGGTTGCGCTGCGCGACAGCAGGTTGCTCATGTCGCCGAGCTTGACCTGGCCGATCTGCAACGGCAGCAGCAGGCTCGTGGTCAGCGTGCCGGCGAGGCCCGTCAGACTCGGATCATGCGCGAGCGAATTGATGAGCGGGCGCGCCTTGACCAGTTGCGAGGTAGTGGATTGCACGTCGGCGAGCGACGGGAACAGCAAGCCTTCCTTTTCGAAGAACGGCCCGCTGCCCGGCTGCATGACGGAACTGAATTCCTTCGTGTTCTTTTGCAGCTCGGTGGCCAGCGTGTTCGCGGCGGCATCCGCGTATTCGGGCGCGCCGGCCTCGACGACGACCAGCAGCGTCTGCCCGCGATCGGGAAAGGCCTTGTCGATTTGCTGTTCGAGCGCGGTCCATTTCGCATCGTTCTCGACGAGACGACTGATGTCGGTATTGATCTTGAAGTGCTGAACGACATAAATGGCGCTCAGCACGGCGAGCACGAGCGACAGCCCGATGACCTGCAGCGGACGGCGCACCGACCAGACAACGAGGCGAACGATAGATGACTTCAGCATGTACGCGAGCGGGGCCTTGTCACGATTGGCGTTATTGGTAAAGGGCACAAGTATACCGACGCAGCCGCTGCACCGCCGCGTTAGTGAACCCTGTGCAGCCCGTCAAAGTCTTAAGTCGGTATACTGGCCCGTAATCGCGCCGGATGCGGCCTGTCCAGCGCGAGTTCATTCCTAACTGTCCCGATGAGCGTATGAAACGTTATCTCTCTGCTTTTCTGGCAGCCGCCGTGGTGTCCACCGCGGCTTTCGCACAAAGCGCGCCTGATGCGATCGTGAAGAGCGCAGTCGAAGGCACCGTCAATGCAATGAAGGCGGACCCGCAGGCGCGCGGCGGCGACATGAAGAAGATCACGCAGGTGGTCGAGTCGCACTTCGTGCCCGCCACGAACTTCCAGCGCACCACGCGCATCGCCGTTGGCAAGGCTTGGGCCACGGCCACGCCGGAGCAGCAAAAGCAACTGTATGAGCAATTCACGAAGCTGCTCGTGGGCACGTATGCGGCTTCGCTGTCGCAACTTCGCGATCAGGACGTGAAGTTCAAATTCGCGCCGTCGACCGCGTCTGCGGATGCCAAAGACACCGTCGTTCAGTCGCACGTGCTGAGCAACGGCGGCGACGACGCAATCGACTATCGCCTGGAAAAAACGGCGAACGGCTGGAAGATTTACGACATCAACATGATGGGTGCGTGGCTGATTCAGGTCTATCAGACGCAATTCCAGGATCAGCTGAGCAAAGGCGGCGTGGACGGTTTGATCAAGTTCCTCACCGAGCACAACGCGCGCAGCGCGGGCTGATCGCCAACGCCGGCAACGCCGCTTCGTTCAAGCGGCAAGCTGCGGCACAAAACAAAAGAGCGCAACGGCAAAACCGTTGCGCTCTTTTTCATGCGGCTTCGATGCGTCTTAATTCAACGCGGCTGCCGACGTCTGCACCTTCTTGCCCGTGCCCGCGCGCTCGATCTGTTCGAGCTTGATCTCGACGTGGCGCGAGAACACGTATTCGGCGGGGCGCGCCTTGTCGAGCGGGATGTCCTTGACGAACGCGCCCGTCGTGCGCGCACCCTTCAGGCTGACCTTCAGTGCCTTCAGCGGATGTGCGACCGTGTCCATCACGGCCGTCGCTTCGAAGCCGCAGTGGACCATGCAGTCCGCGCACTTCTCATACTTGCCGGTCCCGTACTTGTCCCATTCGGTGGTTTCCATCAGTTCCTTGAAGGTCTTCACGTAACCTTCGCCGACCAGATAGCACGGCTTTTGCCAGCCGAACACCGTGCGCGCCGGGTTGCCCCACGGCGTGCATTCGTAGCTCTGGTTGCCGGCCAGGAAGTCGAGGAACAGGCTCGACTGGCTGAACGACCACTTCTTGCCGTTGTTGCCGCGCTTGAAGATTTCGCGGAACAGGGTCTTGGTCTTGTCGCGGTTCAGGAAGTGCTGCTGGTCCGGGGCACGCTCATACGCATAGCCGGGCGACACCGTGATGCCGTCCACGCCGATCTCGCCGACCGTGTCGAAGAACTTCGCCACGCGCTCGGGCACGGCGTCGTTGAACAGCGTGCAGTTGATGTTCACGCGGAAACCGCGGCGCTTGGCTTCCTTGATGGCCGCGACGGCCTTGTCGTACACGCCTTCCTGCGAGACCGAGTGATCGTGCGCTTCGCGGTCGCCGTCAAGGTGCACCGACCAGACGAAGTACGGGTTCGGCTCGTAATCGTCCATCTTCTTTTCCATCAGCAGCGCGTTCGTGCACAGGTACACGAACTTCTTGCGCGCCATGATGCCCTTGACGATCTCCGGCATTTCCTTGTGCAGCAGCGGCTCGCCGCCCGCGATCGAGACCACGGGCGCGCCGCACTCGTCGACGGCTTCGAGGCATTCCGCCAGCGACAGACGCTGGTTCAGGATGGGATCGGGATAGTCGATCTTGCCGCAGCCATTGCAGGCCAGGTTACAGCGGAACAGCGGCTCGAGCATCAGCGCGAGCGGGTAGCGTTTGTTGCCCTTCAGGTGGTTGCGCATGATGTAGGCGCCCACCCGGACTTTTTGTAGCATCGGAATAGACAAATTGTCCTCCTTAAACTTCGCGTGCAGCGAGTTGTTGCGTCAGTTTCGACGGCAACTTGAATTCGACTTTCTCTTCACGTCCCGCCATCGTCGTAACGTCGACGGGGCCCAGTGCGCGTAGCGCATCGATTACGTTCTCGACCATTTCTTCCGGCGCCGAAGCGCCCGCCGTGATGCCGACCGTCTTCACGTTGGCGAACCACTCCGGCTTGACTTCGGAACCGTCGGCGACCAGAAAGCTCGGCACGCCCGTTTCGCTGCCGATCTCGCGCAGGCGATTCGAGTTCGAGCTGTTCGTTGCGCCCACCACCAGCAGCACGTCGACCTGCGTACTCAGCTCGCGCACGGCCGCCTGGCGGTTTTGCGTTGCGTAGCAGATGTCGCGGGTGTCCGGGCCGACGATGTCGGGGAAGCGGCGCTTCAGCGCGTCGATGATGCCGCGCGTATCGTCCACCGACAGCGTGGTCTGCGTGACATAGGCGAGCGGCGTGTCGATGGGCAGTTCCAGCTTCGCGACTTCCGCTTCGCTCTGCACGAGCAGCACCTTGCCCGGAATCTGGCCGATCGTGCCTTCCACTTCCGGATGGCCCGCATGCCCGATCAGGATCAGCGTGCGGCCCCCGCCCACGTACTGACGACCTTGCACATGAACCTTTGTCACCAGCGGGCAGGTGGCATCGAGCACGTCGAGACCGCGCTGCTCCGCGTCGCGTTCGACGCTTTGCGCGACACCGTGGGCACTGAAAATGGCAACTGCGCCCTGCGGCACCTCGTCGAGTTCCTCGACGAAGCGCGCGCCCTTACGGCGAAGGTTATCGACCACGTGCCTGTTGTGGACGATTTCATGACGCACGTAAACCGGTGCGCCATGTTGCTGCAAAGCGCGATCGACAATCTCGATCGCCCTCACGACTCCCGCACAAAAGCCGCGGGGTTGGGCAAGGATGACTCGCATAGGCTGGCGAACTCCGACTGACGCGGGATTCCGGGCAGATCGGTAAAAACGACCTGTTCGCCGCGTCTGTATATTAGTTGATGTCTTAAATCCGACGGAAGTCGATACTCGAGACCAAACGCGCATTCTAACGCTATCGCTGTCGGTTTGCTTTTCAGGCGTCCCGTACTGTGGCGTTTGCGCGGCGGCGGGCGTGGCAAAAATGACTCGCTGCGCCCGTCGGCGGGAACCCTTAAACTATTGGGCTTTGTTGCGCCGACGCATCGCCTGCGGTTTCCGGCCTGCATCCATGGAATTTTCTGCGGCGTCTTTCGTCGGCGGCGCATTCTTGAACGTATCGAAAACGCGGTCTATCACATATTCGATGGCCGGCTAGTGCTCGATTTCCACGATTGGCGCAGCGTCGCAGGTGTTGCCGGCGCGCCGCGTCCGTCGCCGCGCCCTGGAGACGCAGCGCGCGGCTTTCATAGAGGGCTATGCATGATTGCGGCGGTTCTGTTTCTGGTGGCGTGTCTGTCGCTGTTGATCTGGTGTGTGCTGCTGTTCGCGCGCGGCGGCTTCTGGCGCGCGCAGCCTGCCGCGCCGCTCGCGCCCGAGACGCGCGACGCATGGCCGGGCGTCGCCGCCGTCGTCCCGGCGCGCAATGAAGCGGACGTGATCGCGCGCGCCGTCACGTCGCTGCTCGAGCAGGACTATCCGGGCGAATTTCACGTGATCGTCGTCGACGATCACAGCACCGACGGCACCGCCGACGCCGCCCGCGCCGCCGCGCTCGCGCTGCGGTGCCCGGACCGGCTCACGGTAATCAGCGCGAAGCCGCTGCCTGCGGGCTGGTCGGGCAAGGTCTGGGCGCAGTCGCAGGGTATCGAGGCGGCGCGCTCGCTCGGTTACGCGCCGGAATACCTGCTGCTCACCGACGCCGACATCGGCCATCCGTCCGACGCGCTGACGCAGCTCGTGATGCGCGCCGACGCCGAAAAGCGCGACCTCGTCTCGCTGATGGTGCGGCTGCGCTGCGACTCGTTCTGGGAAAAGGCGCTGATTCCCGCCTTCGTGTTCTTCTTCGCGAAGCTGTATCCGTTCGCGTGGGTCAACAACCCGCGCAATCGCACGGCGGGCGCGGCGGGCGGCTGCATGCTGGTGCGCCGTACCGCGCTGGAAGAAGCGGGCGGCATCGAATCGATCCGCGCCGAACTGATCGACGATTGCAGCCTCGCCGCCCGCATCAAGCATCGCGGCCAGGGGCGTCACCCGATCCGCCTCGATGTGGCGGCGCGCAGCGTCTCGCTGCGCCCGTACGACAGCTGGCGCGAGATCTGGAACATGATCGCGCGCACCGCGTTCACGCAGCTGCGCTACTCGGCGTGGTTGCTGGCGGGCACCTTGCTCGGCATGACCATCATCTACCTCGCGCCGCCCGTCGTCGCCATCGTGCTCGGGCCGAAAGGCTGGCCCGCGTGGCTCGCGTGGGCCGCCATGTGCTGCGCCTACGCACCGATGTTGCGCTACTACCAGCGCTCGCCGCTGTGGGCGCCGTTCCTGCCGCTCATCGCGCTGTTCTATGTCAGCGCGACGTTCGGCTCGGCCGTGCGCTACTGGCGCGGCAAGGGCGGTCAATGGAAGGCGCGCGTGCAGGCGCCCGCCGGGACCAATCAATGAAGCGGCTCGTGTGCCTGAGCGTCGTCGCACTCGGCCTGATGCAGGGCGCGTTGGCCGACGATCAGACCCGCCAGGACCGCACGTCAGACTATCTGCGCCAGAAGTTCGGCCTCGCGAAGGAGAAGGCCGAGCAGATCTCGAACGCTGTGCGCGTCGCCTCCGAGAAGTACGCGCTGCCGCCCGCGCTGATTCTCGCGATCATCTCGATCGAATCGCGCTTCAAGGAAAAGGCCAGGGGCGGCAACGGCGCGACCGGGCTGATGCAGGTCGTGCCCGGCGCGCACAAGCGCATGCTGAAAGACGTGAAGGATCTGACCGATCCGGAGACCAATATCGAGGTCGGTTCCGCGATTCTGTACGGCTACATGAAATCGGCGGGCGGCGATCTGAATGCCGCGTTGAAGAGCTATGGCGGGTCGCAGGCGTATGCGGAGAAGGTCAATGGCCGCGTGAAGACGTTTGCGGAAGTCGTCAATGCGGATGCCGGCGCGGCATCGGGCGCGGACCAGCCGCTGCCGTCGCGCGACGGCGGATGCGACGCGCGCTACACGTCGCTTTGTATCGGGCCCGTCGTCTACGTCAGTCCCATCGAACCAGCTGCGAGCAGCCCAAGCGTGTCGCAGCGCGCGACCAGTCTGCTCAATTCGTTGCTGCCGCTGTCGCATTGAACGGCGCGCGACGGCGGCGCGCCGTCGAAGATCACTTCTGCGTCAGCATCATGTACATCTGGATGACCGTCTCCGGCGAGAACTGGAACGGCACCCAGCCATGCCCCGTATGGCGCATCACGAGCAGACGGTCGCCGTTCGACTGCTTCTGCACCGCCATGGCCGGGTTCTTCGTCGATACGAAACGCCAGCCGGCGGGCAGGTTCGGCGGGACTTCGGGCTGCATCGACGCGCGCGCGTTCGACAGTTCTTCGATCAGCTGACCCAGTTGCAGCGGATGCAGCGTGACCGACTTGCCGCCAATGGTCATCGTGATTTCGTTCTGGCTCGGGCGCTCGATATGCAACGTCGGCTTTTCTGCCGCGGCTTCCTGCGTTTGCGGTTCTGCCGGCGCTGCCTCGGCGGCCGTGTCCTGCGCGGCCTCCTCTGCGCCGTTCACATGCTGATCGGTCGTGGTCGCGGCCTCGGCCTCGCGCGAAGCCGTGACAACCTGAATGAGCCGATCGACGCCCATTTCGAGTGCGCCAATCTGTTCCTTTAGATTCATGCGTAGTTCTCTGGTAAGACCCGCGATTTTACCTTCTGCACGCGGGCGGTAGCCTTCGTGCCAGCATGGCGAGTTGTAACAAAGCGTGTGCAGGTCACGCGCGAGCCGCGATCCAGTGCGCTCGCCGCCATGTGCCCGGACGTCACGCTTTCAGGTAGCCCGCTTCGCGAAACCACTCGAGTGCATCCCGCAAGCCTTCGCGGTACGGCCGAGCGCGGTAGCCGAGTTCGCGCTCCGCTTTCGCCGACGTGAAGTACATCTTGTTCTTCGACATCTTCAGGCCGTCGACGGTGACGAACGGCTCGCGCTTCGTGAACTTCGCGACGGCTTCCGCGCCCATCGCGAGCGGATACAGCGGCCAGCGCGGCAGCGCGATGGTCGGCGCCTTGCGTCCGACGATGCCGGCGATATCCGCGAGCATCTGCTGCAGCGGCAGATTCTCGCCGCCGAGAATGTAGCGCTCGCCGATCTTGCCGCGTTCGAGCGCGAGGAAGTGACCCATCGCGACGTCGTCGACGTGCACCAGGTTCAGCCCCGTATCGACGAACGCGGGAATCTTGCCGAGCGCCGCCTCGACGATGATGCGGCCCGTCGGCGTGGGCTTCACGTCGCGCGGGCCGATGGGCGTCGACGGATTGACGATCACGGCGGGCAGGCCGTCGTTCGCGATCATCCGCTCGACAGCACGCTCCGCGAGCACCTTGCTGCGCTTGTACACGCCGATCGCCTGCTGTGGCGTCATCGGCGAGGTTTCGTCGACCGACGCGCCCGAGCCCGTCACCTTCAGCGTCGCGACGCTGCTCGTGTACACGATGCGCTCGACGCCTTCCTTCAGCGCGGCGCGCATCGTCGCTTCCGTGCCTTCGAGATTCGAACGTTCGATTTCGAGCGGGTCCGGCGCCCACAGCCGGTAATCGGCGGCGACGTGCAGCAGATAGCGCACGCCGCGCAGCGCGGCGCGCATCGACGCCTCGTCGCGCATATCGCCGACCGCGATCTCGGCATCGAGCGATTCGACGTTGCGGCGCGGGCTGGTCGGACGCACGAGCACGCGCACGGCGAAGCCCTTTTGCTGCGCGATGCGCGCGACGGCCGAGCCGACGAAGCCGGATGCGCCGGTGACGAGTACGAGATCGCGAGTCTGATCGGTCATTGCTTGGCGTGCGTGGTTGAAGGGTTGCAGAGGTCGGATTGTACGTGCTGCCGATCGGGCGCGCCGTGCTCGCGGGCTTCGCGTGTCGAGGCGTGCGCGAGCAAAGCGCGCGCGGCGCGACTAGAATGCCCGCGTAAACTCATGAAGGCATAAAGGAGGGAAGAGCATGTCCGGCACGGATCTCGATTCGCGGATCGAAACGTATTACGTGCGGGTGCGCGGCATGGTGCAGGGCGTTGGCTTTCGTCACGCGACGGTCCGCCAGGCGCATGCGCTGGGAATCCGGGGATGGGTGGCGAATCTGGAAGACGGCACCGTCGAAGCGATGTTGCAAGGTCCGGCGAACCAGCTCGACCGGATGCTGTCCTGGCTGCGTCACGGTCCGCCAATGGCGCGCGTGACCGAGGTTACCCACGAAGAGCGCGCCAGCGACAAACGTTTCGAGCGCTTCGAACAGCACTGAAACAAGCGGCTTGTAAAAAGCGCGCGGGCGTGAGCCTCGCGCGCTGCTTGTTGCTCACATCGACATCACGCGACGCCCGTCAACGCGCCACCAGCAGGCTTTCGGCAAAGCCCCAGTCGCGCTCGATCCATTGATGACTGCACGTGAAGCCCGCGTCGCCGGCGATCGCATGCAGCTCTTCCGGACGATACTTGTGGCTGCTCTCCGTCCAGATCGTCTCGCCTTCCTGTAGCTCCGCGCTCAGCCTCGCCGCACGCACCTGCGCGCTGACGCGCCGCTTCGCGCGCAGATGCATTTCGACGCTGCGCACGTCCGGATTGAAGCGCGCGACGTGTTCGAACGCGTCGAGCGGAAAATCGCCGTCCAGCTCACGGTTGATCCGTGCGAGCAGATTCAGATTGAACGCAGCCGTCACGCCGATGGGATCGTCGTACGCGGCGATCAGCACGGGCACGGGCTTTTCGAGGTCGGTGCCGAGCAACAGCGCATCGCCGGGCGCCAGCATGTTGCGGATGTCGCGTAGAAAACGCGTGGCCGCGAGCCGCCCGAAATTGCCGATGGTGCTGCCGAGAAACAGCACGAGCAGTGGCTCGTCCTTCGCGCGACGCTTGCTCACTTCAGCAAGCCCCGCGAGATAGTCGCGCTCATAGCCGACGATCGAAATGCGCTCGATATCGCCCAGTTCGCGGCGACACAATTGCAATGCGGTGCGCGAAATTTCAATCGGACTGTAAGTAGTGGGGCGCTTTTTACAGAGCGCTTCGAGGATGCGGCGCGTCTTGCGGCCGCTGCCGCTGCCCAGTTCCGCGACGATCGCGTCGTGCGGCAACTGCGCGACGATATCGCCCGCGTGCCTCGCGAGCAGACGTTCTTCGGCGCGCGTGACGCCGTACTCGGGCAGCGCGGTGATCACTTCGAACAGCGCCGAACCCACTTCGTCGTAAAGATACTTCGACGGCAATTCCTTCTGTGGCTGTTTGCTGAGGCCAGCGCGAACGGCGGCGGCGAACTCCGGCGATACGTCATGCGACAGATGTTGCGATACGGCTGGCTGAGTCATGTTGGCTCCGTGTTGTCTCGTTCCAGTGATGACTTGCGGACTGCGGAAGAGCGAATGCGTTGGAGTGAGTGGACCGGCAAGCGTTCAAGCGTGAGCGCGTTCGATGACGGGCGCATGTCTGCGTACGGACGCGTGATCGCGGCAGCTGACGGAAAGCCGGGCGGGCGCGGACATGAACGGAAGCAAGAAGCAGGCTAAAAACGGCAGTCTCGTGTTTCCGCCGATAAATCGCCGACGGCATGCGGCGTGGATATGAAACTAGTTTTTATAGTGCATCGGGCGTGAATATGCACGGACGCAATGTGGCGGAAAAGGACGGACCCTTCCCGCACTACCGCTAGAATGCGCGCTTCGCGCGATGAAGCGGGCTTCATATCGGGCAACGCTTGCGGCGCGCTGTTAAAACAAGATTTAACAATGGACGACACATCTCGCGGCATCGCGCCCGCCCTCCCGCAGCGGACCGGCCGATGAACGCCTATCAACCGGGACGCGGCATCGCGTTGTCCGTGAGCGCATCGACGCTTTTTGCCTTGATGTCGGTGTACGCAAAGCTGCTCACGCCATTGACGGGGCTCGATATCTTCGCGTGGCGCGTGATCTGGACCGTGCCGGGCGCTTTCGCGCTGATCGCGCTGCGTTCGCGGCTGCCGGAACTCAAGGCGCTGTCGATGCGCGTGATCCGCGAGCCGCGCACGGCGCTGCTGCTGGCCGTCAGCGCGGCGTTGCTCGGCGCGCAACTATGGGTGTTCCTGTGGGCGCCGCTGCATGGGCGGATGCTGGAAGTATCGCTTGGCTATTTCCTGTTGCCACTGACGATGGTGCTGCTCGGCCGCTTCTACTATCACGAGCGGCTGGAGCCGTTGCAGTGGCTCGCGGTCGGGTGCGCGGCGCTCGGCGTGCTGCACGAGCTGTGGTTGACGCGCGCGTTCTCGTGGCCGACGCTGCTGGTGGCGATCGGTTATCCGCCGTATTTTGTGTTGCGCCGCAAGATCAACGCCGATTCGCTGACGGCATTCGCGCTCGAAATGTCGCTGCTGCTGCCGTTCGCGCTCGCGATGGTGCTCCATGGCGGCTCGCTGGCGCTGCTGTCGGGCCGTCTCGACATGTGGCTGCTGTTGCTGCCGGGACTCGGCGCGCTGAGCACGATCGCGCTCGCGACCTATCTGAAAGCAAGCCGTTTGCTGCCGATGGCGCTATTCGGCATTCTCGGCTACGTCGAGCCGGTGTTGCTGGTGATCGTGTCGGTGACGCTGCTCGGCGAGTCGTTGACGGCGCAGCAGCTTGGCACGTACGTGCCGATCTGGATCGCGGTGGCGCTGACCGGTTTGCACAGCGCAAGGCTGCTCGCGCCGCGTTGAAAGCCGGTGAAGCCGTCGTGCGGTGTGGACGGCAGCGGCTTCAGGACCGATGACGCGTGACCGCATGCGCCGCATCGACCCGCGTTGGGCCCGCCTCGGCTTCGATTGCCGCGCGCAGCGCAGGCCGCCAGCCGAAAACAAATAGCGCTTCGGCGAGCACGAAAAGCGGCCCGATCAGCAGGCCGATCACGTCGTCGATGAAGGCGGGCTTGCGATGCTCGTACGCGACGTGTCCCACGAACTGGAACACCCAGCCGACCACGAACAGGCCGGCGCCCGACGCAAGCCACGTCGAGGTGGGCTGCTGCGCAAGCCACGCGCCGCACGCGAGGCACAGTACCGAGACGACGGCCATCATCAAACCGAGCGGCACATCGAGCACGAAGTAGTAGATCACGCTCAGTCCGAACAGCAGCCACGCCGGCGACACCGCGAACGGCAGCGCGGCAACCGTCCACGCGGGCCGGCTCAGCAGAATGGCGAGCGCGAGCACGATCATCGGAATGCCGATGAAGTGCGTCGCGATGTTGCGGCGGTCGCGATGATAGGCGGCGTATTGCGCAAGCTGGTCAGTGAGCGTTCTCATGGATGCCGTTCCTAGTAGAAAGTCATCATAATCGCGGGCGGCGCGCCGCGACACTTTCGGCTAGCCGACAATTCAAACCGCCAAAGCGCGCTTCGAACCATGACATCGACTGAGCTTTTCAAGCTGCTCGACGGCAGCGCCTGGTTTCGCGCCGCGCCCGAAGCATTGCGCGCCCAATTGATCGGGCTCGGCCGCACGCGACGGCTGTCGGCAGGCCAGCGCCTCTTCAGCCGCGGCGATGCCGACGACGGCTTCTATTGCGTGCTCGACGGATTGATGCGGATCGGCTCGATCGCCGCGAGCGGCAGGGAAGCGCTGCTCGCAGTGATCGAGCCCGTCAACTGGTTCGGCGAGATCGCACTGTTCGATGGCCAGACGCGCACGCACGATGCCTATGCGGAGCGCGACACGCTGCTGTTTCATGTTCCACGCGCGGCGCTCGCGGCGCTGCTCGAACGCACGCCCGCGTTCTGGCATGCGTTCGGCTTGTTGCTCACGCACAAGCTGCGCCTCGCGTTCGACGCGATCGAAGAGGCCGCGCTGCTGCCCGCTGCGCAGCGCCTCGCGCGGCGCCTCCTGCTGATGGCGGGCGGATACGGCGGCGGCGCCGGCACGCTGCGGCGCGTCATCAAGGTGCCGCAGGAAGACCTCGCAATGATGCTCGCGCTGTCGCGTCAAACCACGAACCAGATTCTGCGGCAATTCGAAACGCAAGGCGCGCTCGCGCTGCGCTACGCGGAGATCGAGATCGTCGATGCAGAGAAATTGCGCGGCTTCGCGGCGTCGACGAACGACGACGCCGGGCGCGCCTGATCCCGCATAGTGCGACGTTTATCCGACGGACTTTAGAGATAGGTCATCGGCTGGCCAAGGTACCATCGCCTATACTTTTTTTGCCGCTGTAGCCCTGCATCTTCTCATTCCCGCTCGCCCGCCAGGCCAGGCCGATGCTGCGCGGCGCATCTCCAGAACTATTAAGAATTCCAAAGGATTGAAATGAATCCGTCAGTTCCCGCGCTGTCGCCCGCCGAGCGTTATCAGGCGTCGGTGTCGCTGTATTCGTCGGGGCGTCTCGCGGAGGCGCTCGCGCTGCTCGACGAGATGCTGCAGCACGATCCCGCCCATGCGGAAGCCATGGACCTCGCAGCCGTTTGCCTGAACGACCTGTATGTCGATGCAGACGCAAAAGATCTCAAGGCCATCGTCGACGACGCGCTCGATCTGGCCGAAGCGCACAACGATCTGGGCGGCTGGTTCTACGGACGCAGGCAGCTGACGCAGGCCGAGCACGCGTACCGCCGCGCACTGTCGATCAAACCCGATTTCACGAAGGCCATGAACAATCTCGGTCTCGTGCTGCGCGATCTCGGGCGAGAGGCGGAAGCCGAAGCCTCATTCCTGCACGCGCTCGCCATCGCGCCAGACTACGTGACGGCACGCAACAACCTCGGCGTGCTGCTGTGGCAGCTCAAGCGTCTGCCGGAGGCGGAGGCCGCGTATCGGGACGTCGTCAGCCGTCAGCCGGGCGACGTCAGCGCGCACAACAATCTGGGCTTGCTGCTGCTCGAACTCAACCGTGCGCCGGAAGCGGAGCAGGCCTGCCGCCAGGCGCTGGCGCTCAATGCCGATGTGCCCGAAGCGCATAACAATCTCGGCAACGTGCTGTGGCAGCAGGGCCGCATCGTGGAAGCGATTGCCGCATACCGTCAGGCGTTGGCGCTGCGGCCCGACTACGTCGGCGCGAAAGCGAACCTCGCGTTGCCGCTGCTGTGCATCGGCGATTACGTGCAAGGCTGGGCGCTTTACGAGTCGCGCTATCACGAAGCGATCGGCACGCGCAGCGTGTTTCCGCCGCCCGTGCCGTATCCGCAATGGCGGGGCGAGCCGCTGCACGGCAAATCGCTGCTCGTGTGGCCGGAGCAGGGCTTCGGCGACGGGCTGCAATTCTGCCGGTATCTGTCGATGCTGAAGGCCCGCGGCGCGGCGAAAGTGAGTGTCGCTTGCCAGCCGCCGTTGCGGCGGCTTTTCGACAGCCTCGAAGGCGTGGACGCGGTGTATCCGCTCGACGGCGAGACGACGATTCCCGCCCACGACACCTGGTGCTTCATGCTGAGCCTGCCGATGCTGTTCGGCACGACTGTCGACACGATTCCCACGCCGATGCCCTATCTGCGCGCGCCCGCCGCGCTCGCGCAGCACTGGCGCAGCAGGTTGCCGGAAGGCGGGTTCAAGGTCGGCCTGGTGTGGGCGGGCGATCCGCGCCCGCACGATCCCAGTTCAAATGCGATCGACCAGCGCCGCTCGCTGACGGCACTGTCGTACCTGCCGTTGCTGCGCGTGCCTGGCGTGACGTTCGTGAGTTTGCAGAAAGGCGCGGCGACCCGCCCGCAGATCGATGATCTGCCCGCCGCGTTCCGCCCGTTCGATCCGATGGACGACGTGCAGGACTTCGCCGACACGGCCGGCATCGTCGAAAACCTGGATCTGGTGATCACCGTCGATACGTCGATGGCGCATCTGGCGGGCGCGCTCAACACGCCCGTCTGGATTCTGTCGCGCTACGACGCGTGCTGGCGCTGGTTCCGCGACCGCGACGATTCGCCGTGGTATCCGACTGCGCGGCTTTTCCGGCAGACCTCACCCGGCGACTGGGATAGCGTGGTCGAGCGGGTCGCGCAGGCGCTGGCGAGCCTGCGCCTGCGCGCCGTGTCGCACTGACGGCCCGCGCCGGACGCTAGAACGGATTGTCGATCACGCCCGGCTTCGCGTCGGGCGCTTCCTTCACCTGCTCCGGCAGATGCGATTCCGCCTGAAGCGCGGCGACGATGCCGTCGAGCGCTTCTTTCAGCGCCAGCGCCGCTTTCAGACCGCGCTTGTCCTTCGTGATATCGAGCGTGCCGTTCAGCACGACGCGCGTGGTGCCGTTCGACACCGTCAGCGCGTCGCCCTGGATGTTGAGCACGTCGTCGTCGTTCGAATACGCTTTAAACACCTTTCAGCCCTCCCGGACGCTGGTCTTTCAGATTTTCCGGAATGCCCGGAAAGCGGATGCCGCTCATCGTTTCGAGTTCATGCACCGACTTCACCTCGTAGCGGTCGGTCGCGACGTTGTCCGCGACGATCGCAAACGCGAGTTTCGTCGATGGCACGTAGACGACCTTGAACAGCTGCGTCGGCACGAACACGCGCGTCGGCCCGATGGTCTGCAACTGTCCGCCGATGAACATCGGGCCGGTGACCACGTAGATGTCGTCGTATTTCATCGACAGCTTGCGCACGGCCGTTTCGATGCGCGACCACATGCGCTGGTTGTTCTCGCGGTTCTGCGGCACGACGTTGGCGAGCGAGAACGACTGCGCCATCGCCTCCGCGTTCCATCGATTGCCAGCCGGGCTCATATGGCCGCGATCGAAACCGCTGCGCTTGTAGTCGGCGAGCGTCGCGCCTTCGCCGTCGGGCAGGCGCGCGTCCTCGAAGAACTTGTTGGTGCGCACCATATCTTTCGCGGCTTCGATATGGCCGCGCGTCAAATGCTCGGCGGACCATAGCGGACCATGCGTAATGCCAGAGTGCAGAACGGCGAAATCCGAGTAGCACAGCATGCGCGACTTCGGCGTCATTTTCGCGTTCGTCAGCACGGGCCATTGTGCGTTGGGCGTGAAATCCGTGCATGACGTTGCCGCCCACGTGTGCGTCGCGTGACTCGCGGCCACGATAAGCAGGCTGACTAACCACTTCTTCATAGATCGGAAAAGCGAATTGAGGGGGCCGCAAGTATAGCCGCGCCACCTATGCACGACGCAAGGGCTTACATGACGTTACGCGTGGTCGCGTCGACGTATCGGCAAAACCGTCACGACGCATTGCCGCACCGCAATTTCTGCGTGCCCGATTGACAAGGATAGGCGTGAGAGAGGAAGAGCCCGCGCCGGTTAGGGGATGCGCGGCGCGGGCGTGAATACGAAGCAGGCTTAACGTCCGAATACGCTGTGCTCGGCGTGGACCGGCAAGCGGTCAACGGCCTGCAAGCGCCAGTAGCCATTCATCGGCGCGTGCGTGCGGTCCGACGACCACGCCGCGCTGCCTTGTGCCGAGCTGACCCGCTGCCGTCCGTCCACGTGCAGGCCATTCAATGTGCATAACGGCGCTTCTGCGCTCGGCGCGCAGAGTTTAGTGACGCCGTTCTCGTCATGGAGTTCGCCCCAAGGGGGCAGGTCGATCCCATCGTGTGCTTCTCTCGACCAGCGACGTTCGTCGGTATCGAGCCAAAGCACGGCGTAGTCGTGATTGACGGTGGGGTCCGAACCGTTGATCAATATGGTCAGCCGCATGCAGAAATCCCCCGGGTGAAAGATTGAGTATGTGCGCTTCCTCAGTCTACTTCGGGCCAACGGTTATGCAAGGCAAACAGCTATCGGTCGGATTGAAAAACCCAATTGGGAACGCATCACCGAACTCCTAGATTTAAGGCACGGCTCAGGTGCGCGCGTCTGGCCGGTCGTTGCCATCAGAAACGCGCGCTCCCACATACAGGCTTTGGATGGAGGCTCAGATGGCGCAACTCAAGGGTTCGAAGACGGAGGAGAATCTGAAGGCCGCATTTGCGGGTGAATCACAGGCCAATCGCCGCTACCTGTATTTCGCAGCGAAGGCCGATGTGGAGGGACAGAACGACGTCGCGGCGCTATTCCGTTCGACGGCGGAAGGTGAGACGGGTCACGCGCATGGCCACCTCGAATATCTGGAAGTCTCGGGCGATCCGGCGACGGGGTTGCCGTTCGGTTCATCGCGTCAGAATCTGCAAGCGGCGATAGCGGGCGAGACGCACGAATACACCGATATGTATCCCGGCATGGCAAAGGCTGCGCGCGAAGAAGGCTTCGACGAAATCGCGAACTGGTTCGAAACGCTGGCAAAGGCGGAACGCAGCCATGCGAATCGCTATACGAAGGCATTGGAGGCGCTGGTCGATTGAGTTGCACGCGCCGGCTGCACGGCTGGCGCGTGTTGTCGCTTCCGTCTGGTGCGGGCTTGGCATGCGGACGGACGCGATAGTGCGGTACAAACGCGGTGCAAACGCGAGACGTACTGAGACGATCACGATTTCGCGCACCGTACGCGAAAAAAAAGTTCGAACGCGCTGACGAGAAAGAAGCGCATAAAACAACCCCACAGCCTTGCATGGGATGGGAGTAAGCAGGCCCGCCATGCCATCGGAGACGCACGCCATGCCTCACAAGGAAGGCAGTCTCGAAGCGCCCATTCGCCATCCGCTCGACTGGCAATCGGACGCGTTCTACGATCCCGAAGCGATCGATCAGGAATTGACGCGCGTGTTCGACATCTGCGCCGGCTGTCGCCGATGCGTGTCGCTATGCGGCGCATTTCCCGCCCTGTTCGATCTCGTCGACGAAACGGACACGGGCGAGGCGCACGACGTCGACAAGAAGAAGTTCGGCGCCGTCGTCGATCAATGCTATCTGTGCGACCTGTGCTACATGACGAAATGTCCGTATGTGCCGCCGCATCAATGGAACGTCGATTTTCCGCACCTGATGCTGCGCGCGAAGGCGGCCGCCTTCAGGCGCGGCGACGTGCCGTTGCGCGACAAGTTCCTGTCGAACACCGACGCGCTCGGCACGTTCGCCGGCATTCCCATCGTTACGCAGACGGTCAATGCCGTGAATCACACGCACGCGGCGCGCGGCATGATGGAAAAGGCGCTCGGCGTCGACAAGGATGCCTGGCTGCCCGACTTCGCCGCGCGCAAATTTCGCAGCGCCGCGAAGAAGTCGCCGCAGGTGCAGACCCGGGACGGCGAGCGCACGCCCGGCAAGGTCGCGATCTACTCGACCTGCTACGTGAATTTCAACGAGCCGGGCATCGGTCACGATCTGCTGGCCGTGCTCGCGCACAACGACATTCCCTACGAACTGGTATCGAGCGAGGCATGCTGCGGCATGCCCTTGCTCGAGCAAGGCAACCTGCAGGGTGTCGCGGCGAAGAAAGAGAAGAACATGCCCGTGCTCGCGCGTTATGCGCGCGACGGCTACGCGATCATCGGCGCGATCCCGAGTTGCGTGCTGATGTACAAGCACGAGCTGCCGCTGATGTTCCCCGACGACCCGGACGTGCGCGCCGTCAGCGAAGCATTCTGGGACCCGTTCGAATACTTCATGGCGCGCCATCGCGATGGTTTGCTGAAGACCGACTTCAACACGCCGCTTGGCAAGGTGTCGTATCACGTGCCGTGTCATGCGCGCGTGCAGAACATCGGACGCAAGACGTCGGAGACATTCGCGCTCGTGCCGGATACGCAGGTGACGGTCGTCGAGCGATGTTCCGGTCACGCGGGCACGTTCGGCGTGAAGAAGGAATTTCACGCCATGGCGATGAAGATCGGCACGCCCGTCTTCAAGGCGATGGCGCAGCCGCAGCCCGATTACATCTCGTCCGATTGCCAGCTTGCCGGTCATCACATCGAACAGGGTTTCGACGAAAACAGCTTGCCGAAGACGCCGCTCGCGCATCCGTTGACGCTGCTGCGCAAGGCGTACGGCCTTTGATCTTCAATTTGCGAGGATGACGATGAGCATTGCGAGGAACTCCCTGTTGTCGCTCGAACACTATGCGAAGCAGCGCAAGACGATGCGCGAGCGGATCATCGAGCACAAGAAAAGCCGCATGGTCCGGTTGGGCAACCACCTGACGTTCCTGTTCGAAGACGAACTGACCATTCGCTACCAGATTCAGGAGATGCTGCACATCGAAAAGATCTTCGACGAAGACGGCATTCAGGGCGAACTCGAAGCGTATCTGCCACTCGTGCCCAACGGCAGCAACTTCAAGGCGACGCTACAGATCGAATACGAAAACGAGGTCGAGCGACGCGCGGCGCTCGCGCGGCTGATCGGCATCGAAGACAGCGTATTCATTCGGGTGGACGGCGAAGAGCCCGTCTACGCGATCTCCGACGAAGACCTCGAACGCGAGAACAACGAAAAGACCTCGGCCGTGCACTTCGTTCGTTTCGAACTTACGCCTTCGATGAAAGCGCGCCTGCGAGACGGCGCGGCGTTGCTGATCGGCTGCGATCACCCCGGCTATCCCGTCGACCTGCAACCCGTCACGGACGACGTGCGCCGCTCGCTGGTCAAGGACCTCGCCTAAAGCGGCTTTCGATACACGACGAAGCCCGAACGGTCGGCGATCTTGTCGTAGAGCTGCATGGCCGTTTGATTCGTCTCGTGCGTGAGCCAGTACACGCGTTCGGCGCGCGCGGCCTTCGCCGCGGCGTAGACAGCTTCGATCAACGCGCGGCCCACGCCCTTGCCGCGCTCCGATTCGAGCGTGAACAGATCGTGCAGATAGCACGTCGGTCCCGCCATCAGCGTGCTGCGGTGATACAGATAATGCACGAGGCCCGTCAGCGTGCCGTCGGCACGTTCGGCCACCATCGCATGCATGGGCTCCAGCCCGTCGAAGAAGCGCGCCCACGTCAGTTGCGTGATTTCGCGCGGCAGCGCCGTTTCGTCGAAGCGGCCATAGAAACGGTTATAGCCGTCCCACAGCGGCAGCCATGCCTCGTAGTCGGCGGGAACGACGGGGCGGATCTTCACAGCTTGCGTCACGGGCGGCGCTCCTTTCCTGTATCGATGGATATCGACGAAGCATAGGGTTTCTGTGGCACCATTGTTAGCTCCACATCGAATACAAAATCTGGAGCCACGCACTTGGACTACGGGCTGTTGATGTCGCGCTTCGCGAGCCAGGCGGCGGGCCGCAGGCTCACGCAGCAAACGCTGCTTTACGAAAGCCTGCGTCACGCCATCCTGAATGGCGACATTCGTCACGGCAGCCAGCTCGTGCCGACACGCGCGCTCGCCGAGCAGCTCGGCATCGCGCGCAACTCGGTGCTGTACGCGTACGAACGGCTCGCTGAAGAAGGCTTTATCGCGGCGAGCCGTCACGGGTCGATCGTCAGTTGCGTTGCGCTGCCTTCGGCGAATGCGGAAGACGCCGACGTCGCGCCTGTCAGCGGGCTGTCGCGGCGCGTCGCCAGTCTGCCACGCGATCGCGCCGCTCGCGGCATGCGTTCGCCATTTCAGGCGGGCGTGCCCGCGCTCGACGAATTCCCCGTCGCGCAATGGCGAGCGTCGATGGAGCGCGCATGGCGAGCCGTCGATGCACGCGATCTCGGCTACGGCTATCACGCGGGTCATCCGTCGCTGCGGCGCGCGGTGGCCGAGTATGTGCGCGTGTCGCGCGGTGTGCGTTGCACGGCCGAGCAGGTGTTCATCACGTCGGGCACGCATACGAGCCTCGATCTGTGCGCGCGCATCCTCGCCGATCCCGGCGATACGGCATGGCTCGAAAACCCCGGCTATCAGGGCGCGCGGATTGCGTTCCAGGCGGCGGGCCTGAACATCGTGCCGATTCCCGTCGACGCCGCCGGACTCGCGCCCACGGAGGCACACTGGCAGCGCACGCCGCCGCGCCTCGTCTACATCACGCCGTCGCATCAATATCCGCTTGGCAGCGTGCTGAGCCTGGAGCGGCGCTGGTCGATCATCGACAACGTCGTGGAGCGCGGCGCGTGGATCATCGAGGACGACTACGACAGCGAGCTGCGCCACAGCGGTCCGCCGCTGCCGTCGGTTCAGGGCCTGCGCGACGCCGCGCCCGTCGTCTATCTCGGCACCTTCAGCAAGACGATGTTTCCGGCGCTGCGCATCGGTTTCATGATCGTGCCGGCCAGCCTCGCGCCGGAGATCGGCGGCGTGATCGGCGAGATGTCGCGGCAAGGACGCGTCGCGGATCAGCTCGCGCTGGCGGATTTCATCGAAAGCGGCAAGTACGCGCGCCATTTGCGCCGCATGCGCCGCATCTATCTGCAGCGGCGCGATGCGATGGTCAGCGCGATCCATACGCACATGCGCGATCTCGTCACGGTTTCATCCGATGGCAGCGGCATGCATCTGACGATGCGGCTCGATACGCCCCTGCAAGATCGCGATGTGAGCGCAGCGTTGCGCAAGCAAGGCATGTTGGTGTCGCCGTTGAGCACGTATTGCCATCAAGGCGAAGACGCCGGACGCTACAACGGTTTCATGCTCGGCTACGCGGGCGTGCGTCCCGAGAAGGCCGACCGGCTCGTTGCCGAACTCGGCGCGGCGATTCGCGGGTTGATGCCGGACACCTAATATTCAACTAAATGGTTGAATAAGGCCGAAACCTTGCCTATACTCGGACCGATGAACGAGTCCGCTCTCGACGGCGTGTTCCGCGCGCTGTCCGATCCCACCCGGCGCGCGATGCTCGCGCAGCTTGCCGCCGGCGAACGCAGCATCGGCGAACTGGCCGCGCCGTTCGCGATGTCGTTCGCGGCGGCGTCGAAGCACGTCAAGGTGCTCGAAGGCGCAGGGCTGATCCAGCGCCGGGTGCAAGGGCGCTCGCATATCTGCCGGATCGACCCGGCCCCGCTCGCCGCCGCCGACGCGTGGCTGCGTCTCTACGAACACTTCTGGAGCAGCCGGCTCGACGCGCTCGAAGACCTGCTGCGCAATTCCAAGGGGGATACACGATGAACCAGAACGAACCGCTCGGCGTTCTCGACGGCACGCAGGCCGTGCGCTTCGAACGGCTGCTGCCCGGCCCGATCGAGCGTGTGTGGGCGTATCTGACCGAGTCAGACAAACGCAGCCAGTGGCTCGCATCGGGCGCGATGCCACCGCAACCCGGCGGCGACTTCATGATGCATTTCGATCATTCGCTGTTGTCTGCGTCGCCTGAGGTTCCGCCCGAGCCGTATCGTCAGTACGCGGGCGGACATGATTCGCTGCACCGGCTATTGCGCTTCGAGCCGCCGCATCTGCTCGCGTTCACATGGGGCAGCATTCAGGACAATCTGTCGGAAGTGACCTTCGAGTTATCGGAGGCGGGCGATCACGTGAAGCTCGTGCTCACGCATCGCAACCTGTCGGGCCGCGACGAGCAACGGGATGTCGGTCCGGGCTGGCATAGTCATCTCGACGTGCTGCGCGAGCGCCTGAAGGGCACTGCGCCTGCGTCGTTCTGGACACTGTTCGAGAGCATCAAGGCGCGCTACGACGCGCTCTGAGGTTCGCGCGGCGCGTCCGCACGCCCATTTCCGTCATCGTGTACGATCGCAGGCCATCGCGTACACGATGACGGAGACCAACCGTGTTTCGTTCGACCCTCGCTCGCGTTGCATTACTGACGGCTTTCGCATTGGCGCAGACCCTGCCTGCTGCCCACGCCGCGGACGCTTCCGCCGATCCCACCGAACATGCCGCCGACTTCATCGCGCATGACTTCCATTTCTCCGACGGCACGATCTTTCCCGACCTGCGCATCCATTACGTGACGCTCGGCACGCCGCAGCGCGACGCGCACGGCGAGATCACGAACGCCGTGCTGTTGCTGCATGGCACGACGGGCACGGGCAAGGCGTTCCTCACGCCGCTGATGCGCAAGGAGCTGTTCGCCGCCGGCGAGCCGCTCGATACCCAGCGCTACTTCATCGTGATGCCCGACGGCCTCGGGCGCGGCGGCTCGTCCAAACCGAGCGACGGCTTACGCACGAAGTTTCCGCACTACGGCTATGGCGACGTCGTCGAAGCGAATCACAGGCTGCTGGTCGAAGGGCTGAAGGTGCGGCATCTGAAACTCGTGCTGGGCACGTCGATGGGCGGCATGCAGACGTGGATGTGGGGCGAGCGCTATCCGGGCATGGCCGACGCGCTGATGCCGATCGCCAGCCAGCCGATCGCGATGGCGGGGCGCAACTGGCTGTGGCGGCAGATGATCGTCGGCGCGATCCGCAACGATCCAGGCTGGCAGGACGGCAGCTACACCACGCCGCCGACGCAATGGGCGCGCGTGATGCCCGTCTTCACGCTGATCACGGGCGACGCGGCGCGCATGCAGGAACAGGCGCCCGACCGCGCGGCGGCGACGCGCATGACGGAATCGATCGTCGCGGATGCGGCGAAGAACGATCCCAACGACGTGCTGTACTGGTTCGAGTCGTCGTGGGATTACAACCCGGAGCCGGATCTCGGTGCGATTCGCGGCCGCCTTTTCGCCGTCAATTTCGCCGACGACCTGATCAATGCCACGGATCTGAACGTGATGCAGCGGCTGATCGGCAAGGTGCCGCAGGGGCGATATGTGGAAATGCCGGAGACGGCGCAATCGTACGGACATCAGACGCTTGCGCATCCTGAAGTGTGGAAGCCGTATCTGATCCAGCTGATGAACGGTGCCTGAAACCCGCGCGGGAGGCCGGCTGCGTCTCCCGCACGGCGAGTGCGATAATCCACAATTGCCCCGAAATGCAGAGCTGGAGAACAAAGTGAGCCGCATCGACAACCCCACACGCGACCAGGAAGCCGGCGTCGCCGATTCCACCCAGGACATCACGCGCATCGACGACACGCGCATCGGCGCGGTGCGTCCGCTGATCTCGCCGGCGCTGCTGCTCGACGAACTGCCGTGCCCGCCCGACGTGCAGACGCTGGTTGAACAGAGCCGCGTCGAGATCGCCGATATCCTGCACGATCGTGACGACCGGCTGGTCGTCGTCGTCGGTCCGTGCTCGATTCACGACCACGATCAGGCGATGGAATACGCGCACAAGCTGAAAGCAGCCGCCGATTCGCTGCGCGACGATCTGATGATCGTCATGCGCGTGTACTTCGAGAAGCCGCGTACGACGGTCGGCTGGAAAGGCTATATCAACGATCCGCGTCTGGACGGCAGCTTCCGGATCAACGAAGGGCTTCGGCGCGCGCGTGAGTTGCTGCTCGAAATCAGCGGGCTCGGCTTGCCGACGGCTACGGAATTTCTCGATCTGCTGAGCCCGCAGTACATTGCCGACCTGATCGCCTGGGGCGCGATCGGCGCGCGTACGACTGAAAGTCAGAGCCATCGGCAGTTGGCGTCGGGGTTGTCGTGTCCCATCGGGTTCAAGAACGGCACCGACGGCGGCGTGCAGATCGCCGCTGATGCGATTGTCGCTGCGGCCGCGAGCCATGCGTTCATGGGCATGACGAAGATGGGCATGGCCGCGATCTTCGAAACGCGTGGCAATGACGACGCGCATGTGATCCTGCGTGGCGGCAAGAAGGGGCCGAATTATGATGCTGCGGGTGTCGAGGAGGCTTGCAGCGCGCTGCGCAAGTTGGGGTTGCGGGAACAGGTGATGGTCGATTGCTCGCATGCCAATTCGAACAAGTCGCATGAGCGGCAGATCGAAGTCGCTCAAGACCTGGCGAATCAGTTGACGGGTGGGGATAAGCGGATCGTCGGGGTGATGATCGAAAGCCATCTCGAAGCGGGGCGGCAGGATCTGAAGCCGGGCGTGCCGCTTGCTCGTGGGGTGTCGATTACTGACGCCTGTATCGGTTGGGGGCAGACCGAACCTGTGCTGCATACGCTTGCGCAAGCTGTGCGGGCGCGGCGGCAGGCTGCTGCCGGGAAGTGACGGCAGGCCGTCGGCAGGGTTCTTCGACTACGGGCAACATGGCGTTTGACGCGCCGCGTTGTCCGGCGCATGGAGGCTTATGACTAACGCGAATCAATACTCGAAGGTCGCGCCAACGCGCGCGGATGTTGATGCGATGGCGGGTCTGACTGTCGTCGAATTTGGCACCGATTGGTGCGGGTACTGTCAGGGTGCGCAGCCTGTGATCGGTAAGGCTTTTGGCCAGCATCCAGGGACTCGGCATCTCAAGATCGAAGATGGGCCGGGAAGGCCGCTCGGGCGTTCGTTCAAGGTCAAGTTGTGGCCTACGCTGGTCTTTGTGCGCGATGGGGTCGAGGTGGCACGGGTGGTGCGGCCTACTGATGCTGCGCAGATCGAGGAGGCTTTTGCTAGTGTGGCGTGATGGGTGATTGGTTTTGCCTTTGCGCTGGCATTTGCGATTTGTTAGCTGCTTCAGGCGTCGCGGTTTGGTGTTTTTGGCCTTTGCGCGGGCATCCGCGTTTTGTTTGTGGTTCGCATGCGTTGCCCCTGTGCGGGGCGGCACCTACTTTTCTTTGCCGCCGCAAAGAAAAGTAGGCAAAAGAAAGCGGCTCACACCGCCAGTGCTTGACGTTTGCCCACGGGCCCCCAGCGTCCCCACCCTTCACACGCCAACGCTCCGGTTGCTACCCGTTGCCGACGCTTCGAACAGGCGTCTCACCCGCTTCCCTTACCCGTAAGCGCACGGCAGAAGCCGTGACGGCAAAGTAAGCCATTCGACCGTGCCTTTCGGCACGGTTGTGTTATGTCTGGAGCGAACATGGCTTCCAGGCTTCAACCTGTCGCCTGCTTTACCGAAGCTGCGCGTGTGCTATTCAACCTCGTTATCGTGACCTTCCTGCCTTCGCTGGTTGTGGTCGCTATCAAGCGGTAGGCCGACAGGTGAAAGGCGAGCGTGCCCGCCTTTCACACAAATGTTAGAGGCCCACTTTCTTTTCTTCCGCTGCGAGAAAGTCGGCAGCGATCTTGTTATAGCCCGATGGCATTGCGTCGCGCACGTCGCCCGCGTTGTACAGCCAGCCATCGTGAAGTGTGCCGTTGTATTCGACATAGACCGACTGGCTGCCGTTGCCGATCAGGTAGCGATAACCGCCCAAGGTCTGGATTGTGCCGCCGACGCTCGCCTGCATCTGCTCCAGCGAGCCGGAACTGGGGCCAGTGACGGAATTGGTTTCGTCGAAAGTAATGTGCTGAACGAGTACCTTTCCACTCTGCACGTAGGTCTGCGAACCCGCTGGCATGATTGCGCCGTCCGATGACAGCAGACTCCGCAGTCCATTACCGACTGCTTCTTCCCGACGTACCACGTCACTGACCGGTTGGCCAGCCACGTCCTGGACCGTCAGCGTCACTTCATACAGCGCGGTCGACGTTCCTCGCATGCCCAACTGGTAGCCTTGGGCCAGCCGCTGAAAGATTTTCGAGTACGTGCCGATATCGCTCGGATTCGGATTGCGCGAAGTGAACAGACCTTCCGCCGTGATGTAGCCATAGTCCAGATCCGACCCGTAAGCGCCGAGAATGATGTCAATCGACCGGCTGAAATTCAGGTCCGATTCGCCCGTCACGAAGAAGCGGGTCCGGCCTGTGGCAAGCGGCGTCGAACTGCCAGGCCGCAGATTCGCACCGAACTGGTAGTAGCCCGCGCCGCTGCCGTCGAGAAATATGCTGTCGAAGAAGCTCGCGTTAGCCGATGGCGTCGGCGTCGAAGCGTCCGATGCGCCCGAGGGCGTCGCGGCCGAATTGGTCACGGACGACGGATTGCCGCTGCTACCGCCGCCGCATGCGGCGAGCGTGATTGCGAGCAATAGTGTTGCTGCTTTCACGCCCTTGTGTGTGACAAAGCGTTTCAGAGTACTAACTTTATACATGGCTATCTCCCTGATAAAGTGGGCCGTTTTGTGCCCGTTGGATTAACTTGTAATCAGAACTGCATCGTTGCCTGCGCGCCGACCGTCACCCGCGAAGTGGGAAATCCGGCCGGCTTATAGATGGGCGTGCCCGCGAACAGGTCATACGAGAATCCCGCATACTTCGCCGGTATGCCGCCGCGAATGCCAATTACAGCGCCTGCGAGCTGGGTGCCCGCCAGAATCGCCGTGTTCGGCCCGAACACTCGTCCGTAGTCGACTCCCGCATACAGCGTTTGTCCCGTCTGAAACACGGGCCATTGCAGTTCGTTGCGGCAGTAAAACCCTTTCTCTGCCGCGAGCATCGTTTCGCCGTCGAAGCCGCGCACTGTGTACCGGCTGCCGATGGTCAGGTCGTCGATGTAGAACAGCAGATCGTTGGTGTACTGGCCGTGGAATGTCGTCACATAGCGAAAATTCTGTGACGCAATGGCAAACGGTATCGACAGGTTTGCGTCGAGCGCCGCCATCTTGTAGAGGTAGGTCGGGTGTTGCGTCGCCTGGTCGCCTGGGTTGTACAGGTTAGGGTTCGGGTCGCCTGTTGCGCCGAGGCCGTGAATGCCCTGGCGATAGGCAAGTGTCCCATCAAACTGTGCGCCGCCGAAGTAATGGCGGTCAGTTGCGCCTAACTCGATAAACGTGTTGTTGCGGTCCTGAATAGGGATGGTTGTGCCTTCAATAAAGCTCTCGCCGAAGCGCTTCGAAAGCTGGACGTATGCGCCGAGCACGTCGCTCTGGCTGCGCGAGAGCACGCGCGCGAGCCTGAACGCAGCCGTCTGCGAGTTGCCGCTGGAGACAAACGTCTGGTTCACGGCGGCAATGTTCTGGTAATAGGTATTCGTGTTGCCAGACAGCGTCGCTGTCCAGTAGCCCCACGGCACCGAATACGAGCCGTTGAAGCCGTGCGAGCCGAGTGTCTTGTTGCCGAACGACAGGTCCTGGTTCGCGCCGACCATGAACACGTCGTTCAGGCCGAGTAGGTTGTCGATGCCGAGACTTACGTTGCCTTGCCATTTGCCCGTCGCGTCCGTGCCGGAGTTGTCGGCCGACACGACAAACGTCCAGGGCTTTGAGTGCTTGACGTTCAGAACTATGTCGCTTTCGCCCGGCGTGTCGGTCGGTTCGATCTTCATGTCCACGTCCTGCGACGCGACGCGCTTCATCTGCTCCAGTCCCTGCTCAAGGTCGCGCAGGTTCAGCAGGTCGCCGTCGCGTGCGGGAAACGCAGATTTCCATGTGCCGCGCGTGTCGGGATCGGCAAAGCGCACATGACGCACGACACCCGGGACTAGGGCGACTTTCAGCGTGCCCGTTGATAAATCCTGTTCAGGCAACAGCACGCGCGTCGTCACGTAGCCGCGTGACAGGATCGTCTGTTGCAGTCCCTTTGTGAGTATGTCGAGTCCGGCCTTGCCGATGCACTCGCCCTTGTAATGGTCGAGCCATTCGCGCGCGAACCAGAAAGGATCGAGCGGGAGATTGGACGCGCCATGCTTACGCGCCACATCGGGCAGTGTGGCGGGCACGTCGAGCGCGAACGTGTCGATGCGAAAGCACGGCGATTCGTGTGGAAGGTCGGGATACACCCCGGCCGTTGGTACGGTCGAGCGCACGGCGGGTGCGTTCACGGTCTGCTCGCGCTGCTGTGCGTCGCGTTGCTGCTGTAGTTGCTGGTTCTGTTCGGCGTTCGCGCGTGCTGCCGCCGCCGCATCTGTCGGCGACGGCGCGCGTTGTGCGGACGCGAGTGTGACCAGGGCTGTGAGCGGCAAAGCCGCCAGCCTCTTTCTGATTTTCATAGATTCAATTTGCCCCAACTACTTCCGCGTGCGTGAACGCTCGACTCGATCGGCGAACGCCGCCCCCAAAAGACACAGCCCAACTCCCGGAGCCAAGATTGTCAGATCCGGTTCCTGGGTTCCGAACGTGCCAAATCCCAATACGACAATTGACATCAGTGCCACGGCAGGACGGGCCAGCCATTTGAATAGCGCGTGCGGCATGAACGGACGGCCTATCAAGCAAGCACACGAAACAAAAAAAAGCGCCAGGCCAGCCTGGAAAGTCGCCTTCGAGGTGTCCACAAAGTAGACAAAGCAAAAAGCAAGCGCGTAAGCGGTCGCAAGTTCACCAAGATAAGCGGCTATGTGGACGATCCGTGGTTTCATTGTTTGCGTCCAAGAATGTCGTTTATTGATGGGATAACGAATGTCGACGACGTGGATTTACCCGCGCCTATGCCAGCGCCAAAGCCCGCACCTGGGAAGACTTTCAAAGGTGCAGCGCCCCCAATGCCCCCGATAGTGCCATCGTCGTTGATGGCGAAATTGGCACCGCCGGATGCTCCAAATCCGGCATCGAGTTCCGCATACCCATTCGTAGTGCTACCAGTAGTCATTGGCCCGTTACTGTGACCGATCCCAACGCCACCTCCTACACCTGCGTAGGCACCTGCGCTTGCCATGCCATTCGCTTGAACTTGGATGAACGGCGAAGTTCCTCCCAACGTCCCATCGGTTTGCAGGCCAACGCTAACTCCACCACCAGCACCGACGAAGGGAAGCATCACAGTTCCTGAGACTCCAGCAGAGTATTGTGTGTAAGCCTTGGTTGTCGAATCGTATTTGAGACCAGACGCATTCTTTGTGATGTAGCTTTGTAGATCGGCATCGCCAGAAGGCAACGACTGCGTCCACACCTGTTGTCCAGCCTGATTGATGCCGTACGGAACCCATGTTGTTCCATCGTTCGGCTGGTCACCCACTGCAACACGGACGCTGCCTAGCTCAGTCTGACTTCCTGTAGTCAAATTCATTTGACCCATTTGCTGCTCAATCTGCTGTTCCGTGTATCTTCCACCACTCTTGTCTGCAAGTTGTTTGGCGACTGTTTTTTCTTCCGGGTGCAGCTGCCGGTTGTATCGGTCTACGTTGTAGCCCGAGAATGCGCCCGCATTGCCGCCGACCGCCGCGCCCGCGCCAGTAGCAACCGCGTTCGCCACGATGTTGCCGAGCGCTTCGTTCATGCCTGCATTGCCGGTCGGGTTCGAACCGGCAATCGCGCCGCTCAGTTCGTTCAACTTGCCCGCCGCAATCGACGCGATGCCCGCACCGGCCGCGCCGCCGAGCGCGTTGCCGCCTGCCAGCCCCGTCACGAGTGCCGCGCCCGCCGCCTGCATTTCCGCCCGCGCCGTGCCGCCTTCCTTCCACGCGTCGACGCCAGCCTGGTCGCCAGCTGCCTGTGCTTCCTTGAGTTTCGAATCGGCGAAGTCGCCCACGCGCCGCGACACCGCTTCGCCTGCCGCGCTCGCCGCCGCCATCATGTCAGCCTGGTTGTTCAGTATGTTGTTCACGTCCGGCAGTTTTGCGACAGTGCCGTTCGTGTTCGACGTATCGCGGTTCAGGCTCGCCACGTCCTGCGTCTGATGCGCGCTGTCCGTGACGTTGATCGTACCCGCGCTAATCGCGCTACGCGTAGTAGCGCTATCGCTGCCACTGTCGTTCTGGCTCAACATCGGCGCACCGCCGCCCGCATTCTTGCCAGAAGTGGGGCCGTGCGTGCTGTAGTTCGAGCCGCCGTCGCCCGTCGTCGCGCCTGCACTGAACCCGCTGGAATGTGCGTTGTAGCTGGACTGGTTCTGTATGTCGGAATACGTGAGCGTCCCCGTCGTCAGGTTGTTTTTCGACGCTTCCGCATCGCTCGCGATGATCGCGCCTTTCAAGTCGGTGTTGCCCTTGACGTTGATGTTGAATCCGCCGTCGCCCGCCTGGATACCTGCCTGCTCGTTCACGCCCACATAGCTGCCGTTAGCATTTGCGTTGGTGTGACTGAAACTCGCGCTGCCGCCGCCCTGACTGATGCTGAACCCGCCACCCATACTTTCCTGATGCGCGTTGCTCGCCATCGTGTCCTGCACGCTCGCGATGTTCAGGTTGCCGCCGACATCGGCATTCACCTGACGGCCGTTCACGTTCGCGCCGATGATGTTCGTATCGCCGCCCGAGATGATCGTCGCGATATTCGCCGCCGTCACATGCGTATTGTTCTGCATCGCGGCGTCGCTGTTCGCGTTACCCTTTGCTTTCGACGCCGACGCGTCGACGCCAAAGCCGCCTGAGCCCTGGCCGAAGCCATACGACACGCCTACGCTCGCGCTGCTCGACTGGTTCGTGCTGCGCGTCGAATCCGTATCGGTCGTGTTGACGAGATTGACCTGGTTCATTGCAGCAAGAATCACATCGTTCGCGTTGACGTTCGAACCGGCAATGGTGATGTTGCCGCTTCCGGCCTGTCCATTGCCTGTCGCGACGAATGCGGCCGTACCACCAGCCGTCACACTCGAACCCCGGTTCGTCGTACTGTTCTCCGTGTACGTGCTCTTGCTGTGGCTGCTGCCGTAGCTGAGTTCGATCTTCGCTGACGGCGTCTGACCGTTGGCGAGTTGACCCAACGCCGCACCTGCTGCGCCAAGCGAATCGACTGCGCCGCTTGCTGCTGCCATACCGTGCAGCGCTGCCGCGCGATCATCCTGGCTGCGACTTGCCGCGCGCGCCTGGTCAACCGTGTTCGAAACGGCGTCGATCACAGGAGCCTTGATTGCGAGCGTGAACCCGCTTTGCTTGACCTCGTGCGTCTCGTCGTGGTGCACCGTGTCGAGTGCCGAATCAATCGTCACGTTCGCGCCCGTGCCCGTCACGTCTTTTGCCGCGACCAGGTCGCTGCCCGTGACGTGCAGATCGTTGCCCGCGACGATGTTCAGGCTGCCATTGAGCGAGCCGACCGTGCTGCCGTTGTTCGTCACCGTCGCGTCATGGGTCGTATCCGTCTGCGTCTTGCTACCGACCGATATGCCAATGCCGCCGCCTGTGCCGAGGCCAGACTCGTGTTTCTGGTAGTAGCTGGACGCGTTCTGCGTATCCTGCGACGTGGTGATGTTCACGCTTCCGGCCGCATTCAGCGTCACGTCGTTCGTTCCCGCGACAGTCGAGCCTTTGACGGTCAGATCCTTACCCGCGCTGACGTTCACCGTATTGCCCGACACCGTACTGCCGACTCCGATATTGGCCTGCGTGTCCTGCATCTGGTCCGTCGTCGAGCCATGTACGAAGCTGCCACGTTTGAACTCGACGGCCGAATAGCTGTCGTGTTCCTCGCGTGCCTCGTTGATATCGACGTTGCCCGTGGCCGCGATGGTCGCCGCGCCCGTGCCCGTCGAGAGAGACGAACCTGTGAGCGTCACGTTACCTTTCGACGTATCCGCACTGAGCGCAGCGAGTGTGCCGTTGCCGCCCGCGCTGAACGACGTTCCCACCGCCTGCTCGTCGTAGCTGCGATCTTCGCCACTACGGGTCTTGTCGCCGCGCGTGACATCGTCTCGGTGGACCGTGTTCGTCACCGTTGTCGCCGTCAGGTTGCCGCCTGCCACAACCGCCATATCGCCTCCGGCGCTGACCGACGCGCCCTTGAACGTCATGTCGTTGCCGCTTTGCATCGCCAGACTGCCGCCTGCACTGATGCCGCTCGTCTGGTTCAGCGTCGTATCGGCGTGCATGAAGTTGTCGGCGTTCTTCGTGATCCGCTGCGACGTGTGCGACTCGACGGTGTCGATGTTGATATCGTGGCCCGCTGCAATCTGCGCATTGCCTCCCGCCGCGATGTTCGCGCCATGCACGTTCAGGTCGTGACCCGCCGCGATCACCATGTCGCCCGTCGAGACAATCGTGCCCTGTGCGTCGATCAGCGTTTGCGTGACCTTGCTGTTGCCTACCGTGGAACTCACGCCGACCGTATCGACCAGTGTCGTGTTGACGATATCGTGACCCGCAAGCACCGCAACCCGGTTGCCCGTGATGCGCCCCGATGCGTTGACGACATCGTTGGTCGCCGAAACCACCGTCGTCCCGTTATCGGTGCTGCTGCCAATCGAACCGCCGCGATTGACGATGTTCGTCGCGCTGATGACCGTCTGCGTGCCCCCTTTGATGACGCCCGAATTGGTCGCGCTGCCCGTCGCGTGAATCTCGACATCGTCGGCCGTAATCAGCGCGCCCGTCGGTTGCAGGTCGTTCGCATGCGTATGGGCGAGATAGACGACGGGTGCGAGCACGGTTTGCGTGCTGCCATCCGGCAACGTCACGGTCTGGTTCACCATCCAGACGATATCGCTCGTCAGCGCATCCATCTGCGCGGCCGTGAGCGCAATGCCGGGTTCCAGGCTGAATTCCTTCGCGACGTTCGCGCCGTTGTCCATCAGCGCGCGATACTCGTCCTCGTTGTTCGTATAGCCTTGCAGGTACACGCGGCCCGTCAGTTGCGTGACCTGATTGCGGATTAACTGTGCTTCATACAGCCCGTCGCCCAGGCGCTTTTCGACCGTCGACGGGTCGTAGCCGAGTTGCTTGAGCAGGTAGTCGCTCGAAATGAAGCTCGTGTAGCTGGTCAGGCGTGGATCGGTTGCGATCAGATACGCCGCGCCGGGTGCCATATTGAACGTGTACAGGCCGCTTTTCGGCAACGCGATATTCAGCGAACCTGTCGGGCCCGTGACCGATTGCGGCGCGTTGATGGTCTGCGTCTGTCCCGTTGAAAGATTCACAGTCTGCGCGCCGCCGCCCGTGATGCCGCCCACCGTTCCGTTCGCGCCGAGCGTGCCGCCCGTTGCGCCCGTGGCCGAGTTCGCCGCCGTGACATTCGTGTTGTTGATGTCGGTTGCGTTGATCTGCACCGCGTTGTTCGCGATGATCGTGCCGCCCAGGCCACCGATGGCAACCGGCGCCAGGATCACAGTGGGCTGGACCACCTGACCGACGTCGCGCGAAATGTCCTCGTTCCACGCATAGGTCGATACGATGTCCTGCTTCTGATACTGGTACAGCGTCTGTCCGGTATTGTTGACGGTCGTGCCGCCGTAGCTGCCGCTCGCCGCGCCGCCGTCCGCCTGGCTGCTGCCGATCTGGATCGCACCACCCGCGCCGATGGCGCTAAAGCTGTTGTTCAGCGTGCCGACGTTGGCAAGGACCAGGTTGCCGCCCGCCATGACCTGCGCCTGCTGCGCCTGTGGCCCTGTAACCTGGTCCTGCTGTGTCGTGGTCGTCGTATCGCGTGCCGACTCGATGCGCTGGTAGTGGTGGTGCGCCTGGTTGTCGCCGGGGAACTCGGTTGCGGGGTCGTAGTTGACGTGCGGGTCGTAGTCGTCCCAGTAGGCGACCGTGACCGTGCCGTCACCGTTGGTCGTGAGCGAGTTGTAGTAGATGGTTTGTTGCTGACCATTCACGTTGACGACAAGCACGCGGTCTACTGCGTTGGGGCCACTAGCGGTCGACACGACATCGGCATTGCTGAACGTGGCGTTGAGCGGATTCTTGTAGCCGTTGTCCCACATGTCCTGGGTGCAATAGCCCTTGTCGCCGTTGGTCAGCGTACAGGCCATGTATTTGTCGCGCTTGGTCTGGTGAACCGTCTCGACATCGGTGGTTACCGTCTCGACGGCAGGCGCGGGGCGCGTGTTGGTCAGGGTCTGTGTCGCGATTTCGATGTTGCCCTGGGCGTCGATGGTCGACTGGTCGTTCGTCACCGAGTTCGCGCGGTTCGCAAGCAGCCCGTTGCCGTCGCGCGTGCCGTCCGCCGCGATGTTGATGCCGCCGAGGCTGAAGATGTTCGCGCCATCCGTGTTAGAGATATCGGAGCCGTACAGGTTGACGGCCGACGCTGCGGCAATAGCTGCTGCCGCGCCCGTGTTCGCAATCGAACCCGCGTTCAATGTGACCGTGTTACCAACGATCGTCGCGACGTTCGAGAGCGACGCGCTGCGTGTCGTGACGCTGTCGCCTTCGATGCGGCCCGCGTTCGTGATCGCGTTGGTGGCGTTGACCGTCGTGTTCGCAGAGTTGATATCCGCGCCCGCCTGGTTATCGACGATCGCAGCATTGACCGTCAATGCATTCACCGCGCCAAGCGTGCCCTGGTTTGTGAAACTGCCCGCTGTCGTGAAGGTGAGGTTGTTGTTTGCCTGAATCCGGTTTGCGCCCGTCAGCGTAAAGTCGCTACCGATGGTCACGGCTCCGTCATTGCCCGCTACGATTCGGCCGTCGCCCGTAAGCGTGCCTGCCGTGACGTTCAGGTTCTCGTCGCTGCCGATTGCGCCGTTCTCGTTCGCAAGTGCGCCCGTAGCAATACCGATACTGCCGCCGCTGCCCGTATCGTTGCCGATACGTCCATTCGTGTTGTCCAGCGTTGAGACGTTGAGCGTGAGCGCGCCGTTACCGTGGATCGAGCCGCCCGCGTTGATGACGGCTGCGTTCGGGCCGTTGAGCGTGACCTTGTTCGCGCCCGAGAGCGTCGCGTTCGTATTGTCGGCAAGCTGCGCGATGTTCAGCGTCAGGTCATGACCCGCGACGAGTTGCGCGCCGTTCGTGCTGGACAGCGTCCACGCGTTGAGCGTGACATCGCCGTTTCCGCCGATCGTGCCCGCGCCCGCGACGCCGCCCGCATTGCTGTTCGTGATCGCGCTGGCGCTGATCGTGGTCGTGCCGGAACCTGTGTTTGCGATGCGACCGTTCATGTTGTCGAGCGTTGCGCCCGTGACCGTCAGTGTTGACCCGGTGCCGTCCGCCTCGATCTGTCCGCCTGTGTTGTCGATTGCGCCCTGTGCCGACACCGTCGTGTTACCCGTGCCCTGGATCATGCCCGCACGGTTGCCGAGCGTGCCGCCGGACTGTACCGACGCCGCGCCGCCCGCCGTGATCGTGCCGCCCGAGTTGTCGACGCTGCCGCCCGCGACCGACACGCCGCCGTTGCCGCCAATCAGACCGTTGCGTGTGTTCGTGACTGCGTCCGTCGCCGTGACACTCGCCGCACCTGTGCCGCCGTTCGCGATTGAACCGCCGTCGTTGGCGATGGATTGCGCGGAGACGGCCAGCGCGTCGTCCGCCTGGATTGTCCCGCCCGCGTTATTGAGTGCGCCCGCATCCGTCACCGATACCGTCTTTGCGCCGACATAGCCGCCGGCGCTGTTGTCGAGCGATGCGAGCTTTAACGTCGCGCCCGTCTGTGCCGCAAGTGTGCCGCCGCGATTCGAGACTGCGCCCGCGCGCACGTCGAGCGCGCCATTCGTTGCAATGGTTCCGCCGTTGTTCGACAACGCGCCCGTTGCGACCGACAGTGTTCCCGTGCCCGCGCTGGCAATCGTGCCGTTATCGTTCGTGAGCGCAGCGGGGCCAAGCGCGAGACTGTCGGCGTTGGTCTGGAGTGATCCGCCCGTGTTGTCGAGTTTGCCGGTCACATCGACCGTTGTCGCGCCCGTGCCTGTTTGCGTGATGCTGCCGCTGTGATTGACGAGGTTTGTCGCGTGCAGCGTGAACTGCCCGGCCTGTGTCGTGCCGTGGCTATTGTCGAATGTGGCCGCCGCGATGGACGCGGCGTTTCCGGCCGCGATGGTGTTCGCGTTCGCCAGCGTCGTACCGGCTGACAGCGTCGCGTTGCCGTTCGCCGCGAGCGTGCCGGTGTTGAACAGGGTCTGCACAGCCGTTGCAATCAGGTTCTGGACGGCCGCAATCGAACCTGCATTCGCGATCTGTCCGGCCTGCAACACAACGTTTCCATTGCCGCCGATGCTGCCGCCCGTGCCGTTGTTCAGCAGGCCGCTCACCGTGAGACTCAGGCCGTCCGAATTGAGCGACGCAATGTGACCGCCCATGTTGTCAACCGAACCCGCGTGCAGCATCTGTGCGCCCGCTGCCTGGATCGTGCCGCCCTGGTTCGAGACTGCACCCGTCACAGCCGTTGTCAGCGTCGAGCCTGAAACGATCTGTCCGTTGCGGTTCGAGAGCGCGCCCGCTGTGATGGTCTGCGCGCCTCCCGACGACAGCGCGCCGTTATCGTTCGTGAGATTGCCCGTCGCGCTCGCGTTGAGCGTCGTGCCTGCCGTCGTGGTTGCGCCGGTCAGGTTCAGGTCGCCGCTGTTCGCCGCGAGGGTGAGCGCGCCTTTGGCCGACGTGCTGCTGCCTGCGAGATCGAGCGACGCGCCGTTCAGCATTGCGTTGCCGCCCGCAGCATTGCGGCCAGTTGCAGTGACTGCGCCGCTCGCGGACACCGACAGGTCGCCGGAGTTAGCAATCGTGCCGTCGCCATTCACGCCCGCGCCGAGCGTGCCCGTCGATGCAACACTGCCCGCGCTGATGGTCGTGTTCTGCTGCGCGGCGAGGGTGCCGCTGTTGGCAAGCGTGCCCGATGTGCTCGCGCTGACGCTTTGCTGCCCGTAGGTCGTGCCGCTGTTGTCGATGCCATCGCGCGCGCTCGCGGTGATATTGCCGCTCGCGGTCGTCTGACCGGCGAGAATCAGCTTGCCCTGCGTCGTCAGGATCAGGTCGCCCGCCTGCGCCGCGAGCACGCCCCGGTTCGACACGCCGACGCCGTTCTCCGTACCGACAAGCATGATGCGATTCGCATACATGCCACCCAGGTTGCTCACGTCGATGGAGACACCCGGCACGGGGCCGCTGCCCGCAACAGGCGTCGCGGCAAGCGTGTTGTAGTCGACGGCATTTGCGCCTGTCACGACATTGAGGTTCTTTGCATAGATTGCGGCATTGGCTTGCACCGCACGCGCCAGCAGATCGACCTGATCGACATTCGAACCATTGAACCCCGCGCCCTGCACAGTGATATTGCCGCCCGTGACATTGAAGCCCGCAAGCGAACCATCGGCCGCGAAGTTGGGCGTGCCTGTCGTGAGCGTCGCGCGCGACGTATTGATTAAGCCGCCGCCGTCGATCATCAACCCGTTCGGGTTCGCGATAACGACCTGCGCGCTCTTGCCCGCGACTTCGAGATACCCTCGCAACTGCGACGGCGAACTGCTGTTGACCTGATTGACGATCACGCGCGCGGCATCGTTCGGCCCGAAGTTCGGATTGCCGTTGATGTAGCCCGCCTGCTGTGTATTAACGATGGTGGGCGAGTTGTTAAGAATCGCGCCGTTCTTCTGAACGTCGAACTGGTTGTAGGTATTCACCGACACGCCTGCACCGCCAGGCCTGCTAATGTTGACCTGCGGGATGCCATTCTGCGTCGTCACAACGCCCGGCGCATGCGCACCGCCCGGTACGATCTGCGCGCTCGCCATAACAGGCGCAAGGGCGAGCAACGCGGACAGCGCAAGCTGACGCAACGACAGGACTATATCCAGCGCTCCCGATGCGCGGCCCGCCGCGCGTGTCTCTCCCGCCTTTCCTGCTGATGTTGCGGTTTCCTCGACGGCCACGAGCATACCGCGCAACCGGCTAAATACGAGCCGGTAAGTCTTTTGATTCATTTTGTTCGTGTTGCTTATTATCCGAGCGGTAAACCTATCGCGAGTCTCGCGAAATATCTGTTGATAACTGTCAACACGCGAACGAAAACAACAGAGCCGGCAAAATCAGTGCTCTCTGATTGCAGGCGAAAAAAAAGCCCGCTTATAGCGGGCTGGAAATCAGCTATCCGTTTTGGGCACTACATCGATGGCCGGACCGCGCGGGGTCGCGAGTTCGAACAAGCCTCAATGTATTCACTGCTTTCTGTGACGGTCTATCGAACAAGTCCGAAAATTCGCTGCGCCCATCGCTTGAGCCTGAGCAGCCGAACGGTTCGTCGCGACCGGTGTGATGCACCTCAAACCTTGCCCGAGGCCCGAATCTGTTCGCACGCGTTGCCAACGCTTCGAACAAATGCCCCCCGCTTCAATTACCCGCACAAAAGCTAACCTCGCCGGGCGTTTGAAACCGTATGCAGGCTGTCGTGATTTTTTTGCCGCCCGCTTCAGCCCTTCGGGTCGCCGAACAGGCTGTTCAGGTCTTTCGTGTCTTCCGACAGGTTGTATTCCTTCTGCACCGCCTTGAGTGCTTCGTCCACCGTGCGGTCGAAGCCAATTGCATTGCCGAAATGCTTCATCGTCCAGTTGCAACCGCTTGCGTCCGGTTCCTGTAGTTGCGGGCGCGGCACGCGGATCTTCACGCCGTCTTCGATTACCTCCGGCGCGCGCTCGATGCGCCGCCTCACCTCGTCCTGTAGTTGGGAAGCGGTGCGTGTCTTGCGTAGCATGAGCGTCTCCTGCGCTGTTGGCCGATGTCGCCGGACAGTCTAGCGCATGGCTTCACACGAAGCGCTTACGATCGTGTGGCGCACCGAAATCCTGCACCGGGCCAACCGGTACGATGCCCGTCGGGTTCACCGAGCGGTGGCTCCCGTAGTAATGCCGCTTGATATGCTCGAAGTTCACCGTGTCGGCCACGCCTCGATGCTGGTAGATGTCCCGCGTATATGCCGACAGATTCGGATAGTCCGCGATGCGCCGCAGGTTGCACTTGAAGTGCCCGAAGTACACGGCATCGAAACGGATCAGCGTCGTGAAGAGCCGGATGTCCGCTTCCGTCAGCCGGTTGCCCGTCAGGAATCGCTGCGTAGACAGTTTCTGTTCGAGCCAGTCGAGCGTCTCGAACAGCGGCACGACAGCCTCCTCGTACGCCGCCTGCGTGGTCGCGAAGCCCGACTTGTAGACGCCGTTATTCACCGTGTCGTAGACGCGCGCATTGATCGCGTCGATCTCGGCGCGCAGCGGCGGCGGATAGAAGTCGCCCGGCTCGGCGCCGAGTTCGTCGAACGCCGTGTTCAGCATGCGGATGATTTCCGACGACTCGTTGCTGACGATCGTCCGTTGATGCTTGTCCCACAAGATCGGCACGGTCACGCGGCCCGTGTAGTGCGGGTCCGCGGCGACGTAAACGTCGCGCAGATACTTCGCGTGGTTCAACGTGTCGGGCACGACGCCCGGGCCGTCTGCGAAGGTCCAGCCGTCGCCGAGCATCAGCCAGTGCACGACGGATACGCTGATCATGTCTTCGAGGCCCTTCAGCGCGCGCACGATCAGCGTGCGATGTGCCCACGGACACGCAAGGCTCACATACAGGTGATAACGTCCCGCTTCCGCTTCGAAGCCGTCGCTGCCGCTCGGGCCGGCTTCGCCGTCGGGTGTGACCCAGTTGCGGAAGATGGCATCCGTGCGCACGAAGCGGCCGCCCGTCGATGCCGTGTCGTACCAGTTGTCCTGCCATTGACCGTCGACTAACAATCCCATTTCGCTGCTCCTTCTATCCCGCGTTCCCGGCCCGCGCGCCGTGCGCTTCGCCGCTGCGATGTCAGCCGCGCAGCGGAACATCGGCACAAGACCCTATGATGGACCGGCGTTCGGGTTTTGCCGTACGATTTTTCCGTTTATCTCATTCGACAGGTTCGCACATGTTGACGGATGAAGAGCTTGCGCTGCTCGAAGCGATTCGCGAAAGCGGCAGCTTGTCGCGCGCTGCGGCGCGCCTCGGCAAGGCTCCGTCGACGGTGTCGCACGCGGCGCGCCAGCTCGAAACGCGCTTCGATGCGCTGCTGTTCGACCGCCGCCGCTACCGGCTGCAACTGACGCCCGCCGGCCAACTGCTCGCCGAAGAGGCCGCGCGCCTGATGCAGGACGTGTCGCGCATGACGCAACGCGTGCGGCAGATCGCCAGCGGCTGGGAGGACCGGCTGTGGATCGTCACCGACGAGCTCATGGAGTTCGAGACCTTCATGCCCGTCGTCCATGCGTTCGATGCACTGCAATCGGGCGTCAAGCTGCGTCTGACGACGGAAGTGCTCAGCGGCACGTGGGAAGCGCTGCGCGATGGCCGCGCCGATGTGATCGTCGGCGCGACCAACGAGCCGCCCGCCATTCCTGGCTTGCGCTGGTTCGAGCTGGGCGTGGTCGACTGGGTGTTCGCCGTGTCGCCGCGGCATGCGCTCGCGAGCATCAAGGAGCCGCTCAGGCGCGAGCAGATCGCGAAGCAGCGCGGCATCGTCGTGGCGGATTCGTCGCGCGCGAGCGGCCGTGCGTATGGCCTGCTCGGCGGGCAGACTTCGCTCGCGGTGCCCAGTATGCGTGCGAAAATCCTCGCGCAGCGCGATGGGCTCGGCGTCGGCTGGTTGCCGCGCCAGCGCGTCGCGTCGCTGCTCAAGCGCGGTGAACTCGTCGAAAAGGAAACCGCCGATCCGCGCGAACCGAATGTGCTGTACGTCGCGTGGCGCGGCGATCAGGAGGGCCGGGCACTGAAGTGGTGGCTCGACCAGCTGCGCGAGCCGCGTTTTGCGAAACGTCTGGTGCAGGGGATCGACCAGTTCGCGTGAACGGCGCGAGGCGCGTCCGGCCAGTCCAGTGAACGGCCGACGGCCGCGCGAAACAAACGGAAATGCGACGGAAACCCGCAACCCGCACGTTGAAGGAATAAAGCGGCCGGATCGGGCGTTCTGTTGATAAGACGATTGCAGTGCGCGCCTGCATGTCGTTCCGCCGGCTTGCACATCGCTTTCGCCGTCCCCACCGACTCCCAACCACAACGGCTCATGAACACTTCGACAACTTCCCGCACGGCCTCGCGAGACGGCATCGAGACGCTCTCCACGCCAGCGCATGCGCCCCGCTACACACGCACCGCGATCATCCTGCATTGGCTGATTGCCGTGCTGATCATCGTGAACGTGGTGCTCGGGCTTTCCGCCGACGCGCTGCCGGACGGCTGGGTGCGCCCCGTCATCGACACGCACAAGTCGATCGGCATCACGGTGCTCGGCCTGGCGCTGCTGCGCCTGCTGTGGCGTGCATCGCACCGGCCGCCGCCGCTGCCGCGCGAATTTCCGTCGTGGGAGCGGATGGCCGCACACATCGCGCACTTCCTGCTCTATTTCGTGATGATCGCGCTGCCGCTGTCGGGCTGGATGCATGATTCGGCGTGGAAGGCGGCGGCAACGCATCCCATGCACCTGTTCGGCGTGATCCCGTTTCCGCGCATCGGCTTCATCATGAATCTCGATCCCGCCGTGAAAGAGCCGCTGCACGACAGATTCGGCGCGCTGCACACGTACCTCGGCTATGCGCTGTACGCGTTGCTGGCGATGCATATCGGCGGCGCGCTCAAGCATGAGCTGTTCGACCGTCATTCCGTCATCAAGCGGATGGTGCCGTGATGGATACCGATGTGATTGAAGACGCGACGCTGACTAACTACAGCCTTTCCGACGAGCCCACGGTTGTAGCGGGCGAGCGTCCCAGGCCGTCGCTACGCGAAGCGCTCGCCGCCGCGTCGCCGCGCATCAACCCGCGCAAGGGCACCTGGCAGAGCGCCGTGATCCACGGCAGCGTGACCGCTTTGTGGCTGCTGCTGTTCGCGCGCGCGTTCTTTCTGCATGGCGCGCTCGCGTGGTCGACGGGGATCGCTTACGTGCTGTACGACACGCTGCTGCTCGCGTTCGTCACGGTGAAGACGTGGCCGCTGATCCACCGCTCGTTGCCTGCGCGTCGGTCGGCGGATGGTGCGAAATTGCCGAGCATGGGCGTGATCGTCGCCGCGCACAACGAGGCAGGCGTGCTGCCCGTGACGCTCGCCGCGCTGCTGCGGCAGACGCAAGGCCCGGCGCAGATCGTGATCGCCGACGACGGCTCGACGGACGGCACACGCGATCTGCTGACCAGCCGCTTCGGTCTGACGGAGCCCGCGTTGGGCGTGCTGAGCGCGCCGAGCAGCCGCTATCCGAATCTGCAGTGGCTGCGCGTGCCGCACGGCGGCAAGGCGCTGGCGCTGAACGCCGCGATCGACGTGATGACGACGGACACCGTGATGACCGTCGACGCCGACACCTTGCTCGCCGACGACGCCACGCTCGCCATGCGCGCGTCTTTCGCGCAGTCGCCGAAGCTCGTTGCCGCGACGGGCATCCTCGTGCCCGTCTGCGACCGCACGGCGAGCGGGCGCGTGTTCCAGTGGTTCCAGACTTACGAATACATGCGCAACTTCATCGCGCGCTTCGCCTGGATGCGCGCCGACAGCCTGTTGCTGGTGTCGGGCGCATTTGCGTCGTTCCGGCGCGACGCGCTGGTCGCCGTCGGCGGCTTCGACGCGCAATGTCTGGTCGAAGATTACGAACTGATTCACCGGCTGCGTCGCTATTCCGTCGATCACAACCTCGGCTGGGACGTGCGCGTGGTCGGCGACGCGCACGCGCAGACGGAAGCGCCCGCAACGCTTGGCGCGTTCCTGCGCCAGCGCCGCCGCTGGTTCGCAGGTTTCCTGCAAACGCAGTACTGGAACCGCGACATGACGGGCAATGCGCGATACGGCACGCTCGGCCGGGTGATGCTGCCCGTGAAGGCGTTCGACACGATGCAGCCCGTCTACGGCCTGACCGCGTTCGCGTTGCTGCTCGGCTTCGTGGCCGGCGGACATGGCCTGATCGTCGTGTCGATCTTCAGCGTGATCGGTCTGAAGACGGCCATCGACCTCGCGTTCTATTTGTGGAGCATTCATCTGTACCGCCGCTGGACGGGGCTGACGAGCGGCACGAGCCTGTCGATGGCCGTCGTCGCCGCCATCGCCGAGCCGTTCACGTTTCAGTTGCTGCGGCATACGGGCGCCGTGCTCGGCTGGCTGCAATTTCTACGCGGTGGCAAGACGTGGGGCAAGCAGCATCGGTCGGGTCTCGTCGGCGCGACACAAGTCACGCGTTGAGCGCCGTTACGCCGCATTTCGGCGACGTATGAGGTTGTTGGGGGCTTGTTGAGCGTTGCGGTTGCAACGAAAACTGACGGGCGGTGCTTCGGCGCCGCCCTTTGTTTTTGGCGCGGCGGCGGGCGTCGGCGCACGTCCGGTAATGCCTACCGGCGCGCCTATCTGCGGCGAGTCCTCATGATTCTCCGGCGCGACTTCTAGTAGACTGACCGGACATCGGTTTTCTAACTATCAAACCCGCTCGGTCCCGGCGACCGGCCGACCGTTGTGCCAGGAGGCTTCATTCATGCACGTAGTCGCTCCGTTGGACAGCAATCCCGTCGATAACCCTCCCAAGGCTGCCGTGCGCGATCTGCGCCGCGTCGATATTCACCCCGATCACTGGTATCCCCTTGCATGGTCGCGCGAAGTGAAGCGCGGTAAAACGCATGCCGTGCGCTTTGCAGGCGAGCCGATCGTGCTGGCGCGCACCGAATCGGGCAAGGTGATCGCGCTGGAGGATCGCTGCGCGCACCGGCAGGTGCCGCTGAGCGGCGGCGTGGTCGACGGCGAGGCTATCCGCTGCGGCTATCACGGCTGGACCTACGACTGCTCGGGCAAATGCATCGACGTGCCGTATCTCGGCCGCGAGCGTCTGCCGAATGGCGTGCGCGCGTATCCGTGCCGCGAAGCCGAAGGACTGATCTTCGTGTTTCCCGGCGACGCCGCGCTCGCCGAGACGATGCCGCTGCCCCCGCTCGGCTCCGTGGCCGACAAGGCCTACAAGACGCGGCGTTTCGGCCGCGAAGTGGCTTGCCACTACTCGTTCATGCACGAAAACCTGATGGATATGAACCATCAGTTCCTGCATCGCAAGCAGATGGGCAAGATGCGCGCGCGTTCGCTGGGCCGGCGGCGCGGCGACGACTGGGTCGAAGTGGACTACACGTTCGCGCGCGAAGCAGGGCAGCAGCCGATCGGCGAAGCGCTCGTGTTCGGGCAGAGCCGCAAGAACACGAGGACCGACCACAAGGATGTGATGACGATCCGCACGCAGTATCCGTTTCAGACGCTGCGGATTCGCACGTCCGACGGGACGATCGTCATGGACCTGTGGATCTGCTACGTGCCGCTCGATCGCGAACAGCGCACCAATCGCACGTTCGGCCTGCTGTCCATCAAGCGGCCGAAGATCGGCGCGCTGCTCGACGTCGCGTGGCCGCTGCTGGTGTGGTTCACCGAGCGCATCTTCAAGGAAGACCGCTGGATCGTCGAGCTTGAGCAGGCAGCACACGACGCGCAAGGCGCCGACTGGAATCACGAAGTCTTCCCGGTCATCAACGACCTGCGCGATCTGCTGCGGGAATGCGGCGCGCCCGCGGCGCGGCGGGTGATTCCGATCGAGCCGTCCGCCGAGCCTTCTGCCGAGTCGGTTGCCGTCTGAGCTTGCGGCGCTGCGTTTCCAGCGGCCATTGATCGGACTTTAGGCGCGGACGTTAGGCGTTCGAACGTTCGGCCCCTCTCATTCGCCGCGACTTTCTGTCCGTGCCGCGTGCGGCAGGCGCGCGATCCTTCGCCAATGCGTTATGCTTGATTTATCCGCCTGTCTTCGGGCGGATGCAGGGCATTGTTCGAAGGAGGCTGTCTCATGTCCGAGGATGGCGACGCAACTCCGCCTATCGCGGATCTGCAAATCGTATCGACGCGCGTGTTCGATTTTCCGCGCGATCTCGTGTTCAGGGCCTGGACGGAGCCGGTACATCTCGCGCACTGGTGGGGCCCGAAGGGCTTCACCCATTCCTTCCACGAATTCGACCTGCGTCCGGGCGGCAACTGGCGCTTCGCAATGCACGGGCCGGATGGCGTCGACTACAAGAATCACAGCGTATTCGTCGAGATCGTCGCGCCCGAGCGTATCGTGTTCGATCATGTGTCGGGGCCGCACTACCGCGTCACGGCTACCTTCGATGCGCTGAGCGACGAGCAGACGCGCATCACGTTTCGCATGGTCTTCGAGACGCCTGCCGTGTGCGCGCAGGTGAAGACGTTTGCCGTCAAGGCCAATGAAGAGAACTTCGACCGTCTGCAGAAAGAGTTGAAGCGGATGGTCTGAGCGGGCGTCACGGTTCTCGTGGCGCTGCCCCGTCAGTTCAGCCGGCTCAATAGGCAACGGCCTCACGTTCGGAAGAACGTGAGGCCGTTGTGGTCGCCTCGTGGGCCCGAGCGCTTACGGCAGGTCGATCGTACGCATCGACCCGCCGCGCTTCGTGTTCGATTAGAAGCGGTGACGCAGACCGACGGATGCGACGCCCTGGCGGTGCGACGACGAAACGCCCGTCACGCTGCCGTTGTCGATCACTGCGTTGATCGTCGAGCCAGCCGGCGCGCTCGTTTCCTGATACGTGCCTTGCGCATACACGTCCGTGCGCTTGGACAGCGCGTAGTCGCCCTTCAGGCCGATCTGATTCGCGTGGAAGTGAGCATCTTCGGCCGCACCGTTCGAGTACGTGTAGGCAACACCCAGCGCCAGCGCAGGCGTCAGGTTGTACGTGGCGTTGGCTTCGTAGTTGTTGGTGTGAACGGAACCCGTGCCGCCCGTCACGTTGTCGAGGCGAGCTTGCGTCCAGACGATGCCGAACAGCGCCGGGCCGAACGCATAGGTTGCACCCGCGCCGAACTCGCGCTGGCGGAACGATACGCCCGTCAGACCGATATTGCTCAGGTCGGCATTGTTGTACGCGCCGCCCGACGTGGTGTTCGGGTTGTTCTGCTGCGCGTAGCCCGCGCCGACGCGCAGACCTGCGTTTTCATAGCCCGCACCGAAGCTGTATGCGCGGTTGTTGGCGAACTGCGAGCTGTTCGAGAACGAATACGTGCCGGCGAACGAGACGCCCGAGTAGTTGGCGCTCGTGAACTTGATCGAGTTGCTGGCTGCGTCCTTGCTGTCCTTGTTGAGGTGATCGAGGTTGCCGTAGTGGGCGAAATTCGCGCCGCCCCAGCTACCCGTTGCAGACAGCGGCGACACGAAGTCCTGCATCGCGTCGTACTGACGGCCCAGCGTGACCGTGCCAGCCTGGCTCGACAGGCCGACGAATGCCTGACGCGAGAACATCTTGCCTTGCGACGCCTGTGCGCCGTTGTTCGTGTCGAAGCCTTCTTCCAACGTGAAGATGGTCTTCAGGCCGCCGCCGAGGTCTTCGACGCCGCGCAGGCCGAAGCGGTTTTCATCGGTCGAGCCGCTGCCGACTGCCCACTGGTGGCCGCCATTGACGTTGCTCGTGTAGGAGATCGACGTGTCCAGCGTGCCGTACAGCGTGACGCTGCTTTGTGCGTGTGCGACCGAGGCGAACGAGGCAGCCACTGCCGTCGCGATCAGAATCTTCTTCATCTGTGCTTCCTTCAGTTCATGGGGCAATACGAGGCTTGAATACAAACGGACAAGCTATGCATGCCACGTCCTGTACGAAGCAAGACCACTCAACTTGCCCGGTTTGGGGAAGCGCAAGTATAGAAAGGGACCCTAACTATCGATTGATATCTAAGTCGGAAATGGTCTGTTTCCAAAAAGGAAAGGAAAGGGGTAAGGGTTTGATTCGATTTATATTTTAATTGAGATAATTTCTGGAATTTTTATTGGTACAAATTAAATTGTTGTGATACGGCAACGAAGTATTGTGATGATTTATTTGAGATAAGTCATGTCGGGAAAATACGCGCGATGTAGTCGCGCGTGCAGCCGTATCGGTACTTTTATAGCGATGAAAGCCCTATGAAATATGGGGCTGAGGCGTATGAGCGATTTCGTCAGAGTATGTCATAGATCAAAAATGTCGATGAACTTTTTGGGCGAATTGCGATCGTCGACGTAATCGAATTAATTTGATTGAGTGTCGATCGGAAATAGTGTGCGTTATAAATAGATTGCAGTCGTAAAAAAAGACAGATATTCACAATTAAGCAAATAAAACGCGAGTGACATCTTTTGACAAATATTAAGGCGGCGATTGAGCTTAAATCGCCGCCTTTAAAAACAACTTCGACCCGCATCACTTGCCCAGTTCGTGACCGATGATCCCGCCCGCGACAGCGCCGCCCACCGTGCCCACGGTGCTATGCGTCGTCTCGTGGCCGACATAGCCACCCGCTGCCGCGCCGCCGACGGTGCATCCGCTCACCAACGGCACCAGGACCGCTGCTGCGATTGCGACGCGGACGATATAGCGCTTCAACATGTCGTGCTCCTGCGAGATTGAGGATCCAGGTCGTTCAGCAAGCGTTATGCCATTTCCCTCAGTGGAATGCCCATTCGCGCGGCAGACCTTTCCGCCCGCGTTGCCACTTTGCTAGACTGCCTTCGCCAGCAGAATCAACCTTTGCTGCCATTGCCGCCGCGCCACCCGTCTCACGAAGTACGGCACCCCTCGAACGCCGCGGCCCGACAACCGGAACACGGAGTCACCATGTCCTACATGCTGCTCATCGTCGAACCTACCCAGCAACGCGAGGAACGCGGCGAAGTCGCGGGCCGCGCCGTCTACGACCGCATGCTCAAATACCGCGCCGGGTTGCGGGCGCGCGGCCAGCTGATCGCGGCCGAATCGCTGTCGCCCGACAAAAACGGTGTGCGTCTCGAAAAGCGCGACGGCCAGACGCGCCTGATCGACGGGCCGTTTGCCGAAGCGAAGGAAATGGTCGGCGGCTTCTTTCTGCTGAACGTCGATACCTACGAAGAAGCGCTCGCGCTCGCCGAAGAGTGCCCGGCCGCCGAGTGGTGCACGATCGAAATCCGCAAGGTCGCGCCGTGCTACGAGTACTGACGGCGCGCGCCGGCCGACCCGTCCGGCGCATCCGCAAGGGTTTTCCCTGACGATGCCGGTTGTCGATCTGACTGCGCGCCGCTCGTCGTGGAAGTGAGAAGCCGCCACGGGGCTTCGTTCATCCACGAGGAGAGACGGCGATGCGATTCATGATTCTAGTGAAGGCCACGGCCGACAGCGAAGCCGGCAAGATGCCGGAAGAAGAACTGATGGCGTCGATGGCGACGTATCACGAAGCCTTGCAGAAGGCGGGCGTGCTGCTCGACGCGTGCGGCCTGCAGCCGAGCGCGAAAGGCTGGCGCGTGCGCTATGCGGGCGGCCGGCGCACCGTCACGGAAGGGCCGTTTGCGCAGACGAAAGAACTGGTGGCGGGCTACACCGTGATTCAGGTGCGATCGCGCGAAGAAGCGATGGAATGGGCGCGGCGCTTCCCCGCGCCGTCCGGCGAGCAGGCCGACGGCGAAATCGAAGTGCGCCAGATGTTCGAACTCGACGACTTCGAGCCGAGCCAGTCGACCGAACGCTTTCGCAAGATCGAAGGCGCAAACCACTGACCTTGCACCTGTGACCTGCCAGCTTCCGAGGAACGATCATGCACAAGCAAATCTATGTGAACCTCGCCGTGAGCAGCGTGGAGAAATCGAAGGCGTTCTTCTCGCAACTCGGCTTTACGTTCGAACCGAAATTCACCAATGAGCAGGCCGCCTGCATGGTGATCGGCGAGAACATCTACGCCATGCTGCTCGCGAAGGACTTTTTCCAGACCTTCACGAACAGGACGCTGTGCAACCCGAAAGAGAGCACGGAAGCGCTGATCTGCCTGTCGTGCGACAGCCGTGCGCAAGTCGACGATCTGGCCGGCAAGGCGCTCGCCGCAGGCGGCGCGTCGGCGCGCCCGGCGCAGGACCACGGCTTCATGTACGAGCGCAGTATCGAGGATATCGACGGGCATATCTGGGAACTCGTGTACATGGACCCGAACGCCGCGATGCCAGCGGCCGACGCGTCTTGAGGCCGGCCGTGACGACGGCTGCGACCCATCGTGCCATCGAGGCAGTCTGGCGGATCGAATCCGCGAAGGTCATCGCTCACGTCGCGCGCATCGTGCGCGATGTCGGCGTGGCGGAAGAACTCGCGCAGGACGCGCTGGTGGCCGCGCTCGAAACCTGGCCCGACGCAGGCGTGCCGGACAATCCTGGAGCATGGCTGATGGCGACGGCGAAAAACCGCGCGCTCGACCGCTGGCGCCAGGATGCGCTGCACGCGCGCAAGCACGAGGAACTCGGCGCCGACATGGACGCGCGCGAGGCGCATATCGTGCCCGATTTCGTCGATGCGCTCGACGCCGCGCGCGCCGACGATATCGGCGACGATCTGCTGCGACTGGTGTTCACCGCCTGCCACCCCGTGCTGTCGAAAGACGCACGTGTGGCGCTGACGTTGCGCCTGCTTGGCGGCCTGGCCACGGATGAGATCGCGCGCGCGTTTCTCGTGCCCGAGCCGACCATTGCGCAGCGCATCGTGCGCGCCAAGAAGACGTTGTCGGCGGCGAAGGTGCCGTTCGAAGTGCCGCAGACGAACGAACGCGCGGTGCGGCTCGCTTCCGTGCTCGAAGTGATTTATCTGATCTTCAACGAAGGCTATTCGGCGACGGCGGGCGACGACTGGATGCGCCCGACGCTGTGCGAGGAAGCGCTGCGCCTGGGCCGCGTGCTGGCGGGCCTGATGCCCGACGAAAGCGAAGTGTACGGACTGGTCGCGCTGATGGAGATTCAGGCGTCGCGCATGCATGCGCGCGTCGATGCGCAGGGACGGCCGGTGCTGCTGCTCGATCAGGACCGCAGCCGCTGGGACCCGCTGCTGATCCGTCGCGGGTTGAGTGCGCTTGCCCGCTCGGAGGCGCTCGGCGGGATGAGCGGGCCGTACACGCTGCAGGCCGCGCTCGCCGCGTGCCATGCGCGCGCGCACACGGCGGCACAAACGGATTGGGTGCAGATCGTCGCGCTGTACGATGCGCTTGCCGAGGTAGCGCCGTCGCCCGTGGTGGATCTGAATCGCGCGGTTGCTGTCGGCATGGCGTATGGCCCGATGGCCGCGCTCGAACTCGTCGACGCGCTTGCCGACGAGCCTTCGCTGAAGAATTATCACTGGCTGCCGAGCGTGCGCGGCGATCTGCTCGCCAAGCTCGCTCGCAACGATGAAGCGCGCGCGGAATTCGAGCGCGCCGCATCGATGACGCGCAATGCGCGCGAACGCGAACTGCTGCTCGAACGCGCGCTCGAAATGGGCGGCGCGCCCGGCCGCATGCAGTAAGCGGTCGCGTGCCGCATCAGCTTGTTACGTGAGCGAGCAGCGAGCGCACGAACGGAATCGCATGCTCGCCGGCGACCATGCCGAGCAGGCCGAGCAGCGCGACGATGGGCGGCGCGGGCGATTTCACATCGACGATGTTGTACAGCAGTCCGACGACGACACCTGCCGCCAGCGACACGATATACGGCTTCATACGAGTCTCCGGATTCGATTGAACGGGTGTGTCACATCGTGATGACGACGCGCCCGCGTGTGCCGCCGGCGACGGCGGCGTAAGCGTCGCGCGCCTGTTCGAGCGGAAAGGTCTGCGCGATCGACGGCGCCTGCAACGCGCCGCTATCGAACACGCTGGCCAGTTCCGTCATCAGGCGCGCGGAATCCGCGACGCCGAGCTTGGCGCTGTCCGCGCCGAACAGTTGCGTTTCGTTGTGATAGAAGTCGATCAGGTCGAACTCGACGCGCCGCTTGCCCGTTGCGCTGATCTCGACCACCCGGCCGCGCCACTTCGCGAGCTTCAGCGCCGTTTCGAACGCGACGCCGCCGACGGCGTCGTACACGACATCCGCGCCGCCGAGTGCCTTGACGCGTTCCGCGGCGTGCTCGTCGAACGGTACATAGTGGTCGAGCAGACGGCCCGCGGGCGAGTCCGCGTCAGGCTCGTGGCGATCAACGGCGATCACCTTGCAGCCGCGTGACTTCGCGATCTGCACGACCGCGCCGCCGACGCCGCCGCTCGCGCCGATCACGGCCACCGTTTCGCCCGCGACGAGCTGTGCATAATCGACGACGCCGAGCCACGCGACCACGAAGTTCACGCCGATCGCCGACGCCTGTTCGTGCGTGAGCGTGCGCGGCTTGCGCGACAGCGCGCCGACGGGAACCTTGATGAACTGCGCGTGCGTGCCGTCGCGCGTGAAGCCGATGTCGCCGCCCGTGCCCCATACTTCCGCGCCGATCCATTCGGCGGGGCCTTGCGTCACGACGCCGCTGAAGTCGCGGCCCGGGATGCGCGGCAGCGTCGTGTGGCTGAAATGGCCCGAGAGGTTTTTCACGTCGCTCGGATTCACCGAGGCTGCTTTCACCTGCACGATCGCGCTGTCGGCGTCGGCGTCGGCGGCGGGTGTCGGCAGGTCGACGAGGTTGAGGACTTCGGGACCGCCAAAAGAGTTGAACTGGATCGCCTTCATTGCCGCTCCTGTGAAACCGTCGGATTCGATAGGGTTTGCTTGCTGCTTCACGATGGGTAAATCAGCGTATGAAGGCAGTCTAAGTGTCCTGCGCAGCGCGGTTCAGACAAGTGCTTTCGAATATCGGACAGAGGGCGGCCCGCGTCCGGAATGATTGTCAACGCACATTTAAGATGCGACCAATTTTTAGCATCCTATTTAAACGTTTTGCCCCGTGAGCGATTTTTCGCATTATGGAAGGCAGCCGCCAAAAGCAGTCGTAGCGGGGCTCTCGTGGTCGCTAGCTAGGCGTATTGCTGCGCCACAGCAATTGATGTGAGGTTGAAAACTGTTTGAATGCACAACCAATATAATTTGTGCGCTCAGCTCTGTCCTCGAGCCAGCAACGAAACTGCTAAGTTGTGAATGGTTTCAGCGAATACCTATCATCTGGCCACCTCACTGTAACAACAGCTAAGCCCGGGACTACATGTACGCCAGACAAGGCTCGCCGGCTTTTGCGGTGCGTCAATTGAAGCAAGCGCGAAGCCCGTGTCCTTTCGACCGTGCATAAATAGCGTGGGAGCCAACCTTACATTTTTCGAACGAAGCTTGCGGGCCTGGCATTGCGACAGGTATCTGGAAGATCTCGGTAAGGAACCTCGCAGGCGTTCGCCGCACGTCAATTTGATAAGATTGCGGGACTTTCATGTCTCCGAATCGGGCTCCTTTTGGTACCACCCAACGTCGGCGGGTCGAACGATGCTGCGCAATTTCGTCGCGAGCTAGGGTCGGTCGTACGCGTGCTGCGCGCACACAGAAAGTTTTCTCAGCAAGGGTTGGCTGATCGTTCGGGATTGACGCGAGCATTCATTAGTCTTTTGGAACGAGGGGAGTCCAACGTCTCTATCGATTCGTTGTTTTCATTGTGCGCAGGGTTGTCAATCTCGTTCACTGAACTCGTGATGCTAATGCGCGAGCTCGAAGAGATCGAATCTCAACGACGTAGGAGGGGCCGCGTTCCGAAAAAAGAGCTGGCGCGTGGCAAGCTCAAGATGCGTCAACAACCTGCGAACGCGACTGGCGTCAGGAAACTGGCCTTACTGCTTCTCAAGAACGAGGCGTAGCTCGAAGTGTAAGGGGCGCTCGCATTCATTTCATGTTTGCCAAGCCGGCCTCTGACAGCGAATAAGTATTGTCGCGCGAAGCGCGGCACAACCGGATTCGGTGTAAGGCACTCATGCCGATGCTGCCTGTTAAGCCGACCAAGCAGTGGCCTGCAATGCCCCTCTACAGAGCTGGCTCACGGCTCCTTAGTAAAGAACCAGTTTGTGACCTGGGCGTAATAGCCGAAGCCAGGATGCTCTTCACCTAACGTCACAACGGTCAAGAAGTTGCCGTAGACGTCATGGAACGCGAAAGTGCACTGAGCAAGCCCGGTTGGCCAGGCATTTTCTATCTCCCAGTATCCTTTGGACCAAAACTCGGGAACGTTGCCTCCGCGAACTTCCGGATGATCGACGTGTGAGTGGTGGCGCATTCGCGGTTGCCAGCCAGCCCCAACCAGCAGGCTCCTCGCATCATGGTAGATGAGGCCTGCTATTCGAGGGAGGGGAGCGTGAACCGCTGACGCCGGCTGCGGCAGGTAGTCCGGCGCATGCCGCCCCGTCAATGCGACGTCCGCATCAAACTCCGCGTCTCGCTTCCATTGATGCAAAAGCTGAGACGTGAAGCGCATTAGATCGGAATCGATCAGCTTTGAGCAAATTTGGCATAGCCATATCCCGTTCACGATTGCGGAACGTTGCTGGGCCGAGATGGTTTCGTCATAACGTGGGCTACCGACGGACGCAGCGGTGATATGGCTCGCGACCCCGACATTAACTGATCGGCCCGCCTCTTCGTGCGGCCCGCTTGTTGTTCTACGGCAGTTCGGATTGGAGCACCGGTGACCGACCCTCTTCGCGAGCGTCTCCTTTACACGCTTGGGAAAGTCGTCTCTCATCGACGTTTATGAACAGTTGGACAAATGAAACTGAGCGCGCAGATTTCTTGATGCCGTGCTGCGCCGGCATGCCCGCGAAGCGTTTTGCGGTTTCTGCTCCGCGTCTTTGCGCGAGATGCAAAAAACTTTTTGCGCATAAATTCTGTATTTGTCGAGGTGAAGGACCGCGTATGTGCACGGAGATCCTCAACGCGTCCGAAATGCCTCCGCTCAACAGCTAGGCCGACCTTTGCATCGCCTCCTGCCTTCGCCCAGGTTGAGCGTCAAAGACTACGACAGGCAGCCCTTCAAATTGGTCTGGGGCGCTGCCAGCAAGAGGCCGCCGTTGCGAAACTGCAATCGTATCAGGTCGAGCAATAAGTGAAACCTGCCACCGGCGCCTTAGCTTCGGACTTAGAGGAGGAAACAGTGTCGACCGGTTTCTGACAAAATGTGTGGGCTGGCGTCGAGCGCCGCACGTCCGGAATTTCATGCCCTCGCGGCCATGAGCGATGACAATGTGGCGGTGATTACTAACTATGAGAGAGGGCTAAAATGTCGTTAGGGCTGGTTCGTGGGTCAACAGATTTGCTTTTTTCCCGGGTCGACTGGTACAGCGTCGAACAGCATCAAAGAGGATCTCTCGATGCGGAAATTAAGGACTATCACGCCGACAAACTTCTGAACACGTCGGATGACGCACTCATCGCTTACTTTCAGAGCAAGTATCGGATGGATGTGCCGACTATCGAGCGAGAGGCAATTACGGTTGACCAGCGCGAAACGCGGATGGACGTCAGTAACGATCCCATGCGATACATTTCCGATAGAAGTCAGCCGTTCTACGTGTCCGGAACACTCATTGAAGCAGAGATGCCGTTTTCAGGAGACGAGGAGTTCTTCTTCGTTCAGCCCACATCGTTCTCGCTCAACCCCCCGCGTGGTGAAATTCGCGGAGGTAGCCTGTTCACGCAGATTCACGGAACAGGCCTCCAGCCCGAGCAGGTCAAGCAGCAGATTGAAACCACGCTATCGGAGATCCAGACGAATCTTGATCGACTTCGCGCATCTGCTGACCAGTTCAACCGCACCATCGTGTCGCAAGCGCAAAGCGCAATTGCAACCCGAAAACAGAAACTTCTGAAGGACCGAAATCTGGTCGCCAATCTTGGCTTTCCGATGAAGCGCCGAGAGGGTGCTCCTGCAACCTATGCCAGCCCCCAGGTGCGCAAAAAGCTCTTGCCCGTACAACCTCCGGCGAATACTGCGAGCTTCGCGCCTGAACCGACGCTGCCGGACGATCACTACAACAATATCCTCGACATCATGACCAACATGGTTCATGTGATGGAGTGTAGTCCGGCCGCATTCGAGCATAGCGACGAGGAAGCGATTCGAACGCACTTCCTGGTGCAACTCAATTCGCAATATCAGGGGCAGGCGACCGGAGAAACGTTCAATTTCGAGGGTAAAACAGACATTCTGGTCAAAGACAACGGTCGCAACATTTTCATCGCGGAATGCAAGTTTTGGCGTGGGGAAAAGGCGTACCTGGAAACTATCGACCAGCTGCTGGGCTATTTGACTTGGCGTGATACCAAGGCCGCAGTCGTGATTTTCAACCGGAACAAGAACTTTAGCGATGTGCTGGCGAAGGTGAGATCGCAGACTGAGACCCATCCGGGCTTCCGAAAATTAATAGCCGAACGATCGGAAACGAGCTGGACGTTTCGTTTTGCCCACCGAGATGATCCCAACCGGGAGATGACAATTACTGTGCTCGTGTTCGACGTACCGCGAGCCGAGTAGGGTTCAGTCTGGAAAAGCAACACAGTTGAGTATCACGCATGCTTCGGGCTATCAAGAATCACGGGGATGAGGGCAGAGCCTCCGTGCGCTTGGCGACTGTGCGCAGCTTTTCCTCGGGTATCTCTCGCGGTGTACGCTATGTTTTTCAGTAGTAGTTGCGCAGATGCGGCACGCCTGCGAGTCGGGTTATGCCTTCAGTCGTTGGGAAACATATGAGTGAGAAGGCGAAAAGTGGGTTGAGCGGATATCGAGGCTACGAATACCAAATCGTCGCTTCTATCTGGGTCACACTGATACTGATGCTAGACGCGCGTCGAGTCACGGAAGTGACTATAGAGCCAGATAATCAGGAAGACCTCCAGGCCGAACTGGTCGGGACAGGGTCGCCTCTAGATCAAGAGTCTTCTATCGTCGCGGCGTCATTTGGAGAGTCGATTCGCCACGTCTTCCAGATGAAGACTCTATCCTCAAGCGTATGGTCAGTCGCCCTACTGAAGGATGTGATCGGCGACGGGGCATCGACTCAGGAAACCGGCGTCGAATCTCGACGCCGCCCTAGGGCCTTGCAGTTGCTTCTGAAAGATCGCTCTTTGTCGTACACGTTAGTGACGGATGCTAAGGTCAAACCTCAACTCAGCACCCTTGCGCGCGACAATGTCCTGCTGGAGCGCGATGATACCGAGCTGCCCACCGAACTGTTAAAAGGCGGCACGCCCGACAGCGTATCGAGTCTACGCGGTCGACTCCATATTATCAGTGGCTCAAATGCGGAATTGCTTCAGTATCGGATTCGCGAGTTGCTCACCCAGAAGGGTGGAGTGCCTCATAGTCGCGTTGTCTCTTGCATCGATGACCTCACACAAGTGTTTCGCCAATGCCTGCTCGGTGAGCGCAACACCCGTTTTACACTCACAGAGCTCGAGTCAACACTGAGCCGTTACGGTGCACGGCCTGTTGCAACTCCGGGCCCTTGGTATGTGCCGCCAGTCGTCGCTGAACAGGCATCCTCGATACTGCGTTCCCAAGGATGCGCTGTTATTGTCGGCCCCTCGGATATCGGCAAAGCATCGCTCGCCGACCACCTCGCATCCACTTTCAAACTAGGTGATCTGGCCTGTCCGTCGATCCGGGTGAATCGTCTGGACGAGTTGGCAGGCCGTCTGCGGGAAGAGGGGCCGGCATTAATAGTCGCAAGAGATGGCTGGGCTGACAGCGATGGTCGGCGTGAGCCCGCCAACCTATCGGCGATGCTGGCGAATGCACTTGGTGACAAGTACGTAATTGTGACATCCGACCTTGACGTATTTCAGCGCTTGCCGCCGCACATGCGTACTTCTCTTGCGCGATTTGTTGTGACGTTGAATGCGGAACACTACGACGAATCGGCTCGCTGGCAGATTGTACTGAACGAGGCCGGGCTTTCGGGATGGCAATTGGAGTCATTGAACGCCTCTCGCGCGGTAGTTCTGCGTGAACTTGCTGAACCCTTCCCTCTGCGTTTCTTCGGCACACTCGTACGCAACCACGCGGAGAGCATGATTCAGCCAGCGATCTTAGATGGCGAAGAAATGCCACCGTTTGATTTCCGACAAGCAGGCCCGAACGAGGACTTCTTCAGCGAACTCGCCGAGCGCGCTCTTCGAGAAACCGAGGGACACCGCGTGGAGGGGCTGATATTGGCCTACCCCAACGCACCGCTGCAACACGCAGCACTCGTACTGGGGATTCACGTGATGCAGGGGCAGGGTGGCGTTTTATGGTTAAAAGATGCATTGCCGGCCATGGAGCGCATTGCCGAAAGCGTGGCGACGATGAGGGCACTACATCTGCAAGTCGACTCTTATATCGAGCATCTGGTGAAGACCGGCGTTGTGCAACGCTGGGAGGACAAACGTCTCACCTTCGAAGCTGGATCGATTGACGCGCTATGTCGAGTTATCACAGACGGAATCAGTGAGGTTCACCGGGTGCTTGCGGCAGTCGCGTCTGAGTTTGTTCAGGCGATGGGGCCAGGTAATTTCTCGGTACATCTCCGCCGAATCGTGACACTGCTTCAGCTCACATATGGCGATGCATCGCCACGTAGTAATGCCTGGACGGACGTAGTAACGGCGATAGATGCTCAGCTTGTTCGTGCGCTTAGCGGTCAGGATCGCGTCGAATCTGAAAATAACGTGCAGGCGGCGATGGAATGGGGCTGGGGGATGTCCGCGTTGGCACGCCTCTTGTACACCATGCACCCGAAGCGTGTTCCCTTTGTCGAGAACAGTGACTTCTGGTTTTCCTCCCATGACGCTTGGTCCGCTGTGACAAGGCTGCAGCCTGACTTCAACTTGCGCCGATTTGTGCGGCGTTATCTCATCGGCTTTATGCCATACACGTGGATCGACTATAGTGCAGCGTCAGAGCAATTTGCCAGTTTCTTCCGGGCTTCTGGGCTAGTGCTTGGGGAAGATGTGTACCATGCCGTGCATGCGCTGGAACAGCATAGCTCGACGGGTGGTCGGGGCGATGATCGATGGACGTACGAGGACGGCAATCATAACAAGCGGCCACTGTTAGCTTTGCTGGCAGCCGTCAGCGAAAGACCGTTTGTGTCCCGGTTGCGGCCTCCGACCCCATCGTGGGATCTGTAAACCGACGTCCCGCGCACTTATCACTGCCGCAATGTGCGCGAACGTTCCTCCAGTGTCGCTGAACCTGCGGACGGTAATCTCGTGCCAGTTCGGAGACCGGACGCGCGATCGCGAGACTTTATCGCGTCAGATCCGGCACTTCATCGCTGACTTGAGCGTCGCAAAATCCTTGCTTGTTCATTTGCCGCAGGTTTTTGTCGCAGGCCAGCGGGCGTATCAGATTTAGTGCCGAATGGCAATCGGTGACCAGTTAAAAAACCACAGTATCGTTACTGCGTAACGAAGAGTTTCACACGTAAAACGCGAGTTCGGTTGGTGGACTCGATTCCACGAGAAGGGCCGACTTTTTTGTTTTAGTCGCAGCTACCAAAAGAGTAGAGCCTCGCATATGCATCGGCCGCCGGCTGTGCACATTGCGAGCGAAGGGGAGTAGTGCGGACCCTTACCGATACTATCTTGCGCAGGTGGTCGCATAGGGCGCGCTATTCTGTCGAATATCAAAAGATGGGCGCCGAGCATCGGGTGGTACGGTCGGCGGCCTGTTGCGAATATCGACAGTTCTTATGAGCCGCAATGAGCACGAAACGCATCGAGGTCGGGGGCATAGTGGTTATCGAGCCTGACGCGAACCATTTTCGCAGACGCTATCCGCGTTTCGACACGGTTGAGCGAGTTGAGAAACCGTATCAGCAATTACAGATGGCACGGGACCAGGCGCTCGATCATGAGTATTACAACCAGCACGAACAAAGTCGAAGCATGGAGGCTGGCGAGTACCCCTTGCCGGTAATCGATTTATCGGGTGGAAACGAGGTGATGCTCGAGGGTTGGAGTACATACGATGTACTGGTGCAGCGCGGCGTTGCCAAGGTTCCCGCACTGCTCGTTGAAGACAGCGCTCAACAACCTTGAGTCGTTCCACCCGCAGTCGTTACCTCATGCGCAGCGTTCGATGAGCCGCCGCACATAGTTTTCGACTCCCAGGCAAGTCAGTGGACGAGTCGCAAATGATTCAGGACATCTGTGATTCTCGCGCGCTGTTCTTCGACAGCGTCCGCGCGCTCTGTCACCAGTCTCTCAAGGATGTTCATCGCTCGCTGGAGAGATTGGAACGAGTGGATGTCTTGCAGAGTCATCTCCCGTGCATCATTGTCAGCGGCTACCACGACATCGTTACTCTCCTGTACCACTGCAACATGCTCGTCCGTACGTGCAGATGGATGAGCTACTAAAAACATATATTGCTTGTTCATCGAATTCCCGAGAACTATGAGCAGAACCTGTGAGTGTTTAACGGCCTGAGAGCCCGGAACTTTACTTCTGGTGTCTGCGAATCTGTTTTGAGTGATTCTTCTTTGACGGTTGAGCGGCCGTCGCTACTCAGTATCACGAATGTTCGCTGGCGGTCCGGCCGAACGGCATCAGTGATTCCTGCTGAGGCCGCCGCCACAGTATCGTTGTTGTTATTGTTGGGTTGTCGGAAATTACGCTGTGGCACGCCCGCGAAAGGCTCGCGGGGCAACCGTCGCCGTGTCGTAGTTAGCGATTTCGCTGTGCAGCCAAGGATCGCAACGTCGACAGATCCATGAAAAAAGCCCGCCGGGAAAGGCGGGCTTCCAGAATCCGCACTGCCGCCTTTATGCCGCAGCGTCCTTCAGTTTCTTCAGCGCGCGTACTTTCAGGCGCACCGTCGCCGGCTTGGCATCAAACCAACGCTCTTCGCCCGTGAACGGATCTTTGCCAAAGCGTCGCTTTTTCGCCGGAACCTGCTGCACGCCAATCTTCACCAGCCCAGACAGCGTGAACTCCCCTGCGCCCTTCTTGTGAACAGAACCGAGGATTGTCTCTTCGAGAGCTGCAAGCACCGCCTTCGCCTGCTTCGGCTCAACACCGGCTTGCTCAGCAACGTAGGTCGCAAGCGACGCCTTGGTAAACTGCTCTTTTAGGGGCTTCAGCGTTGAGCCAGCGGTCGCCGCTTTCTTCGCCGGCGCCGCCTTCTTCACGGCAGTTTTTGTGGCAGCCTTTTTGGCTGCAGGTTTTGCGGTCTTCGTTGCCATCGACTTCCTCTTATTCAGGTTTGGAGAACCGCTTAAGACGGCACACGACGCCTTGCGTTACTGCGCCGTCTTAAGCTGGGGCCTAGCGTAGCAATGGTTGATCCACCGCGCAAGCAGCAAAGTGCCTAAAACAAGGGCTTTTTCTGCGTTGATGCAGAGATCGATCCTTCCCAGGGTCAATTTCGCGGGCACGGCGCGAGCTACAGTGGACAGAAGCAGCGGTCATTCCGCGATCGAACCGGCACGCTACCTATGGGCTACCGGCTTGCTGTTATGCTTGATTGACTCGCGTTTGCTCAAGAACTCCTCGACAGGCTTTGGCGACGCGACAACTGCCCCCAAGTGGCTCCAGATGAGCTGCCCGCCCGCGAGACCATGCGCCGGCTCTGTCGGAAGTTAAGCCGGATGAAATATTGCCGTGGCTTAGCGATACGTCCGTCGAAGGCTCGCCCTCATTTGCCTCGCTGCAACTGGTTTCGGCGTCCAGACACGCCACCGGGCGGCGCCGGACAGCTCAAGTTTCGCCGCGAAAACCCGATATATTGGGAGAAAGACCGCATAGATTAATGCGTCAGCCTGTGCATAATTACGGAGAGGCATCCGAGCGGCCACGAAACAGCGGGCGAGTTTGATTTATTTCAAACTGCGCGAATTCGCGACGAACATTGAGACCAGTCAAGACTTATGAAAATCAGAACTCTCCTTCTGCTATCGGGCATAGCATGGGCTGCGCGTGCCAGTGCTGCTGGCCCCGTCAGTACAGTGCTTGCCGATACGCCAACTATGGCATTCATACTCGTCAACCTGGGCTTAACGATATTCTTCGCGTTTATCCGATTTGACAGGTTCTCTGTCGTTCATGGTCCGGAGGTGCTGACGACAATCGGCATCCTCGGATGTTTTTCTGGGATTGCTATGGCGTTGCTGCACTTCGACGCCTCAAATGTATCCGAAAGCGTGCCGCACCTGCTGGAGGGAGTGAAAACGGCTTTCCTCGCGTCCGTGAGCGGAGTGTTCGGCTCGCTGGTCATCCGAGGGCGGCACTATTTCCGGAAAACACCTATTCCCCAGACCGAGGGGGCCCCGAAGGCCGCCACCCTGGATGATGTAGTCGCGGCCACTCAGGCGCTTCAACTGAGTCTTTCAGGTAACGAACAGGGCAGCCTTCTGTCTCAACTCAAACTGATGCGACAGGAGCAAGGGGACGAGTTGCGTATGCTGCGGATGTCGTTTGACACGTTTGCTCAGAAGATGACAGAGGATGGATCGAAAGCCCTCATCGAGGCGTTGAAGGAAGTCATTCGCGATTTCAACGCGCAGATCAACGAACAGTTTGGTGAGAACTTTAAGCATTTGAACGCAGCTGTGGAAAAGCTCGTGATCTGGCAGCAGCAGTACAAGGAAGAGCTCGACAAGTTGCAATCGTTACAAAAAGCATCCGCCGACGATATGCGAAGTGCCGCAGCTGGCCTGGCGCTGTTCATTGACAGAGCTTCTGCCTTCGCCCAAACGGCGACGGCGCTCGAGGAGACGCTCAAGGGGCTTGCGCATCAACACCAGCAGATCGACCAGTCCCAGCGTTCGATGGTTGATGTTCTATCGCAGATGAAAGATGTTACGCCACAGTTTTCGCGTAAGGTCGACGAGATGACCGAATCGATGAAACAAGGGGTTGCCAAGGTGCAGGCAGACGTCAGCGATGTGGTCAAGAATTTTGGAGTTCAGGTGCAGTCTTCGTCGTCAGAGATGAAGCAGCTTCTAACCGATACGCTTCGCAAGACGCAGTCTGAAGTTAATGAGAGCCTCGTTCGCTCAATGGATTCTGTCCGCCAGAGCGTTGTCACGTTGGACAAGGGGTTGCAGGAAGAGCTCACGAAAAGCCTCCAGACGCTTGGTCGTCAGCTCGCATCGCTTTCAGAAAAATTTGTGTCGGACTACACGCCGCTCACAGATCGTCTGAGAGAAGTGGTTCGAATTGCTGGTACCGCTTGAGGTCGAGATGGATTTCGAGCATAGCAACCAATCTTATTGGATACCAATGGCGGACCTGATGACAGGTCTGATGATGGTATTCATGCTACTCACCGCTGCGTTCATGCTGCGGGTCGAACAGACGACAACGCTCGTGGTCAAAGAGTATGAAGCAACCAAACGAGACATGCAGCTCGCGTTACAGAAAGAATTCGCAAAGGATTTGAAGCAGTGGAACGCTGAGATACTTGGCGATATGACCATCCGTTTCAACGACCCGACCGTTCTCTTCGCCACTGGCTCCTCCGAGCTGCGGCCGCGCTTCAAGCAGGTGCTTGCTCAGTTCTTTCCGCGCTATGTAGCGTTGCTGACATCAGGGCAGTACAAGGACGCAGTCAAAGAAATTCGAATTGAAGGCCACACAAGCGCGTTGTGGACCGGCACTACCGATGAGAAGACAGCTTACTTTAAGAACATGGAGCTATCTCAGGCACGTACCAGAAGTGCTCTCGAATACCTTCTATCACTTCCGTCGGTCCAGGGAAACGAGAAATGGCTCGTACAGCATGTCACAGCGAACGGTTTATCGTCTTCGCGTCCAGTATCTCAGGAGACGTCATCTGAAAGGTCGCCGGTTGCAAATCAACGCGTTGAGTTTCGCATCGTTACCAATGCAAGCGAAAAGATGGACCTTATAGCGGACAAGCTGGCCAGGAAATGAGCTTCGAGCTACCGGATTTTCTTGAATGGAGTTCGTTGAACGCACTGCGGCGGGAGATGCGAGCGCCGCTTGCTGCCAACTTCGTCCCTGACCACAGATTCAAGGACATCGATCTCCCCGTGCGCGAGCGGCTCGAGAGTGCCGGGGTCGACGTCAATTTTGACGAGGTCGAGGTACTTGACGACGGCACCTTGGCTTACAAGGGCTTCCGGGTCTTGCTCTATATCAGAGACATTGGATCAATTGGGCATCAGGAGAGCATGCCCCGCTATCATCTTGCGTACTGCCGAACCCTCGACAAGATGCGTCGGAATTCCAGATTTGACCGATATGTAGTTGCGAATGGGGACAGCGGAAGTTTCCAGGTTAATGTAATAGAGAATAATGTACGAACCCAGCACGTACGATTGAACGTATGCCAGAATTGTCTTGATGAAGTGCATTGGGATGGATTCGATATGGCGATGTCGCGCGAAGATCGCATGCGACTGGTATCCGGGTTCGCGCTCCCAGACTTTTTCAGAAAATATCCACGCGACCTGATGGCAGTAAAACCAGCGCATTCTGCTGATACTGCTCCGCTCAACGTCTACGCACAGGACTGGCCTGAGGTGTCGGAGCGGACCAAGCAGCAGCGCGGCTATAGATGCGGTACCTGTAGCATCGTGCTTAGACAGACTGATTCACGGTTCCTGCACGTACATCATCGTAACGGACAGAAGCACGACAATCGTGATTCAAACCTTGACGTGCTATGTATCGGTTGTCACGCCGAAGAGCCGATGCACGCACATATGAAACGCTTATCTGACTATAAGACATATATCGAGCGATATCGTCGATAGGTATTGAAGTGGCTTCAATCTTTGCCGTAAAAAATATAATCTCCGAGGGCACAATGCGTATTCAATCTGTCCGTATAAGAAATCTCCGAACCATCAAAGACGCAGTCGTGGCCATCGACCCATACAACTGCTTCGTCGGGCCGAATGGTGCGGGTAAATCCACCTTTCTTTTTGCGCTAAACGTTTTCTTCCGTGAAACGGATGGCGTTTCTACGGATGTCACCGTTCTGTCCGCCGAGGACTTTCACCGAAAAGACACGTCAGAACCAGTTGAGATCACCGTCACGTTTTGCGAACTGAGCGACGATGCCAAACAGGAGTTCAAGGACTATTTCCGACAGGACCGGCTGATAGTCACGGCAAAGGCAACTTTCGATCCGGCGTCCGGACGTGCTGAAGTCGTGCAGTTCGGTGAACGACTGGGGATGGCAGAGTTCATGGAGTTCTTCAGACGGCACGGCGATAAGGCTAAGGCTGACGAGTTGAAGAGGATATACACGGATCTCCAGGCAAATTTCGACTTGCCAAAAGCCAGTAGTGTCGGCGCTATGGCCGATGCCCTTAAGAGCTTTGAGGCAGAGCGTCCGGACAAATGCACGCTGATTCCAAGCGAGGACCAGTTTTACGGTGTTAGCAAGGGAGCGAACCGCCTCCAGAAGTATTTGCAGTGGGTGTACATTCCTGCTGTCAAGGATGCGACGGTGGAGCAGTCGGAAAGCAAAACCACCGCGTTGGGCAGGCTACTTGCAAGAACGGTACGGTCTAAGGTCAATTTCGCTGAGCGGCTGAACGCTCTCGCCCAGCAGACAAGGGACGAGTATCAAAAGCTGCTTGATGAGAGTCAGGGGGATCTGGAAGGAATCTCTGATTCGTTGCAGAACCGGCTTATGCAATGGGCGCATCCGGATACAAGCCTGCGTGTAAGCTGGCAGCAGGATCCGGGTAAGTCCGTAAAGGTTGAAGAGCCGTTTGCGAGAATTATCGCGGGCGAAGGCACGTTCGAAGGCGACCTGGCGCGCTTCGGCCATGGCTTCCAACGTTCCTTTCTGTTGGCGTTGTTGCAGGAACTTGCGAGCCAGGGTGAATCGACCGAACCAAGGCTAGTGCTTGGCTGCGAAGAGCCAGAACTCTATCAACATCCTCCGCAGGCACGTCACCTGGCGGGGGTTCTAACCAGCTTAGCTGCTGGTGGCTCACAGGTTCTGGTAACCACCCATAGTCCGTTATTTGTTTCGGGCAACTCGTTCGAAAGCGTTCGACTCGTACGTCGCGATTCGGCAACGAAAGCGTCGTATGCTACGCAACCGTCACCGACGGAGATTGGGCGCCAATATGCGGAACTGACGGGTGAAGCACCTCTCGCCGCAAAGGGAAGCCTGGCAAGAATCGCTCAGATATTGCAGCCCACCCTGTCCGAGATATTCTTTGCGCAGAAGCTTATCCTGGTTGAGGGAATCGAAGACGTTGCATATATCCATTCTTGGCTGGCACTGAACGATCGCATGGACGAGTTCCGGAAGGCCGGATGCCATATCGTCCCGGTTGACGGCAAGAGTTACATGCTCCGTCCCGCCATTATCGCGAGGCAGCTGGAGATTCCCCTGTTTGTCATATTCGATGGTGACGCCGATTGCGATGACAAGTACAAGACTCACCATGTGAAAGACAATACAGCCCTACTGAAATTGCTAGGCGGCGATGAGACAGTTCCATTGCCGACCGACACGGTTTGGACTGGAAACTTCACCATGTGGCGCACCAATCTCGGTCAAACGGTTGACTCGGAAATCGGGGCGTCGTTGGGGGAGGAACAATTCGAGAAACTTAAAAACAAGGCGCACGCGTTGTACGGTAACGCGAAAAACATCCACAAGAATCCATTGCTTATTGGCGCGAAGCTCGCACTCGCGCTCGACGACGGCGCCAAATCAGAGTCACTTGACAAGCTCTGCGACCGGATCCTGGAGTTCGGTCGCGGGTGAGTCTTTCCAGCTCACCGACCAAATCGCCACCGGAAAACTGCTGTAAGCCGGTGGCGCGACTGATGTTGTTTCACGCTTGCACTCGCAATGCTTATCCTTCACACGTCCGACTGGCATCTTGACTAGCATTTCACTCGCGGAAGCCGCCCGCCGAACACCAAGCCTTGTGCAGGTCGAAGCATGCGGCAGACGCACTTTTGATAGCGGCTGGCGTTTTCGACAGAGGGAAGCCGCAAAATTACCATTGCACGAAATCGTAAATACATGCAGCTAGAGGGGTCGATGCGAGAAAAGTATGGGGAACAATCGTCGCGACAAGATAAGCAGCTCAGTCCGAGCAGCTTTATGCGAGCGCGTCGACCGGAGCTGTATTCAGACTCGGTATCCGTAGAAGAGCAAGGGCTCACAAAAAACCAGCTTGAGTTTCATCTGGATACGCTGACTCAGCGCAAAGAAGAGATACGGTTCGAGCACTTCTGCCGCCGGCTTGCGGAGAAGGAGCTTTGTCCGAATCTCCTACCTCAAACCGGCCCTACGGGAGGCGGCGACAGCAAAGCGGATAGTGAGACGTATCCGGTCGCGGAGTCCATCGCAGAACGTTGGTATGAAGGTGACCCAAAACGCGCAGCGACGGAGCGTTGGGCCTTTGCATTCAGTGCCAAGGCAAAGTGGAAGCCGAAGGTGGAGGCCGATGTCCGAAAAATTGCCGAAACGGAACGTGGATACACACTCGTTTATTTCATTACCAACCAGGCGGTTTCAGATCGGAATCGTTCCCTGACCGAAGATGAGTTGCGAAAGCAATGGAATTTGGACGTTCGTATACTCGATCGGACATGGATCGTCGATCGAATCGTTCAAAACAATCGCTGGAGCATTGTTTATCAGACGCTCGATGTCGACGCGCCCGTAGGACGTGCAGGCGCGAAGACGGGACCGCTTGATACACAACGTGAACAGGAACTAGCTGAGCTCGAGAAGCTAATCGAGGACACAGAGCGCTACGTGGGAGCGGGCTGGCAGTTGTTCGAAGAATGCATCCAGAGCGCTCTCATCGTGCGCGCGCTTGGTAAGTCACGAATGGAAGTTGACGGACGCTTCAGCCGTGCCCTGCGGCTCGCAGAGAAGCATAAGAGTGACCGCCAGAGATTCTTGGCGTACTACCACATGGCATGGACGGCGAATTGGTGGTTCGATGACCATGCGGAACTTGACCGACTGTACGACCTCGCTGAGCCGCTAGCGCTGGATTCCGACTACATCTGGGACCTTGACAAGCTTGGGAACCTGCTACAGGTAGGTATAGCGTGGCTCCGCGTGAGCGGAAGCGGTCAACGTGAGGTCTGGGACGCTCGCACCACGCGCCTGCGGGAGGGTCTGGTTCGATGGGCTATGGACGCAATGCGTCCAACGAGCGCTCTCTGGGCGCGCACGCAGCTATTGTTCCTTGACCTGAATGCGTCTGTAGATAACGTTGAACAGACCGCTTCGATCTTAAGACAGATGAAAGCTGTTTTGGCAGAAGCGGAAGGGCATATCGATTATCCGGCTGATATAGTTGCACGGATTATCGAAGAACTGTCCGAAGTACTTGATGGCGGCGACGAGCTCGATGAGGTCTTCGAAGTCGCAGTAGAGTTGCGTGCTAAGCGGGTCGGCCGTGGGAAAGAGGGTGAGATGCGGCTCAGGCGTGGGTTGCAAAAATTAAGCGCAGGGAAGTCTTACGACGCAATCCGACAATGTGCGGCGGCGCAGACATTGCTTGTGCAAGAGGAGCATAGAGACACGTTCATAAGGGCAGTGGGAGCAACAGGCCTGGCTTACGAGTCGGCGGGACTTCTCTGGGCGGCTCGTGCGAATGTCATCGTGGCGTTAGACCGTACGATGTACCAATACTCGAAAAACGGGACAATCGAGCCCTTGGCGTTGTCACTCCTGCGGAAGCTGGTGTGGCTCGAACTGCAGCTCGGCCGAATACCTTGCGTGCTGGGATGGCTTTCGTGGATTGCGCCGATGATGCACATCGTTGCACCGCCCAACGATATGGTTGAGGACGTGCGCGAAGAGTATTCGCTTATGGACACCGTTCTGGGAATTCTCGTCTTGCGGACCGGATTTGCGGAATGGCCAAAGCTAACGTGGAGTCCAGCATTGCTCGACAAGTTGGATCTACCTATGTCGAGCATTGCCGCGCTCTTTAGTCTGGGAGATGCCGAGACACTACGTGAACAGATTGGCGAAGAAGACGTAGAGGACATGAACGGGGCAATGTCTGGATGGCTATTGCAGCCCGCAGCCGCTGACCTACCGGAGGTTTCCCAGTGGGCGACCGGACGTGTTGCGCCGATGCGTACCGTACTGTTTGGGTGTGTGATTAAGCTAGTCGTACAGAATACCCTATCGGTACATCTAGTTGCGGAAGCATTCCTTGCGTTTTTGGAGTCGCTATTATCGACCTCCGTCGACCGCGAGCGTTATCCGGTCTCCTTTCGAGAGCAGTTGGTGCTGGAATTTGCCGTCGGTAACGCGGGAGATGTGGATCTACCGCTGGGTCATTCGGTAGTCGATCACGAATGCGGCGAGACCAGTATCTTGGTGTCTCTATCGGACTATCCGGCAATCAGCATAGTTCAACATGAGGGGTATCAATCCGCGATGCTCCACCTCTTTTCTCAAGTGCTCGAGCAGCTGCAGATGCCGTCGATTGAGAAATGGCTACCCGCACTATTGGGCGAAAGTGGCACATTGGAGAGGGCATTCATGGCGGCACGTTCGGTCATCTCGACGTGCAATATCCTCGGCGAAACTCCCAAATATCTGGCCTCGGACTGGGCTAACGAGGCGGAAGGTGTCTTGGCAAAGGTTCGTCGGACCAAAGCCTGGATTCCAGATCTGCCAACGACGCGTGAAGTGCCGGGAAAAGCCGGCCAGAGGAAGGAGACCACTGAATCCGGAAACGTTGGAAAAGAAACGCTATTTGGGATTGATGGTTTCAAACATCGCGACTTTCGGGTCCTATCACCCATAAACCAGAACTTATGGGGAAAGGCGAGATGGGGAGCTTGCGCGTACATTGGAAATCCTGCTTTGCCGCCTGAGCTGCACCTTTGCTTTCAAGATCTCGATGTCGGCGAGAAGATATTTCGTGGATGGCGAAAACGCGTGGGCGAGACAGATATCGAAGAGTGGATTGGAGTAACCATCATTACGGGCGTAGACCGGAATTTCCCTTCCTACTATCGCGTGGTAATCGGTGTCGGTGAGAAGTACCTCTCCCAGCACACTGGACCAACGAGTCGATTTGCAACGGTGGCACGCCAAAATGATATGAAGCCGAAAGACAGGAGTGGGCTCGATACCTTCCTCGCAGAACACAAGCGATATGGCGGTTATTTCCTCGCTCCGAGTGGATTACAGAAAGGGAGTCTTGTACCGAGCAGGAATCTTGGCGACTTCGCGCTCTTCAAGCGTCAATTGACAGTCGTAGAGGCGTGGACAATTGGTCCGGATAATCTCATCGCGATTTCGTTGCAGGGAGTTACAGATCCGGTGATTCCGCCCGATGCAAACGATGTGCCATTTCTCCGGCTGCGGGAAAGACTCGAGTCGCGAATCGCCAATGAGTGAGTCGCTGCGTAGGTAGCAACCATCCCGCGCTTCCAGTAAAGCTTATCCTCACGATTGGCCGGCGTGGCAGAGCTGACAGCGCCGTCTCTGCTCTCGGCCACTCGGATCCAATGTTTTGTCGGCTACTTATTTTCCGCATCCGCGAGTGCCTTGTCTCGATCAGCTTGACGGGTCTGTGCTAACAGGATCAGCGGCGCGGCATATGCCGATTGCAGGCTGAACGCCAAGTTCAAAAGAATAAAGGGATAAACATCAAATTTTGTCACACCACTCACGTTGAATATAACCCACACTGCGACGATCAGGGTCTGCATCACAAGAAAGGTGGGGGTGCCGAAAAAACGTGCGAAAGCTTCTGCCTTTAACGCAAACCAATTGTCGCCGAATGTAGACGTAACGTGGTTGTATGGCAGATGAAACCGCAGATGTGGCGACGTCTCTGCGCCAGACGAGGCTTTCTCGGTTTTGGCTTGATCAAACGGTGTCATGGTGAGCCCTCTCCTCGATTCACTGGCCTACCAATCTACGCTAGAGACAAGTTGTTTGCTAAACATGTGTCATTGTTCGAGGTACCTTTCCGTCCGCCATGCTGCGCGCAAGCGACCAAGCGCATCGACGAGTTAATTGAGCGGTTCGATCGGTTTCGCTTGGATGTAGTAGCACGTGGTCAGATCGTTTAGCTCGTAGGCTGATAACGCGTACGCGAGGCGGCCACTTGGAAGGTATCGAGTTCAAGTCGCTTCTGGCTCTAAAATGTCTTCGATATCGGTGAAGCCGACGTCGCCCCAGTGCTTATGCAGCCTTGGTGTCAGTGTATTTAGACTTCGCGCTCTTGACGCGAAGGCTGCACTAAGCGAAAGAATGACGGGAAACTCCTGCCATTTCCAGTTCTACGCCGCTGGCAGTGAAGAATTGATCGGCGTTAAGAATCTCAGACGGGAACGTGACGCGCGCGGCAGAGGCAATCTCCGCGATTTCTGCCATGAAAGGTGTGAACTCTTCGGTTACCGTAAATTCCCACGCGATATTCGACAAATCCTGTTCGAGCACGAAGCCGTAAGCAGCAAGACCCCCGTTGAGTCGGGCAACGACGACTTTCCAGTAGCTTGAGGGAATTTTTGCCCGGATGATTGCTCCATCCTCGCCGTAACTCAGAAAGTTCTCGTCGCTATCACGCAATACGGGCCCGGAAAAGATGCAGAGCCGTTCTGCCGACGCGCTTTTCAGTACGAGATTTTCGAGGGCCCCCCAATTGTCACGGCCCAGATTTGATCGATTGAAATTGGCAATTTGCGGAGAACAGTTGGTGGCGTGATAGGTGTCGCCGTTTGCGCGGCGGAGCTCGGCGAAAGTAGTTCCCCATGCGACATCCTGGCGGCGAACGATGTGCCCCTTGTCGAACGAACCACGCCCCTTCCTGAAAAAGGCGTCGGGCAACTGATACTGTGGATCAAGCCGTGGGTCAAGAAACCACTTCTCGTGGTCTCCCTTCTTAAGATCGGAAAGCGCGGTACGCGTATAGTTGGCAGTTGCTAGCGGCTTTCGCAACTCTGCTTCCCTTGTAACGTTGGAGGCTGTAAAGAGCGCCATCCGCCTCTTCGCGTGGACAGCGATGGAAAAATTCTGGTAGTGGAGGACGGTGCTGCCGTCGATGGCGACTGCCAGTTCATCCGGGCTTTCTGGCGAGGGAAGGGGGACGCGTAACTCTGCGTCGCTATCACCGAGAAATGCTTCGTCGTATCCGTTTCTTCCCGAGTAATTTGCGTCATGCCACGGTTCCCTAAGCGCCTCCTGCTCGTCGGCTCCAGAAGCCTCTCTGATTGATACTGCTCTTACATCGCCAATTGCGACGGAAACCGTGATGGTCAGCGGCAAGTTGACATTCAATGTTTGGGTTGTCAAGTTGGACTGTCCAACCTGTGCCTGTCCATTAACGTCTCGATCGGACGGCAGGCCGGTGGGAGCCGGTTCATCGTCCGGTTGAAATTCGTTTTCGGCATCGGCGCGCGTCCACCAGAGGGCATTGGCCCTCGGATCAATCGTTGGCGGTCCCGTGAACGAGACACCTGCGTCCACAACGCGTTTGTCTGCAGCGAGTGCCGCGCTCGGCACGGCATAGTTGATTTGATGGTAAAAGCCGCCGAAGTGCAGCGCGAGGACCTCACCCGTGTTGAGGTCAAACACTGCGGATCCAGAGTTGCCGCCTAATGTCGAGCAATCATGGCCAGCGGCGCGGACTGTCTTGCCAAAGCTGCCGGCATTCACGCCGCCATGTAGCTCGCCAGGCTGCAAGCGTTTGATGCCGTAGCGACGAGAAAAAAGTTCGTCTTGTTCGACTGTGGGGTTTCGGCCATCAAATGACGGGTAGCCAATGATAAATATCTGGTGACCATCCATCTCGCGAGCGTCTTGTAACGATAGACGCAATGCTGGTCTCGAATCAGGAATTCCCTCTACGTTCAAAAGCGCCATGTCCCAATAAGGGTGGATCATCACGACGCGTCTCACTTCGAGGAGGACTTCAGGGGGGCTGTTGTACTCACGCACGAAGTCGATTCCGGCGCGGCCGTTTTCACGGAATCGGAGTTGCTTGATTCCGGTGCCTTGCGCAAAGATCTCTGCAACGTGTCGGTTGGTCATCAGCAGGTCCTTGCCGACGATAAAACCTGTGCCGCCATAGAGAAACCTGCGATTTCCCGGCAGTTCAATTCTTCCAACGGAAGCCGCAGCTGACTCGATCCGATTCCGGGTAATCTCGTTGGTGTAGAGGTGCTTCCAGACAGGATGATTGATAACAAATTTTCCGCCGACAAACTCCACGGCAGGGCGTATTTCACTATTGATCAACGCCTCGAGACCAATTAGCTGGGCTGGTTGCAATTGGCGCTGAAGCTCGATGTCCTGAGCAGCCTGATATGCCACGTCAAGCATGCTCGCCCCGGAATGTTCGTCTGCGATGGACAGGCCGGTCGTGGCTTCATTATCGCGCGCGTCCCGGATCATTTCGATCACCTCGAGAGGACTCGACGCATCACGGGTGATTAGCGAAAGATAGCGCTGGATCTCTGGAGTACCGCTTCCCTGCAAAAGACCGTCTTTCATGTGACGCTCCCTTGGGCAGATGCTTGGCGGAGTCCTCGGCGGCGCGTGCGCAAGGAACCTGTCCCGGCACGTGGCAATGTCGGGGGGCGGTACGCGCGGGCTTGAGGACAGAGGAGGGTAATGCGGGGTAAGTAAGCAGCTAACTACTAATACTCAGCGGTGAAATTCAATTCCCGCGCACAGCGTTTCAGATGCCGAGCTTTTCCCGACGAGCGCGCGCGTCCGCCAACGCCTTAAATACGTCGATATGTCGACCTTCATCCACCGGATCAGGACTGATCGTGGCTTGGCGTCGCACCGAGAGGCGGGCTTGGGAACGGAGCGCGCGCTCCCCGGCAGGCGTCGCATCGACCAGGACGGATGCGCTGTCTAGCTGCTTGAGCACAGTTACCCCCTCCGGCATGGACGTGGGTATGCTAGAACCTGTTTTAGTCTCAATAATCAGTTTCATTTCGATCCCGGTAGGCCGTAGCCTTCATGTGTGGGTTGAAATCCGAAAACCTTAGCGCTATTGAGGGCCAAATCACGAATCTGATCTGCTCTGTTGCTATTTCGTTCGGACCGTAGTATATCACGCCCCGCTGATGTGCTCAAAATGCGGGCAAGCAGGCCAGTTGCAATGGGTGCTGCAAATGATGTTCCTCGGCCAGCTGCGAGTCTGTTCTCTGGCCAGCACGACACGATACCTACGCCAGGCGCGCATAGATGCAATTGGTCGCCGATGTTTGTAAACGTCGACACGTAGTCTCTTTCATCGTGGCCCGTGTCACGCGTTTCCGAAAACACAAACTCGGACGTTCGCGGATATGCGTTGAGCCGGCCCATTGCGCTTACCGAGACTGCCTGCGGATAGCAGCCGGGAAAGCTCACGTGCCGCCGAAATCCGTTACCCGCCGCAACAATACACACGACTCCTTTGGCAGCGGCGTCGCGCATTGCTCTCTGCACGGTGCTCATCTGTATGGTTCCGCCAAAACTGATGTTCAGTAAATCGCAGCCGTTATCTGTTGCTGCCCGGATGGCACTTGCGAGCGCCGTTTCCTCGGCCCGAATGCTTCCGCGCGCGCATATACGATAGGCGTGAAGCTCGCACGCGGGGGCGAGACCTCGAGGCGTTGACTTGCCATCACCTTGTGCAGCGATCAGGCCGGCAACCATGGTGCCATGCCCTTCTGTGTCGTCCCAGTCGAGGTTGTCGAACTCACCGATTACGTAACTGCCACCATCTGCAACGTGGAGGAGTGAGTGGTCTTTGCTAACGCCCGTATCGATCACTCCGACCCGGACTCCCAAGCCTGCGGCAGCAGGATCCATGTCATCGATTCTGTGGGTGAAAGCTTCCAACCATGTTGGCGTGAGCCGTTCGAGGTCGAAATCTGCCACAGCGCCGATGGCACGCGCCAGTTCAATCTCCTTCGTATATGACCAGTAGGTATGTATAGGTATCGCACTGACAGCGACTTTCGCGGAATGCGCCTTCGGCACTCGCAGTTCACAGAAGCCTTTCTCGTCCGTCACATCTTCCACGAAGTTTGCTTGGGAGAGGTAACCTCGTACCTTGATGCCGGGCAACGGGACGCCATCCGCTCGGACATTGACGACGATTCGCTTACCTGTGTTGGCCGGGACATTCAATGGCGCGCCTGCATTCAGGCTTGTTATCTGGACCATCTGGGGATAAAGGCTTGCACTCGGGAGCAAAAGCAGGCCCGAGTGTTTCAGCTGAATCTGCTTCTGCTCCTCGACGGTCGCCTTGATGACGAGACCTTCGCCGAGTATGGTGTCGACTACAGGCACTTCGGTTGTCGAGCCATCTGCCGCAACCGCCTGCACGGAGCCTGCTGCGAGCAACTCGCTGAACGCCTGGATTGATGCCGCGCTAGCCCCTTCGTCAGGGCGGTCAGCGTAGTACAAACGTGGTTTACCGCACTGACACCCATGATCTTCTGCGCCGGCGATCACGCCAAGGTTCCCTTGCGCCGGGTCACCTGCAGCTCGGCGTTTCAGTTCAAACAGGAAACTGGAGTCCTGTTCGAAATCGACGGCGACGACCATCCGGATATCTTTGACCCGCCTGCTTCGCTCCGGCGTGTGCGCGGCATTGGCCGAGTCAGCCAGCAAATTGAAGCGCCGTTTCCGGATAGCCCTCGTGCGACGGATTTTCGGCATGATCTCGTCCTTTAGTCGAGATGCGGCGAAGCACATTTTGTCCAAAGACAGATCGGATCAGGCCGAAATCTGAACGGGATGTGATGTGCAGAGCGTTGGATTCAGGTACAACTGGCAGGACTCTGAAAATCAGCCGCATCTGAATGTATCGTATCCCGATGCCAGCTAACAGTACTTTAGTGTGTTAATGCGCAATGAACAATTGATCTGCGAAACTTTTTTAGCCTATAGGTTCGGCTTCCCACGTACACTTCCGGAAATCTGCAGCCAAAGCAGAAAACCGATTATCGACTGATTCTAATCTCCGCTTATCAGGCAGTTTCCGTTACGTGGTAACGACCGGAATCCGAGGCTGTCAGTTGACTTTCGAACGGCGATGGATTTGAATCCGGCCGAGAAGACGCCTCGCCGGCGCCGGTGACGCTTTGTCGGATACTTCTACGAAAGAGCATCGCCGGGACGTTTGGGGCGATGCGTCGATTGATCACATATCCCGTCGAATGGGATCTTTGAAATCAGGCTTCCGTCACAATCGAAAGGCGGGATCCATCGTCTCACCGTTCGCGAAAAATGGCAGTGGCTCAAATAGTCGTTGAGATCGTCGGAAAACCAGATGATGTAGAGCGATTGCAGCGATGGAGCTAAGTGGGCACGGTAGCGCGCTCACGTTGTTCGCAAGTGAAAAGAGAAGGTTGAGAGTCATTGGACGCCTCAGTGTATGAAAAATTCGTTCATCGCAATTAGCGGCGCTGCGCTGTTGTCTGGTAGTAACACAGAACTGTCTGTGCTTTCCGGGCTGTGTTCACGTCAGTGACAGGATGAGGGAAACGCGCAGGTCAAGCTGGGCGCCATTGGCGTAAATGGTTCGGCTGTGGATACAGGATGGCCGTGCGTTGTGACGTAAAATAGTCGCCACAATTTGATTGGCCGCGCGGAGTCAGCCTTGATATAGATGATGGGACGCGCAGGCCTCCATGACGACGCGCACCGATATGACCAACAGGCCGCTTTTAGTAGCATCCCTTTCGAGGCTAAATTCGTTTTTGCGCGAGTTGCCACCCACCGGGAAGGCGGGCTTTGAGGGGTTGGTTGTCAACTTGCTGTCCCGACTCGTAGGGCTATCATTCGCAATTGCCGCGAGCGGACGGCAGGACGGTCGTGATGCGCTCGGCAGGACGGTATACGGAACTCAGGTAGCCGTTGAGTGTAAGCGGTACGCTCACACAACTTTGAATTCACGAGAATTGATTGGAGAGCTGGATCAAGCTTCCCATTCGCTGCCTCATCTCGAACTGTGGATTCTGGTGGCCAGCCGGTCGATCCCAGATATCCTCCAGCAGGACCTGATTTCGGCAGGAGTCAGCAAGGGTATCTGCGTGGCATTTCTGGAGTGCTTCGACGATGAAGTGGGGAGTTTTTCCGCTTTATGCGCAAAATACCCTGAAGAGATTCTGCGCTTCGGTGGTCGCGAAAAGGACGCCTCTGTTGAAAATGCCCTTGAGGCGATTCGCAACGACGCTCATTTTGAATTGCAACTCGCGGCGCTGGCAAAAACGTTTTCGTCTCCGTGGTATGGGTACGAGCAGCTCCGAGCGAGCAACGCATCCGTTCTCTTAAGCCGATTCGCTGACCCCGGGGAAAGTGTCGCTGCTTTTTCGCAAGACTTGGCAGTGGTGCCCGCCGCGATTCCCCGTGAGCGATATACCCGGAAGGTATCCTCCTGGTACGAGCAGTCATCATCGGCGAAAAGTGATGCGTTGGTTGTTCTCGGGGATGAGGGAGACGGGAAATCCTGGGTCGCCGCGCGGTCCGTGGCGTCACTCCTGCAGTCGGATATCGCCCCGCTCGTATTGTTTTTCCCCGCATTTTCTGTCGCACAAACTACTCCGGACCAACTCCTGGCAAGTGCACTGCACACACAATGGCCGGTCGTGACCATTGAGCAGTGGCGCATGCGACTTCAGCGGTGGATGTCATCAGACGGAGGGGGATTTCCGCGTATTCTGATGATTCTGGACGGAATAAACGAGAAATACCCTCACACGCATTGGCGCAGACTGTTTTCTGAATTTGACCGGGCATCGTGGCGTGCGCGGGTAAGACTGTTGCTCACTTGTCGCAGCTCATATTGGAAAAGCACGTTCGCGAGCGTTTTCTCACGTAATCATGAGGTACTCGTTGTCGAGCGTTACGATGACGTAGAGCTTGAACTCGCCCTGCACAAGGTGGGGTTATCACGTGCGGCGTTACCTGCGGCGCTATTCCCGCTCGTTCGCAAGCCTCGGTACTTCAGCCTGGCGGTTAGACATCGAGAGCGGTTGCAGCACACCGGTGATCTTACTGTTGCGCGCTTACTGTATGAGGACTGGCGTGACCGCTACAGGCGGCGCGATGGTTTTCCGATTCCGCCGGACGATTTCAACAATCTGCTGAAGACACTTGCCTCGCGCTCGTTGAATAGCCGGACAGATGGGCATTCAGGCCTCACGCGATCCACCATTCAGGATGAAATCGATAGTCTTCGCCCTGGCAACGGATTCGAGCTTTATGTCGAACTGGAGACTGGCGGAGTATTGGAGGATGCGCGTCAGGGAAGAATTCGGGTCGTTCCGGAGCGACTACTTCTCGGGTTGGGTCTTTTGCTTGCCGACTACGCGATGGACGCATACGAGGCCGGGAGTGACATACGAGAAACGATACTTCGCCATCTCGAGATGACAGGGCAGATCGACGAAAGCTCGGTCATCGTTGAGCACGCCGCTCTCGACGCGTTGACGCGCGACGATTGTCACGATGAAGTGCGGGTTGCGCTGCTGGCGGTCTGGTTAGATTTCCAGAATCGCTATGACCCGGACGGCGCGAGCTTCATCGCCTATCTTCCCAGCAGACCATCGACGTTCTTCGCTTTAGCAGAAGTCTTGTGGAGTTCGGGCATTGACCAAACCTGGGGGCAGCAGCTAATCGTTGAAGCAATCATTAATTGGCGCTACAACCCGTCCGTGTCGGCGCTGGCTGTGAGGTATGCCGAGAAGTGGCTCGGGATGGTTGCCTCCTATGAGGATCAGGGCACAGATACAGTTCCAGGGACAGAGGAGGCGATACGACGTGGCCGCGAAGGTATCGTTGCGGAGTTGGGGCAGGTCGTGGACGGTGATACGGTGACAATTGGGCAAAGCACTCTCCGTGTTTGTCGTGACGAGTCACTGATCCGACTGGGCCGCATGGCGCTTGCCTGTATTTCTGCAGGACCGCGTGCACAGTTTGTTGACGCACTTGTCGTCGCGGCACTGGCGGAGATCGTCCAGCCGCAGATTTCGCGGATGGATCTTGTGAGATGGGTGATGCGCACGTCTCCCGACGGGGATGATTTGCGACAGCGGCTGTTTGACGCGGTCCAGAATCTTGCATCTCAATCGCAGCAACCAAACGCACTCTTCGCGGTGCACCGTCTTTTGCGGGCGGAGGGTTCCGAGACAAGCGCAGAATTCGCGAAGAGGTTCCCTCCGGCGGTGAACCCTCGGAGTGGTGCTTCGCGCCTTTATGAGCGGCACCGCGAAGACCCCTGTGGGGGACTGTTCACGTGGACGCGGGCCGATTGCAATGTATGTCTCACGCGGACGGATGTTGATGCGGACAGACTTCTCCGGTCGGCCAAGCGCTTTCTGCTCGAGCCAGGTTTTCCCGCAGCGCCCGGTTTGCTCGATCGCATCGACCTTTCAATATTCGCGGGCGAGGGTGGGCTTTGGCAGCATCGGTCTAGAGCGCTCGTCGAATCCAGGCTTGACGACATTGCCGTTGGGTTTTACGCGTGGGCGCCCGAGAGGCTGGCGTCGATGTTTCGTGAAATATTCAGCGGTGCAGCCACCCGGTCCGGGGACGCATTATGGGCTCTGGCGACGCACGTCACGGACTATGCGATGATCCTTGACACCGAGTGCCGCCGTGTTCTCGTAGAAATCTGTGCCTCCCTGCCTGAACATTTTGCCGGTCAGGACCTGCTTCAGACTGAGCTTATGTTGTTTGCCGCATTACTCGATGGCTGGGACGCTCGCGAACAGTTGACGCATCTTCTAGCTCGCTCGTCGGGCTCATTTGACGCGCTTATGTTTGAAGACCATTTCAAAAGTGTAGATTTCGAGTTTTGCAACGCCTTTCCGGTGCCTGAAGATGAGCTTTCGCTCATGCGAACCGTCTGGTTTATGAGTCAGTCAGACGAGTTTGTAGGTTCACGCATCTTCGAATGCGCGCTGGCACATCATGTAAGCCATATCCGTGGCATGGCGCTTGAAGCGTTGCACCGTAGTGGTCAACCCGAACGCATACGCACGTGGTTGCAAAGCGGATGGCGACATGGACCGGACCATGCACCGAAGGAATCGTACTGGGGCTCGCGGCTCGTGCTTGAATCCAATGAGCTGGATGCGGTCGAGATAATCGATCGAATTGATCCGACATTGATACTGAGCGCGTTGCAAACGCGGGGTGAGGATAATGGGTTTATCGATGTTGTTCAACGTTGGCTGCACGACTGGCTTTCAACTTCAGTTGCGCGCATGGAGAGGGGCGTGATACCGGTGCTCCCTCCATTGAGAATCGTTGTACAGTCCTCGTCGGCAGATTCGGACTTTGATGCCAGCACAATCATGGAGATTGAACGCGATACAACCCGTCGCTTCGTCAGCGCGTCTGCGATCTGGGGTGGCCTTTTTGCCACGAACAACGATGATGAAACCGCCACTGCTGAAGAAACGGGCGCACGATGGCAGGCACGTGCGCGTAGGCGAACGGAGGCAGTCGATGCTGTTCGAAGAACTGGGGGGTACTGGGTTGATCGGCGGGAAAGCAGGGAAGTCATTAACCGTGTGTTTGGATCCAACTCGTCGCTTGGGTATCGCCTTCTTGAAGTGATCAGCGAGGACAACCCCGGTGTCGATGCGTTCATTCTGCAGTCGTACGGTCTGTTAGTCGGCCTCTGCGAGTACCTCCTTGCTGCAGAGCCGACGCTTGGCGTTGATCTATATCATCGCATCGTCTCGGCAGGAGGTAACGTTCGTCACGAGATGACGGACGCGGCGTTGACATGGGCGGACACCGCGCTCTTCGATGCCCCTGCTTCTGATCCCGTGGTTGCCCTCTGGGAACATAGGCTGGGCACAGCAAACCGAGACGCCGACTTGCTGGAACTGGCGATACTTGCCCGGAGCGGTGATGCACGCCGATGGATCGAGCAACAGATTGCGCTTGATCGAGCAGGTTCAATCCAGTTTTATCGCGCTAGGGCTGAGGTGTTGGCGGGTTTTCTGGGGCTTACCTTACCTGACCATCCGCCCGATACGTGGCTGGGCGAAGTCTCACAGCTGGCGTCGCGCTACGCTACGACTGATCGTTGGGCAAAACACTGGCTTTTGGCATTCGTAACGGAGACTAACGATGACCGGGCGTTTGCGGCTTTCCGATTATTTCTGTTGTGCGTGGATCGACGTTTCTGGATCTGGGGTGACGCGGCGATCTCGGAGGCTGAAGAGCTATCATCCGCTCGTAAGGTCTTCTTGAAAGAGGCTGCCGGCACCATCAGAAGTGCTGTGTCGGAGAATGAAAATAGGATGACGGAGTCTTTCCTGGGACAGGCGGTGGCCGATGGTCAAGTATGGCCTTGGCTACACCTCGTTACTGACGACTTGCGTCGAGGCGTCACTTTGCATGCCGGAGCAGCATCCGGCATTGCGTGAAAGCTCTGACCCAGCAGTTCGTGGCGAGAGAACGCAAACAGAAATTCAGTGCCCGATGCCGTCGGCGAGAGCCGACGGCTTGAAGCGGTGTCAGAATGTGGGCATTTCGCTAATGGGGTATAGCGTTTCGTTCTTCGCGATGCGCAGCTCGATCTCAACCGGTGCGCCGAAATAAATCTCGCCATTCTCAATCTTGCCAGTTATCACCGTGTGCCCGTTTTCCAGCAATTCAACGATATCTTTGGCAGACATCCCCCGTGCCGAAACCATGTCTCCGGGAGAGTCGCCCGCCACGAACACCTCAAATGATGATGCGACGTGGTTGTTCCGGTTTTCGTGCTTCGCAGCAGTAATACAATATGTAGCCATCGTTCCTCATTGTTTGGTCGCGCGACGTAATCTGGGGGCGCTGCGACGAGCTTCAACGATAGAGAAGGGGCGAATGCACCAAGAACATCCGTTACGCAGTAACGACGGTTAGATATTGACAATTGTCATGACGTACGACGAGAGCGATTGCACATCACCCGACAACACCTCTGACATACCGCGCCATGAAGCACTCGCAACTTGAAGACTACGTCAGCGCCGTTTCGCTGATGCTCAAGATGAACCCTGCAATGATTGCGCTAGCAAAGAGAAATCCAACATTTCCGAAAGCGGAGAAGCTAGCAGTTGTTTCTATTGCAGACGCGGATTCCTTAGTTTCTGCACTGAGAGCCCACGACAACTATGCCGGTCTCGTACCTGATTGGAAATTTGTATTCGCATCGACACACGGTGCGACGCCGGGGCTCGCAGTAAGCCGAACCTTTTCGGACGGAGCTGTTGTGCGGGGGCTATTTGCGACGGATCACGTCTTTGTATTGGATGGCGAGACGATGGAGTCGATGAAAGATGGGGACACTGCGATCATCCCAATCGATTACTCGATATCGTTGGACACACAAGCCCTGAGTTATCTCACGCCATACCTCGAGGGCAACAAATCGAAGATCCCAAGAGACTTCGACGAAATATTCTCTTTTCTGGCCAAAGACTGTGTGAATGTAGACCCGGTGCCATACATGACCGAGAACCTGCCGAACATTCTCAGTGAGAAGAATGTTCCCAAGATCCGGAGACGACTTAACGGCTACGAGATGCTTCGAACGATTGACGAACCACACTTTCGGAGCACAAAGGTAATTCGCTCAACATTGGACGACAGGACGTTCAAGCGAAATGTCGACGAGCATGTCGCAAGAATGCTGCACGATGCATCGGATTCTGAGTTAATGGGATCGCTCAACTGTCGACATGCATGCGTGTATGCCACCCTGTTGAAGATGGCGATCATTCAGATTGGCGACCCGAGACGCCTGCTGAGTTCAAAGCTAGAGGAATTCATGGAGTTCATGGACCATGAGATGCAAACAATATTTGCGAGGGAGACAGTAATCGCCGAAAAGTATTTCAGGGCCGGACAAAATCTGAAATTCTTCGGGAGGCTGCAAAGATCGTCGGAAAGCAATCTTCCAAAGGTGCTCCGAGCGGCGAAAAATATGGCTTGGGATTTTCTTCATATTCGCAACATTGAAGACCAGGCAAGGCATACTATGACCACGCTATATCAGGGAAAAACAAAGCCGCGATATTTCTTTCCATCCTTTCTTACGACTGACAAGGATTTCATCGAGGTAATTGATGCCTATCCGTTGAAGTCTTACGCCTATGAAACAAAGACAGGAAGGCTAAATCTGTTCCCGGCGTTGAATTGGCATTCCATCGTTGCAGGCGAACCGGGTCGAGAAGAGGGCATCAAAAGCCGATTTTTCTCAGACGGCGTCGTTCGTCGCCGTGAGTTGAAGCGCAATTCCGCGCTAGAACGAATACACGAGACAGTACGAAAGCTTGAGGTGGAGTTCAGGGAAGTTGTAACTGCGACCAGACGGTAAAGATGCCGTGGGGAACTCACCCGTGCGAACTAAGGAACGAAACGCATACCGTCGATTTCTGACAAATCGTTTGCAGCGGTATCGGATACAAGGCGGTGCCGGAGTAGCTAGGGCGGGCTACGTCGTCATTGCGACATGGACTACCGCCGCCTTTCGACAGGCCTACATCGGAGATCGGCAGCTTCGGTCTGACTAGGTACGCGTCACCATCGGAGAGAAACTTTCGGTGAATGGCATGGCGGTGCGTCTGTTGGCAGCTCAAATGCACGACCTTCACGCTTCAAATAAACTACTTGCACGCGCAACCATCGCTACGCGAAAGAGCGGGATCAATATCATGTGGTGGATTGCTTTGTTGTTCGCGGATCAACTCGCGCACATCCTGCTTGACACCGGTTTAGCGCATGGCTAACACTTAGTTCTTAAAAAAATAGATGCATAAACAGAAACGCATTGTCACCGGGTATCTGGGTTGGTTAGCAAGCGAGTTCGATACAAATGCCGGGAGCTCGATTGGGAAACGTCTCGGCTCGTTCGCCTATTGCTGATGGCTGTTGAAGGCGAGTCCATAGCGTTCAGCGTCGAGGGTAGGCTGGTTCGCTACACAGCGTTCGCCGTGTTGTGACGTTATGTGTGAGCTTGCTGTGCCTCAATCAGCGCCAAGCGCAGTCCACCGAGAGTGTTGCGATCAACTCCACTACCAACTGAGTGACCGGCATGCTCGTCTCGGCGCCTAGAATTTGAATGAAAGAATCGGATTAGTCTGGAATGGCTAGCGAGCTAGTCGGCCGGGACATCATCGGAGGTGGCAGGATCGTACTCTTCCCACTGTCCGGATTTGTTTCTACGCATGTGTTGCGTTGAAGGATAGTCATTGCCGACAATCTTGAAGATATCGATAATCTGTCGCTCCTCGACGTAATAAATTCTGTCGTGCCGCGTTCGATCAGAGTTGACATAGACACCGGTGAACGAATGTTTCTCATCAATCACAGGCATAAACACGTAGCTGTGTACAAACTGGTTGCACAAGAAGAGCAAGTCGCGTTGCTCGCTTGTCGTTTTCCTGAGCTCGTAAAGATTATCTAAGCGATGAGCATTCATATAGTCAACCACCTGTCCATTGGACGGCGACCAATTCAGCACGAGTTTCATCCGACGGGTTGCAGGGGAGACCTTGAATGTATCGAGTAGCTTTCTGATGCTATAGAAACCAACGAACAGCTCTCGTTCTAGCCGAACCAGTTGACGCTCGGCATGATCATCGTCGAACCGGGCACGCTTCATCCATCTCGCGGCTCGTAACAGTGGATCTTTCCAATATTTTGATTCGTATAACACAGATACCTCGCGGTCTGAATGAAGGCAGATATTGCGCCCGGCTTAGCCGAAAAGCGCAGCTGAGATCGGGACCGAGACCAAGTGACGCGACCTTGGGACGCGTCTCAAAAGTGCCATCTCTCGCGTTATGTGCGAGACGGTGTCTCGAGAAGCCATGCATGCGTGGACGCGACGAAGCGCACTGGCAAGGTTTTTCCCTGCGTCTATTTGTCTTGTCGAGCTCCTCACATACATACGCCAAAGGGATTGGATAAATAGGGGCGGATGACCGCGAGCCATTTTAACGTGCTTGTTTGCAACGCAACGCACCGCCGCCTAAAGGGTTCTTCGCCCAGCCGCTTCGATATTTTGCGCAGATTCCTGCAGCAGGAATGCTGTAAGACTTCGCTCCAACTCGAACTACACGATGTAAGGTACCTTTCGGAAATTGGGCCTTCGACATGTCGAAGGTTGCAAATGGTAAAAAGGGACAGATTTGGCGTTTGTCTCGGTGCGCGTTCGCGACTGAGGGCCATCGCGTCATTTCAGGTCGATGGAGCAAGGAATTCACGACACCGTGAACAAGAAACGGCCGAGGAAATTTTGAAGAAGGCGGATTTTCACGACTCGCATCTGGACGCGTTTGTGCTTGAGGCCGCTGTAAGCCCCGCCAGGTAAGGACATCAATTTTCGACCTCTATGTGGCATGACAATGATCAATCGGTTCGGGGAAACGCGTGATGCGTGACGAGACAACAGACCTGGTGGGCGTGGACGGCTGCAAGGGCGGCTGGTATGCCGTCAGGCAGCACGCCCGGACGGGTGCGATCGAGACGCGCATTTGCGCGTCGTTTGCCGGGCTGCTTGCGTGGGCGCCTGCGCCCGCCATCGTGGCCGTCGATATGCCCATCGGCCTGGCATCGACGGGCTATCGCGCGTGCGATGCCGAAGCGAGGCAGCGTCTGAAGTGGCCGCGCAGCGCGTCGGTGTTTCAGACACCCGTGCGCCAGACGCTTGGTATCAGGGAGTATCGAATGGCATGCGATCGGAACCGCGAAGCAACGGGCAAGGGAATCTCGCAACAGGCCTTCAACATTCTCGGCAAGATCGCTGAAGTCGATGCGTCGTTGCGCGCCAGCAAGCGCGATGCTTCGCGTGTGTTCGAGGTGCATCCGGAGCTTGCCTTCATGCAGCTTCAGATCGACCAAGGCGGCGAGGCGGCCGGCCTCAAGGAGGGTAAAACGTCAGAAGCGGGACATGCGAAAAGAAAAGCCTTGCTCGCGTATGTCTTTGGCGCCACGTTGCAGACCGCGCTCGACGAACGTGTTGCCCGGCACGCGCAGAAGGACGACGTGCTCGATGCCTTCGCGGTGCTATGGAGCGCGCGCCGCATCGCGGCCGGCAGCGCCGTCGTGCTGCCCGATGATGAACCGCGCGACGGCGCGCTTCTGCCGATGGTGATCCGCTACTGAGCGAATCTCGGGGCGTTGCGCGTGCGGACAATCACTCCGCGCCGCGCACGATGCGCAGATCGCGCTCGACGCCATTGCCGAGCGCGGCCAGCGCCTTCTTGTAGTCTTCGGTGTCGTAGGCCGCGACGGCCTGCTCGTAGGTCGGGAATTCGATCACGACGGTGCGGTCCTTCAGGCCATGTTCACGCACTTCCTCGGCCAGACCCCGCACGAGAAACTTGCCGCCCGCGGCCGTGACGGCCGGCGCCGCCAATTGTGCGTATGCGGCCAGCGCCGCTGGATCGTTCGTCTTGCGGTAAAGAGTGACCCAGTATCCCTTGCTCATTTCACGTTTCCTCACGTTAAAGGTTTGGCCATGGCGACGTCAGCCGGTCCATCCGTAGGTCCGTCCGCGCCGCCGACGCCCACGATTCTCGCTCAAGCGCAGCAAGCGCGCTTTGAGCGTGTCGCGACGCCCGACAGCTTCAGGACTTTAACGCAGCGGGCGCGGCCAGCGTCGCGTGAGGATCGAAGTCGGTCGGCGACGCGCCCAGCTCGCGGCGGAACATGTCGCTGAAACTGCTCGGCAGGTAGCCGAGTTCGCGCGCAATGGTGCTGACCGCGCGCCCCTCGGCCAGTCCGGACACGGCGACGGCCAGTTGCACCTGCCTGCGCCATTCCGCGAAACCGATCCCCAGCGCCCGCGAGAAGAGCCGAGCCAGCGTGCGCACGCTCGCGCCCACGGAAGCCGCATGCTGCTCGAAGCTGATCGCATTCGACGGATTGTCGATCACCGCGCGGCACAGTGCGTCGAGCCGCCGGTCCGACGCATCGGGCAGCGGAATGCGCAGCGACGAGCGCGGCGCCTGTTCGAGTTCGAGCATGGCGAGCCGGTACGCCGTGCCCAGATAGTCTTCGTCGCGCGTCTGCGCTTCTTCATGTTCGGCAATCGACGCAATCAGTTCGCGCAACAGGCCGTTGATCTCGAACACGTCGCTACGTGCGCTCAGATGGCCGATGCTGCGCTCATGGAAGTACAGATTGCGCATCTCGACGTCGCTCATCATGTGGATCGAGTGCTCGGTGCCGGCGGGCAGCCACACGGCTCGCTGCGGCGGGACGACGAGCGCCTCGTGCGCGGCTTCGACCCACATCACACCCGATACGGCATACAGCACCTGTGCCCACGTATGCGAATGCGGGTCGATGCGCAGCCCGCGCGGATAGCGCCGCGCGAGCGAATGGCCTTTGTCCGCGTCATGGAGGGCGGGCGGAGTCGCTTGTGTCATCGCTCAGTGCGCGTCCTTGCGAGGCTTGCGGTCCTGGTTGTCGTCGCGTTCGCTCTGGTCGATGAACGGCGAGTCGGTGTCGGTGCCGCCCGAGCGCAGCGCGCTGCGCGCTTCTTCGGCGAGCTGTTCGTAGCGCTTGCGAAAGCGCCCGAGATCCTTTTCGTTCAGTTCCTCGAGATCGAGCAGCGCGTTGTGTGCGCCGTCCAGCGCGCGGATCAGTTCGTCGAGCTTGATCTGCATCGCGGCCGTATCGCGGTTTTGCGTGTTCTGGATCAAAAAGACCATCAGAAAGGTGACGATCGTCGTCGACGTATTGATCACCAGTTGCCAGGTGTCGCTGAAATGGAACATCGGCCCGCTGATGCCCCACACGACGACGAGCGCCACGGCAATCACGAACGTCGCCGGCTTGCCGGCCATCGTGGACAGACCCGTCGAGAACTTCGAGAACCAGTTGTTGTTTGTCACTGGGCGCTCCTGTCGTGTGAAGTCCAGCCTTGACGATACCGATTCCCCGGCGCGTGCGCCATCGCACCCGCCGGGCCGCGCAGCCGCAAAAATTCCTGCGACGGATTTTCGCCGCTTGCGCGTTTAACTCCAAAACCGAACCGGCAACTGCTCCAAGGGAGAAAAAATGAACATGCAAAAACTGGTCCGCATGCTTGCGGCAGGCGTGGCCGCGCTGAGCGCCTCAGCGGCGTTCGCGCAGGCGGTGATCGTCGCGCCGATGGCGCCGCCCGCCGCGCGCGTCGAAATCGTGCCGCCGCCGCGCGCCGGCTATGCGTGGGACCCCGGCCACTGGCGCTGGGCAGGCGGCCGCTATGTATGGGTGGCGGGGCATTGGCAGACCATGCGTCCGGGCTACCGCTGGGTGCCCGGACATTGGGTCGCGCATGGCCCGAACTGGCGCTGGGTGCCCGCACACTGGGCGAGTTGAGGGCGGCGACGGGAGACTGAAAGATGAAGAAGCTGTTGCTACTGGCGTTGCTTGCCGTGACGCTCGCGGGTTGCGTGGTGGTGCCGGCGCATCCTTACTACTACCGGCCGGCCGTCGTCGTATATTGAACAGCCTTGAACAGGGGTTGACGGAACTCACCGCGCAGTTCGGCGCGTTCCAGTGAAGTCACTCGATCAGAACAACAGGGAGCGACAGCAGTGACGACAGAACATCTCGTCGCGACAGATGCCGCGCACTACGCGTGGCATGCGTGGAACAGGCGGCACACCCGGAGCCGCGCGCGTTGAGCGAACGCGATCCGGATGCGGAACTGGTGGCGGGCGTCGGCAGGCAGGAGCCGTCCGCCATCCGCACGCTCGTCGCGCGCAAGTTGCCGCGTCTGCTGGCGCTCGCCACGCGGATGCTGGGAGACCGTATGGAAGCGGAAGACGTCGCGCAGGAAGCGTTCATGCGCATCTGGAAGCAGGCACCGCGCTGGCGCGAGGGCGAGGCGCGTTTCGATACGTGGCTGCATCGCGTCGTGCTGAATCTTTGCTACGACCGTTTGCGCGCACATCGCGAACAACCCGCCGACGAACTGCCCGACCACGCCGATCCCGCCGCCACACCCGATGCGCAACTCGAAGCGCAGTCGCGCGAAGCGCGGGTGCGCGCGGCGCTCGCCGCGTTGCCGCCGCGCCAGCGCGAGGCGCTCGTGCTCAACTACTACCAGGATCTGTCGAACATCGAGGCGGCCGCGCTGATGGGCATTACCGTCGACGCGCTCGAAAGCCTGCTGTCCCGCGCGCGCCGCAATCTGCGCGCGCAACTGGCGGGCGACGATCTTGCCGGAACGAGGACCAGCCGATGACTCCACAGAGATTTCGCGCAATCGTCGATGCGTATGGCGCCGATGCGCGCCATTGGCCCGAAGCGGAGCGCGCAGCCGCGAGCGCGTGGGCCGCGCAGCATCGCAGCGAGGCGGATGCGCTGCTCGCGCAGGCCGCGCAACTCGACGCGTGGCTGGCGAGCGATGCCGCCGCAACCGATCTGGCGCCGGACGCCGCGCTCATCGAGCGCGTGGTGGCTTCGGCGCCCGCTAACCGACAGCCTCGACAGCCGCGACGAGCGCGCCGCTTGTCGCTCGCCTGGCCGGTCGGCGGCTCGGGGCGCGTGGGCTGGTGGTGGTCGGGCGCGGCGTTCGCGGGCGTCGGTTTGATCGGCGGATTGGCCGGTGCCTTCGCGGTGTCGTTTTTTCTCGTGACGGGCAACCCGTCGCCGGGACCGGAGTCTTCCTATCTGACAACTGGATTTGGCGGCACGGCCGCGGACTGGAGTGACGAATGAGCGGACGCGCCTGGAAATTTCTGTTGGTCGGCTCACTGGTGCTCAATGTGTTTCTGATTGGCGGCGTCGCGGGCGGCGCGTATCAGTGGTTCGTCGCGCATGGAGGCGCGACGGCTGCCGCTCAACCTCAGTCGCGCGCGTTGCGTTTCGCGGCCGAAGGGCTGTCGGCGGAGCGCCAGCAGCAGTTCGTCGATGCATTGAAGGACGCGCGCCGTGAAGCGCGCGAGTATGCGCGTGACGGGCGGGAGGACCGGCGCGAGGTGCTGCGGTTGCTAGCCGCGCCGCAACTGGACCGCGCGGCACTCTACGTGGCGCTCAACCGCACCCGTGAAGCCGATATCGCGCTGCGCTCGCGGGTCGAGCAAAGCGTCGTCGATTTCGCCGCGACCTTGTCGCCTGATGAGCGCGTGAAGTTCGCGGAAGGCTTGCGCGAACGTGGGCAATGGCGGCTCGCGCAGGCGCAGCAGCGCTTGCAGAAGCCGGGCAATCGGCCCGCGAGCGACTGATCGGCCGCGACTGAAAAAAGCAGCGACGGAAAAGCGTGACCCGCTGCGTTTAATGCACATCCAACCACGCACGACAGGCGAGACGGGAGCGAGCATGGCCAATTCACCTGCCACCACGGCGCCGCCGTTGAGCGCGGCGGCGATCGCGCTGAACCGTTTCGGCCTTGGCGCGCGCGCCGACGAAGCGCCACCGGCCAACGCGAAGAACTGGTTGCTCGCGCAGTTCGACGCCTATCAGCCGATGCCTGCAGCATGGGCCGCGCAACCGACATCGCTGGCGATCGCCGCCGAGCTGGCCGACGAACGTCGGCAGGCGGTGGCGAATCCGGCAACCAACGCAACCAACGCAACCAACGCAACCAACGCAACCAACGCCACAGCGAGCGGCGCGAATGCCGCCAGCGCGCCGAACCTCGCCAGCAACGCGGCGGACGCGCGCAAAGCCGCCCGTCAGGCCGCGAACAACGCGCAGCGCATGGAAACGCGCGACACGTACCGCGCAGCCGTGAACGCGCGCGTCGTGAGCGCGCTGACGACGCCCGCGCCGTTCGTCGAAAGGCTCGTGCACTTCTGGTCGAATCACTTTGCGGTGTCCATCGACAAAGGCCGCGTCGCGCCGTTTGCCGGCGCGTTCGAAGCGGAGGCGATCCGCCCGCACGTGCTCGGGCGCTTCGAAGACATGCTGGTGGCCGTCGAGCGTCATCCCGCGATGCAGCTTTTTCTCGACCAGACGCGCTCGGTGGGACCCGATAGTGTCGCCGCGATGCGTGCCGCGCAGCGCAATCCGAACCGCAAGCCCGGACTCAACGAAAACCTCGCACGCGAAATCATGGAACTGCACACGCTCGGCGTGCGCAGTGGCTACACGCAGGACGACGTCACCGAGTTCGCGCGCGCCATGACGGGCTGGAGTATCGCGGACGCGCAAGGTCCGCAGCCGAACAACCCAGGCACTGCCAACACCGCGCCGCCGGGCGCGTTCATGTTCCGCCCGCAACTGCACGAGCCGGGCACGCGGACCATCATGGGCCGCCGCTACGATCAGCCGGGCGAAGGGCAAACGCTCGCGGTGCTGCACGATCTGTCGAGCGCGCCCGCCACCGCCACGCATATCGCGACCAGGCTCGCGCGCCACTTCGTCGCGGACAATCCGCCGCCCGACGTGGTCGACCAGCTGGCAACGGCGTTCATGCGCAGCCGCGGCGATCTGCCCACGGTTTATCGCGCGCTGATCGACAGTGACGCTGCGTGGTCGCCCGTTGCCGTCAAGTTCAAGTCGCCGTGGGAATGGACCATTTCGTCGATGCGCGGCCTCGGCATGCACAACCTGAACGACGGCGAGCGCCTCGTGCAGATGGCGCCCGTGCTGACGCAACTTGGCCAGCAGGTCTGGCGTCCGGGCTCGCCGGCCGGCTACGACGACATTGTCGCGAGCTGGGCCGCGCCCGATGCGCTCGTGCGGCGTGTCGAGATCGCGCAGCGTTTCGCGGCACGCGTCGGCGACCGGCTCGATGCACGCGCGCTCGGCCAGACGCTGACGGCGGGTTCGCTCAGCGAGCCGACGCAGCTTGCCGTGTCGCGCGCGGAAAGCGCCTCGACGGCACTCGCGCTGCTGCTCGTCTCGCCCGATTTCCAACGGAGATGACCATGCTCACTCGCCGCCGTTTCGTGCGCATCGCCGCCGCAGGCGCGGGCGCGATGCTCGTCGCACCGCAGATCGCGTTCGCGCGCGTCGCGACCGACCGCCGCTTCGTGTTCGTGATCCAGCGCGGCGCCGCCGATGGGCTGAACATCGTCGTGCCGTACGCGGACCCTGCCTATGCGTCGCTGCGAGGCGCGCTGGCCGTCGACACGTCGGCTTCGACGAAGCTCGACGGCACGTTCGCGCTGCATCCGTCGCTTGCGCAGATCGGGCAGATGTACGGGCGGCGCGAGGCGCTGTTCGTGCATGCCGTCGCATCGCCGTATCGGGACCGCTCGCATTTCGACGGACAGAACGTGCTGGAGACGGGCGGAACGGCCGCGTATCAGGTGAAGGACGGCTGGCTCAATCGGCTCGTCGGCATGATGCCGGGCGCCAGGTCGACGACGCGCGAGAACGCGATTGCGTTCGCGCCGACCGTGCCGATGGCGTTGCGCGGTGCGGCGAACGTCACGTCGTATGCGCCTTCCGGGCTGCCGCAGGCGCCCGACGATCTGCTCACGCGCGTCTCGCAGCTCTACGAGCAGGATGCGCAGTTGCGTCCGCTGTGGGAATCGGCGATGGCGGCGCGCGGTCTCGCTGGCGATGCGGGCGCGCGCCAGGACCCGGCGAGTCTCGGCAAGCTGGCGGCCGGGTTTCTGTCGCGCGAAGACGGGCCGCGTATCGCAATGATCGAAACGGGCGGCTGGGACACGCACAGCGCGCAGATGCCGCGCCTCGCCGCACAGCTCAAGGCGCTCGACACGATGCTCGCTGCATTGCGCGACGGACTCGGACCGGCGTGGAGCAAGACGACGGTGCTGGTCGCCACCGAGTTCGGCCGCACGGCTGCGGCGAACGGGACGGGCGGCACGGATCACGGTACGGCTTCCGTCGCAATGGTGATCGGCGGCGCGGTGGCGGGCGGGCGCGTCGTCGCCGAGTGGCCCGGCTTGCGGCAAAGCGATCTGTACGAGGCGCGCGACCTGAAACCGACGGCCTCGCTCGATGCGCTGATTTCGGGCGTCGCAAGCGACAGCCTCGGGCTCGATCCGCACCGGACTTCGCGCACGCTGTTCGCGCAAGCGGGCAGCACGCAGCCGATGACGGGCCTGATTCGCGTGTAGGCCGCGCGAGCCTGATTTAACAATCAGGCCAGTCAGTATTCGATCAACAGGGAGATAACTCGACAATGAACGTCTTGAACTTGAAATCAACGAAACTGCGCGGGCTGCTGGCGGCCGCGCTTTGCGCATCGACGCTGTCCGCCTGCTACGTCGAGCCCGTGAGGCCGGCGGAGCCCGCGCCGGTCGCCGAGGTGATTCCTGCGGCGCCTGCGCCGGGATATAGGTGGGTGAAGGGTCACTATCGCTGGGAAGGCAATCACTGGGCATGGGTGCCGGGGCATTGGCGGCCCGTTTGACCGCCGCTCGATCCGGTTCGAAAAAATAATCGGTTGCGTGTGTCGATCTGAAGATGGCTTACTCGTCGTAGTGATGAAGACTCGCTGATCGGGCGAAACTTCGTCACTCATGAAACTCTTCTCTTCACTCAGGAGACACGACATGTCCACGCCAGCCGTCAAGCCCATCCCCGAAGGGATGCACACGTTGACACCGCACATCATCGTCGCGGGCGCGGCCGAAGCAATCGAGTTCTACAAGAAAGCGTTCAATGCAGTCGAGCAGGTGCGCCTGCCCGGTCCCGGCGGCAAGGTGATGCATGCGCAGCTGAAAATCGGCGATTCGACGCTGATGCTGGTCGATGAAATGCCCGATTGCGGCAACGGGGCGTCGTTCGGGCCGAAGGCGCTGAAGGGCACGCCCGTCGTGCTGCATCTGTACGTCAAGGACGCGGACGCCACCATCGCACAGGCCGCGTCAGCGGGCGCGAAGGTCATCATGCCCGCCACCGACATGTTCTGGGGCGACCGTTACGGCCAGGTCGAAGATCCGTTCGGCCACCGCTGGTCTGTCGCGACGCACCAGCGCGACGTCACGCCCGCCGAAATGCAATCGGCGATGGAGCAGATGGCGCAAGGCCGTCAATAACGTTGCCGTGGGCGCGTGATTCCATGTGCGGGGTGCGTCGCGCATTTCGCCGCACGCTGCCGCGCCCGATACGACCATCCAAGGAGATGTGATGGACAAGATTGCGACGTGCCTGTGGTTCGACGGCAATGCGGAGGAAGCCGTCCGGTTTTACACGGGCATTTTCGGAAATTCGAGCATCGGCGACATCACGCATTACGGCGACGCGATGCCTGGCAAGGCCGGAGAGGTGCTGACGATCACTTTCCATCTGGAAGGCCGCGAATTCCTCGCGTTGAATGGCGGCCCGCAGTACACGTTTTCTCCGGCGATTTCGATGTTCGTGAAGTGCGAATCGCAAGAGGAAGTCGACAGGTTGTGGGACAAGCTGCTCGAAGGCGGCGGCTCGCCGGTGCAATGCGGCTGGCTGACGGACCGCTACGGCGTGTCCTGGCAAATCGTGCCGACCCAGATGATGAAGATCCTGACGGACAAGGATCAGACCAAGGTCCAGCGCGCGATGCAGGCCATGATGCAAATGGTGAAGCTCGACGTGAAGGCGCTCGAAGCGGCTTTCAACGGGCCTTGATGTCTGTCGGGCGTGGCGCGCCGTGTGATTGGCTTTTGCTGCGGCGCGCGTATCTGCGATCATCGGCGCTTTCCTCCTTGCCGGCTCCTGCCGGATATGCGCGATGAATCCTTCTGTCCTCGAGTTTGAAACCGATCGTCTGATCTTGCGTCCTCATGTTCGCGAGGACTTCGACGAGAGTTATGCGCTGTGGTCCGATGAGACCGTTACGCGCTTTATCGGCGGGAAGCCGTTCAGCCGGGAAGAAGTGTGGACGCGGCTGTTGCGCTATGCCGGGCACTGGGCGTTGCTCGGCTACGGCTACTGGGTAATCCGCGAGAAAAACAGCGGCCGGTTCGTCGGCGAAATCGGCTTTGCGGACTACCAGCGCGAGATCGAGCCGCCGCTCGGCGCACCCGAGATCGGCTGGGTGTTGATGCCGTCGATGCATGGTCTCGGCTATGCGACGGAGGCCGTGCGCGGCGCGCTGACATGGGCCGATGCGAAATGGCCGCAGCGTGAGACCGTGTGCATCATCGCGCCGGACAACGTGGCGTCGCGGCGGGTGGCGGCGAAATGCGGCTACGTCGAGACGCGGCAGGCGACGTACAAAGGACATGCGACTGGGGTGTTTTGCCGCGCTGTCTAAGAGTTTTTCGGGCCTTTCCTAGGCTTCCTATATCTTCCGGCCGAATTGTTCGAGGCCGCCGCCGATGCGAAATTAGCTACGCGAATGCATCGGTCATCTGAACCACCCAATCGCACGTAGATACAGCGTTGACACATCAACTCGCGCCGCGTAGCATCACAGTATCTACATTGTAGATACGCGCGGCGCTTCTGCTCCCTCGTGGGGGTTACAAAGGAGGCAATCGTGTATCTGGATTTCTCGGGCGAAGGTGGGGCTATGGCTATTCAGACAATCAAACGGTGGGGCAACAGTCTTGCGGTGCGCATTCCCGCAAGCCTGGCGGACGAACTGCACCTGCGCGAAGATCAGGAAGTCGACATGGTGGTGGCGGATGGGGCGCTCGTCGCAACGCCTGCCATCAGGACGTTCAATTGGGACGAGTATCGCGAGCAACTCGCGGCGCGGCCCGGCGACGTGCATCCGACCATCAATCCTGGCGTGGCGGTGGGCTCCGAACTTGCCGATCCGACAGGCCAGGACGACTGGTAAGGAGCAACATGAAGAACGGCGTTCCCGAAATCGGCGATGTGTGGTGGATCAGGCTCGAACCCGTGGTTGGGCACGAGCAGGGCGGTAGTTATCCTCGGCCCGTGGTCGTGTTGTCGCACTACGAGCACAACGGTCCGGCACAGCGCATCGTCGCGGTGCCGTGCACGTCGAAGATACGCGGCTTTGCGACGGAAATTCCCGTCTCCGCATTGCCAAAGCCGTGCGTTGCGCTGATCGACCAGATCACGACGCTCGACTGGGTGGCGCGGCGCGGCGAATTCAGGGAAGAGCGGATCGCGCAGCCTGAACTGGACGCGATTCGCCGCAGTTTGAAAGCATTCCTGATGATGTAACGGTGTCCCGTGTTACGGGCGTTGTGCGGCAATGCACGCCTGCAATGTGCGGCGCTGCGTGCCTTGCGCGTCGAAGTTCGCTTCGTCGAGCCATTGCGCGAAACCGGCGCGCAACGCCGGCCATTCGCTGTCTATGATCGAGAACCACGCCGTATCGCGGTTTCGGCCTTTATAGGTCACGGCCTGACGGAAGATGCCTTCGTACGTGAAGCCGAAGCGGGCCGCCGCGGCGCGCGAAGGCGCATTCAGCGAATCGCATTTCCATTCGAACCGCCGGTAGCCGAGTTCGTCGAATATGCGCTGCATCAACAGGAAGAGGGATTCCGTTGCCATGCGCGTCTTTTGCAGACGCTGCGAAAACACGACGAAGCCGACTTCGATTACGCCGTTTGCCTTGTCGATGCGCATCAGCGAAAGCGTGCCGATGGCTTTGCCTGTCGCGAGATCGATGACGGTGTGATGCAGCGGGTCGGGGGAAGCCGCGCAGGACGTGAGGAAGTCGCGGTACGCTTCGCGCGTGTCGAACGGGCCTACCGGAAGATAGGTCCAGTCGCGGCCGTCGGGCGCGGCGCTGTAGGCCTCGTACAGGTCATCCGCGTGGCGTTCGACGTCGACCCGTTCCAGCCGGCAGTAGTGGCCTGTCATCGGCTGATCGCCGGGCGCCTTGGCGGGCTGCCACTGTGGCATGGGCTCGCCGATAGCCTGGCCGTATTCGTTGACTCGTTGCACCACGTCATTCTCCCGTCGCGTGTACCGCTGAAGTATGCCAAGCGGGCACGATACGGCAAAGGCCGCGCGCCCGTAAGAACCAGGTGAGCGCGATTCGATGGAGCCAGCATCGCGGTGTGTCGCTACCGGCCATAGAAGGCGCGCGGATTGCGAACGTTGGAAGTGAAAGGCTGTCGGTACAGAATGATCCTGATCATTCCCCATTCGTGAGAGGTCCGCATGCTCGACGTTGCCGATGAAATCGCCCGGTTCAATGCGGGCCGTGACCCCGACCGCCTCGCGATGAAATACGCACGCATGCGCACGTCGCCATTCGTGTTTCTGCGCGGAACCTGTCATCTGTTCTACAAGCGTCTGTCCAAAGGCACGGTGCTGGACGGGTCGCCGCGCGCGTGGATCTGCGGCGACATGCATCTGGAGAATTTCGGCAGCTACAAGGGTGACAACCGGCTCATCTATTTCGACATCAATGATTTTGACGAGGCGTGTCTTGCGCCGTGCCTGTACGAAATGATCCGCTTGCTGTCGAGCGTGCTGGTGGCGGCCGACGACCTGAAGCTGAGCCGCGCCGAGGCGCTCGCACTCTGCCATACCGCTACCGACGCTTACGCCGCCGCGCTGCGTTTCGGCAAGGCGCGCTGGATCGAAGAGGAGACGGCCGAGGGCATGGTCGGCGAACTGTTTGCGGCTTTGCACCAGCGCTCGCGCGCCGATCACCTGAACCGGCGCACCGAGCTGAAAGGGAAAAAGCGCACGCTGCGCGTCGACGGCAAAAAGGCGCTGTCTGTCACGGGCGAAGCACGCGCCAGGGTCGTCGCGTTCATGAACGATTTCGCGAAGCGCGAGCCGAATCCGCAGTTCTACGAGATCATCGACGTAGCGCGCCGCATTGCGGGTACGGGCAGTCTGGGCGTCGAACGCTATGTGATTCTCGTCGAAGGCAAGGGCTCGCCCGACGGCAATTACCTGCTCGACATGAAGCTGGCGTTGCCGTCGGCCACCGCGCCGAACGTTCACACGCCACAGCCGAAATGGGGCAGCGAGTCCGAGCGGGTCGTCGAGATTCAGCGGCGCAATCAGGTGGTGTCGCAGGCCTTTTTGCATGCCGTCGAGTTCGAGCGGCGGCCGTTCGTGCTGCGCGGCCTGCAGCCATCGGAGGATCGCGTCGCGCTCGATAACTGGAACGGCAAGCTGCCACGGCTGGAGTCGGTCGTGCGCAACATGGCCGAACTGGTCGCGTGGGCGCACTTCCGCAGCAGCGGCAGGCAGACTTCCGCAATCGCCGACGACCTGATCGCGTTCGGCGAAGACAGCAAATGGCAACTGTCGCTGATCGACCTCGCGACGCAGTGCGAAGCGCAGGTGGTCAGCGACTGGAAGGCATACTGCGAAGCCTTCGATCGCGGCGCGTTCAAGCTGAACGCGAAAGCGTGAACTTCGGGTTCGAACGTTCTGGACCTTACGTTCGAAAAATCCGATTATATTGCGGGCTTTACGGCGACATGCCAGATGTGTAAATCTGGTGGTGCGTCGTGTCAAAAGTGCGTGATTTTTTCCGGGGTCTTTCGCCCTGCAAGTCCCGGACCGCGCCAGTACCCGGCGCCGCGAGCGGGCGCGTCACCCGTAAGGCATAAACAATGCCTCCCTATGAGTCACTTCCACGACTGGAGACGGCACTATGGAAATCGAAGCGACCGCATGGTTCCCGCTGGACGACTATGCGCCTGTGCGAGACGGGTGGTACGAGGTCCAGCTGGTGAGCGGCGACACGGCATTCGCTAAATTCATCGAAGGCGGATGGACCGAAAAGCCGCTTCTCGTGTTCACCGCCTGGCGAGGACTGAGCGAAGATCCCGCCCGCGTGGACGAACCGGAAACCATCGACGCGGAAGCGACGGCAGCCGAGGGCGTGCGCGCCGCATGGAACGCCTTCTTCCCCGGCGCGAATGGCGAAGCGCACAAGCCGCTCGACGTCACGCACGGCAAGCCACCCACTACACATTGAATTTGCATCCAGGTGGATCTGCGGGCGGCGCATTGGCGCCGCCGTTTTTTATCCGGTTTCCTGGCGGTTTGCGCGGCCCTTTGCGGCTGCGGCGCGCAACCTTCGTGTTTTGCCCGGCTTCGCTAGAATGCAGCGATCCATATCGCGAAGGCCTCTCATGCAATCATTCCGGCAACCCGTCCATCTGACGCGCGCGACGCGTCTTCTGAACCATGGCCCCGTCACCCTGATCACGAGCGCGCACGCCGGTCGCTCGAACGTGATGGCGGCTTCGTGGGCGATGCCGCTGGATTTCACGCCGCCCAAAGTGGTCGTGGTGATCGATGCGAAGACATTGACGCGGCAACTGGTCGAAGCGAGCGGCGTGTTCGGCCTGCAACTGCCCACGCGCGGCTTCGCGCGCCATACGCTGGCGGTCGGCTCGAACGCCGGCGTCGAAATCGACAAGTTCGCGGCGCTCCAGCTCGCGACGTTTCCCGCCGAAAAGATCGATGTGCCGATGCTGGAAGGCTGCGTGGCGTGGTTCGAATGCAAGGTGATTCCCGACGACGCCCAGCGGCACGATCTGATCCTCGCCGAAGTGGTCGCGTGCTACGCGGACACCCGCGTCTATTCGGACAACCGCTGGCACTTCGGCGACGACCACGACATGCGCACCTGCCATTACGTCGCGGGCGGCACCTTCTTCGAAACGGGCGACACCTTTGAAGTCGAAGCCGCGCCCGTCAGCGGTACGCGCTGATTCGCGCTTCAGTGCTTCAGCGGCAGCCAGATTTCGACGCCGCCCATGCCCGTCACGGGATTGAACTGCTCGCTGTAGCGCTCGAAGTTCGGCGCATCGGCGGGTGCGTGCCCGGATTCCGGCAGCCATTTGTTCCAGATCGTGTTCCACGTGCGGCGTATCGTCGAAATGTGCTCGCTGTGCGTGAACACCGCATAGCGCTGTGCACCGATGCGCACGCGGCTGAGTTCGTCGGGCAAGCCCGAGAAGTCCGCCACTTCGGCGCCGCACAGGTAGTCGAAGTTGCCGGAATCGTCCGCGTTGTAGCAGACGCCGTACGCGACGCGGCCGACCTGTCCGGGCACCTTGCCAAAGATCGCGTTGAAGCGCTGCCATTGCGCGGGAATGCCCGAACTGCTCTCACAGTGGTAGCGCTCGCTCGATCCCGCGACGAGCAACGGTTTGCCGTCCACGAAACGCGGCGGCTCCAGATGGGCAAGAAGTGATTCATCCATTTTGATCGGCTCCACGAGTGCGAGGTTGTCGAGATGACCTTGCGCGCGCAACGCTTCGGGCGTGAGTCCGAACTGCTCGCGAAACGCGCGCGTGAATGCCTCGTGAGAGCCGTAACCCGCATCGACTGCGACGGCGAGGATATCCGGCGCGCCGCGGGCCAGCTGCCGCGCCGCTTCCGTCAGGCGGCGCGCGCGCACGTAGCGCATCACCGCGTGGCCGGTTGCCGCTTCGAACGCGCGCGACAGATGAAAGCGCGAGACGCAACCGCAGCTGGCGATATCGTCGAGCGACAGTTCCTCGTGGAAGTGGCTTTCGATAAACCACAACGCCTTTCCCGCAGGGTTTCCGATCGGGTTCATACGGACTCTCGTTTCGGCATGAACCCAGCATATCGGCTGGACGGATGGCTCATTTGATCGTGCTTGCGGTGTTGCGGATGCGGCGCCCGTCAATCCGCCGATACATCTTTCGCAGGCGAGCCGAAATAAACCTGTACTTCGACGATCTTCCCGTTCTCGACCCGGAAGAACTCGGTATTGCGAAACGCCCCGCGATTCACCGGCTTGCACGCGTAACGCACGAATGCTTCGTCGCCTTCGCTGAACAGCTTCTCGATCTGAAAGAACTCGACCTGTCCGTTGAACGGCCAGCAGCGCTCGAAGTATTCGCGGCGGTCGATATGGTCGTCGCGCGGACTGGTGAAATGAAAATCGGCGGCGAGGATCGCTTCGATCGCCGCGCGGTCCTTGTGCTGATACGCCGCGAAGGCGCGGCGAACCAGATCGGGAACATCCGTGGCCTTGCTCATGGCGATTGCTCCATTTGCTGCTTCAACGTGTCGTCGTCGCGCTGCCCTTGTGCGGCGGAGGGTAAGCCGGGCCGCAGCAACGCGCCGCCAATCGTCGCGGCCATGGCCGCGAAAATCGCGCCGACGAGAAACGCAACGTGATAGCCACTCGCGAGCGCGGCGGGCGTGTCGGCCTGCTGCGCGCCGCTGCTCGCCGATTGCGCGGCCGCGAGACTTGCCAGCACAGCGAGCCCCAATGCGCCGCCCATCATGAACGACGTGTTGACGATGCCCGACGCGAGCCCGGAATCCGCAGGATCGACGTCGCTCATTGCGGCCAGCAGCATCGGATTGAAGGCGACGCCCGCGCCGATGCCGAGCAACACCATGCCGGGCAGCACATCGACGACGAAGTGTCCGTCGACGGGCGCGCGCGCAAACAGCAGCAAGCCGAGCGCCGCGAGAAACAGGCCAACGGCGAGCGGCCGCCGGATGCCGAAGCGCATCACCATGCGCGCCGACAGGCCGAGCGAGAAGAAGCCCATGATGAGGTTCGCGGGCAGGAACGCGAGGCCGACTTGCAACGGCGTGTAGCCGAGCACGCGCTGAAGATACAGCGCGGAGATGAAGAACCACGCGAACATCGCCGCCGCCCACAGCACGCCGACTACATTGGCCGTCGCGACGTTGCGCAGCGTAAAGAGCTTGAGCGGCATCAACGGATGCACGACGCGTGCCTCGATGATGAGAAACGCGCCGAGCAGCGCCAGCGCGACGACGATCAGGCCGACGGTTTGCGCGGATAGCCAGCCCGCCTCGTTGCCGTTGACGATTGCGTAGACAGCCAGCATCAGTGACGCAGTCACCGTTGTCGCGCCCGCCACGTCGAGCCGTTCCCCGTGCGCGTGCCCGCGGCCCGCGGGCATCAGCGCGATACACGCCCCATACACGGCGATGCCGATGGGCAGATTGACGAGGAAGATCCAGTGCCAGCTCAGCAGATTGGTCAGCAATCCGCCGAGCAGCACACCGATGCTGCCGCCGCCCGCGCACACAAAGCCGTAGACGCCCATCGCCTTGGCCCGCTCGCCCTCTTCGGTGAACAGATTCATGATCAGCGACAGCGAGACGGCAGACACGACCGCGCCGCCCAGACCTTGAATGGCGCGCGCGCAAACCAGCATGACCTGCGAATTCGCGAGTCCGCACGCGAGCGACGCCAGCGTGAACAGCGTAATGCCAGCGAGGAACAGCTTGCGGTGTCCGTACAGATCGCCGAGCCTGCCTCCTAGCAGCAGAAAGCCGCCAAAGGTCAGCATGTACGCATTGACGACCCAAACGAGCGCGGTTTCGGAGAAGCCCAGATCGGCCGCGATTGACGGCAGGGCGACGTTGACGATCGTCGTGTCGAGCACGATCATCAGCACGCCCATGCAGAGCACGATCAGTGCGAGCCAGCGTTTATTGCCTTCGATGTTATGCGTCATGCGTGCGCGTCCTCCATGGCTGTCGATGCGCGTTCAGTCTAGTCAGCGTTCGCGCCAGACCGCAACCAAAAGCCTTGCGCGCACCGCTCTTCTCTAGACGACGAGCGAAGGCGGTCGGAATCGACACGGATCAGCTCAATAAATCGTACTTGCCGCCGCGTTCGAGTGCGCGCTGATACGCGGGCCGGGCATGGATCGTGTCGAGAAAGCGGGCGACAGACGGATATTTCGCATCGCGGTTGCCGCGTGCCGTGGCGGCTTCGAGCGGGAAGCTCATCTGGATATCCGCGGCTGTGAATTCGTTGCCGGCGAACCAGCCGGTTTTGCGCAGCGAATCTTCGATAAAGCCCATATGCAGCGCCATCTGCGGATCGATGAAGGTGGATTGCAATGTCGATGAAATTTTCTTCGCAATCGGCTTCGCGAAGAACGGCATCGGCGCGCTGCCGATGCGCAGCGCCACCAGCTTGAGCAACAGCGGCGGCATTGCCGAGCCTTCCGCATAGTGCATCCAGTATCGGAACTGCTGGCGCTCGGGCGTGCCGGCAGCCGGTTCGAAGCGGCCCTGACCATAACGCTCGAGCAGATACTCGAGGATCGCGGCGGATTCGGCGAGGGTCTGACCATCGTCGGTGACAACGGGCGACTTGCCGAGGGGATGAACGGCGCGCAGTTCAGGCGGCGCGAGCATCGTCTTCGGGTCGCGCTGGTAACGCTTGATCTCGTATGGCACGTCGAGTTCTTCAAGCAGCCACAGCACGCGCTGCGAACGGGAGTTGTTCAGGTGGTGGACGGTCAGCATGAGTGGGCGGCGAGTCGCGCGGAGGGGCCGGGTATCGGCGGAGCAAACATCATACGAGGCCGCACGAGAGGGCGGCCTCTATTCATCACGACATCACGACGCTCTACGTTGCGCGCGCAACCATCACGCCGACCACTTGTCGCCCATCAGCTGATTGGACGGCAGCTTCTCATCGAGCAGTTTGCGCGCGCTCTCGATGCCCGCAACCGGCAAGCCCTTTGGATCGAGCAAGCCGACCTGCACGAGCACGGAAGCCTGATCCCAATAGATGTGCTCGTTATACAGCTTGTCGCCGCGAAAGCAGACGACCGCGAGCATCGGCACCTCGAAATATTTGCCCGTCGGCGCGACGCCCGGCAGCAGCCAGTCGATCTCGCAACTATGCGTGCAGGCAAAGATGAATTCATCGACGATACGATCGGAATCGATGGTCCGCGAAATCGGAATCAGCTTCGTGTCGGGTGGATTCGAGTTGACGAAGTGATTCGTATAGAAGCGCTTGAGATTGTCATAACCGACGCCGCCCGTCATGGTCGGCACGTGATTGACATACGGTTGCGCGATCATGGTCGGCATCACGGCTTCGACGTCCCGCGTCGCGAACTCGAAATAGCAGTGCTGTTCCCACAGCGTGTTCAGATCGTAGATCGGGCCGAGCACCTTGCGCAGCAGCGCGAGCGTGCGCGAGTACGCCATCATCGCGGCGGGCTTGTCGTATTGCGGGCGCGCGGGCGCGGCGAACGCATGATCGCAGCCGGGATACACATACTGCTCGATGTTGGGATGCGCGCGAAGCGCGGCCATGATCTGCTCGCGCACGGGCGGCGGGCAGTACGCGTCGTTCTCGGGGAAGTGAAACACCATCGGGCAACGAATGTTCTTCACTTCGTCCAGATACGCTTCGAGCCCGACGCCGTAATAGCTCACGGCGCAATCGACGTCCGTGCGCGCCGCCGCGAGCAGCGCGAGCTTGCCGCCCAGGCAATAGCCGACCGTGCCGATCTTGCCCTGTTGCTCGGGCAGCGCGCGCAATGCATCGAGCGTTGCAGCGATGTCCTGCACGGCGAGATCGACATCGAACTTCGCGTGGAAGTCGAGCGCGCGCTTCATGTCGTCGCCGTCGTAGCCGAGCACGACATTCGGCTGCATGCGCCAGAACAGATCGGGCACGAGCACGACGTAGCCTTCTTCGGCATAGCGGTCGGCCGTTTGCTTCAGATAGTCGTTGATGCCGAAGATCTCTTGCAGCAATACGAGGCCCGGACCGGACCCCTGCGCGGGGCGCGCCATGTACGCGTTGAAACGGCCGCCATCGCGAGCGGCGACTTCGATAAAGGAACCGGCCATCAAATGCTCCTCGATTGTGGGACGACGGGGACTGCGCGCGTCGCCGCTCGCCGTTATCGAATGAAGCGTGAAGCGCTACATCGCACGCAAAGCGAACCGCTTGAGCTTGCCGGTTTCCGTGCGGGGCAGCGCGTCGGTGAAGGCGACGACGCGCGGATACTTGTACGGCGCAACGGTATTCTTCACGAATTCCTGCAACTCCGCGACCAGTTTCTCATCGCCGCGATAGCCCGCATTGAGCACGACGAACGCCTTCACGATCTGTCCGCGCGTCTCGTCCGGTACGCCGATCACGCCGCATTCGGCGACGGCCCGGTGCTGCATCAGCACGCTTTCCACTTCCGGGCCGGAGATGTTGTAACCCGCCGAGACGATCATGTCGTCGGCGCGCGCCTGATAGAACACGTAGCCGTCGGCGTCGAGATAGACGGAGTCGCCGGGCATGTTCCAGCCGTCACGCACGAACTTCAACTGACGGTCGTCGGCGAGATAGCGGCAACCGGTCGGCCCGCGCACGGCGAGCTTGCCGAGCGTGCCGGTGGGCACGGGCCGCATGTCGTCGTCGACGGCTTGCACGATGTAGCCAGGCACGGCCTTGCCGATTGCGTGCGGCCGTACATCGTGTCCCGCCGACGAGATGAAGATATGAATCAGCTCAGTGCCGCCGATGCCGTCGATCATCTCGATTCCGCTCGCTTGGCGCCACAGTTCGCGCGTCGAGTCGGGCAGCGCTTCGCCTGCGGACACGGTCTTTTTCAGCGACGCCATGTCGAAGCGCGGAATCAACGGCGCCATCTGCCGATAGAAAGTCGGTGCGGTGAACATCACGGTTGCATGAAAGCGCTCGACGTTTTGCAGCAGCGTTTCGGGCGTCTGCTTTTCGATCAGCACCGTCGATGCGCCAGCGCGCAACGGGAAACATAGCAGCCCGCCGAGGCCGAACGTGAACGCAAGCGGCGGCGTGCCGCAGAAGATGTCGTCGGCGGTAGGCTTCAGGATGTAGCGCGGGAACAGATCGCACATCGCCAGCACGTCGCGATGGAAGTGCATGCAGCCCTTCGGTGCGCCCGTCGTGCCGCTCGTGAAGGCGATCAGACAGACGTCGTCGGCGGCTGTGTCGCAGGCCTTGAATTCGGCTGGCTTCGATGCCGCCAGTGTTTCGAGCGAACCCGCTGCGTCGTCGTCGTGAAAGATCAGCGTGTCTTTCAGGCCTTCACAAAAGTACTCGTCGCCTTGCGTCGTGCAGCGCGCGAGTTCTTCCGTCAGACGTGTGTCGCACAGCGCCGCGCCGATTTGCGCCTTGTCGATGATCTGCTTGAGTTCTTTTGCGCGCAGCAACGGCATGGTCGGCACGACGACGAGACCCGCCTTCAACGCCGCGAGAAACGCGACGGCCATCTGCAACGTGTTCGGCCCGCGCAGCAGCACGCGGTTGCCCGGCCGCAAGCCCATCTCGTCGATCAGCACGTGTGCGCTGCGGTTGACCATTGCGAGCAGTTCGCCGTAAGTGGTCGCATGCGGCTTGCCGTCGATGTCGGACCAGATCGCAGGCCGGTCGCGATGCCCGTTTTCGACGGCGCGATCGAGCAGTTCAGTCGCGCAGTTGAAACGCGCCGGATAAGCGACGTCCGGATTGTCGAGCAGGAACACAGGCCATTGATCCTGCGGCGGCAAGTGATCGCGCGCGAAAGTATCGACGTGAGCTGACGGTTCCATCATGAAACTCCCCTGCCATACGTGCGTGATGTGCGGAATGGTTTGAACTGTGCGACTCGAACGCGGCCTAGTCGGTAATCACGGCTGTTGCTTCGATTTCCACTTTGGCGTCGTCCTCGATCAACGCGACGACCTGAACAGCGCTCATCGCGATGTCGTAGTCGCCGATCAGCTCGCGAAACGCCTGGCCGATCTCCTTGAGCGACGCGAGGTACTCGCGCTTGTCGGTGACGTACCACGTCATGCGCACGAGGTGCCCGGGTTGTCCGCCTGCTTCGCGCAGCACGGCGAGCACGTTGCGCAGCGCCTGGATTGCCTGTTCGGCGAAGCGCTCGCTCGTCATGCGCGCTTCTTCGTTCCAGCCGATCTGTCCGGCGATGTACACCTGCGTGCCGCTCGCCGCCACACCATTGGCATAGCCCTTCGGCTTGACCCAGCCTGCAGGCAGAAGCGATCGTTTTTTCATGAGCGTTGCTCCTCGGATTGAACGGCGTGCGGCGCGAATGCCGCGAGCGCGGCGGCGATGTCGTCGGGAATATCGATGGACTGGCCGCTTTCCAGCGATGTCGTCACCAGCACTTGCGCCGAGCGAAAGCGCACTTCATCCGCGCAACGCGCGACGATCGCGACGCCGATCGAACGGCGTCCGATGCGCGTGACGTCCAGCGCAAGCGTGATCGTTTCGCCCATGCGGCTTGGCCTCGAAAACTCGCAATCGAGCTTCACGATAGGCAGGCCGACGCGGCGCGTCTGGATCATGTGCGCGTAGTCGATGGCAAGACGCTCGTTGAACCACTCTTCGACGAGCATGTTCGTCATCACCAGATACTGCGGAAAGTAGACGATGCCGGCCGGATCGCAATGTGCGAAGCGGATGCGCATCGGCATGTCGAACGTTGCGCTCATGATTCGCGTTCCTGCTGCGCAGCCGCGTGCGCCTTGAGCAGATCGCGTCCGACGATCAGTTGCTGCACTTCCGTCGCGCCTTCGTAGATGCGCAGCGAGCGAATCTCGCGGTACAGCCTTTCGACTGTCGTGCCGCTTTGCACGCCCATGCCGCCCCACAGTTGCACGGCGGCGTCGATGACCTGCTGCGCGCCTTCGCTCGCGTGCCACTTCGCCATCGCGGCTTCGCGCGTGATGCTTTCGCCCTGGTCGCGTAGCCACGCGGCGCGATAGACGAGCAACGCGCTACTGTCGATCGTCAACGCCATCTGCGCTAGCCTGGCCTGCGTCAACTGAAAATCGCCGAGCGTCTGGCCGAACATCTTGCGCGACGCGGCGCGTTCCAGGCCTTCCTGCAAGGCGCGCCGCGCAAAGCCCAATGACGCCGCTGCAACCGACGTGCGGAAGATATCGAGCGTGCGCATCGCGATCTTGAAGCCTTCGCCAGGCGCGCCGAGCATCTGGCTGCGCGGCACGCGTGCATTGGCGAAATGCAGACGCGCGAGCGGATGCGGTGCGATCACGTCGATGCGTTCGGCGATCTCCAAACCGGGCGTGTCGGCATCGACGATGAATGCACTGATGCCGCGCGCGCCGGGTGCTTCGCCTGTTCTTGCAAACACGACGTAAAAGTCTGCGATACCGCCGTTCGAGATCCATGTCTTGTCGCCGTCGAGCACATAGCTGTCGCCTTGTGCACGCGCCTGCAGGGCCATTGCCGCAACATCGGAACCCGCTTCTGGTTCTGACAGCGCGAACGCGGCGATGGCTTCGCCTTTTGCGACGCGCGGCAAATAGCGCGATTTCTGTTCATGCGTGCCCGCCAGCGTGATCGCGCCCGAACCGAGCCCTTGCATGGCGAGCGCAAAGTCCGCGAGGCCGTCGTGTTTCGCAAGTGTCTCGCGCAGCAGACACACGGCGCGTGTGTCGATCGTGTCGCCATGCCCGCCGTATTGCGTACCGCCGACGCCATACTTCAACCAGCCCGCTTCGCCCAATGCGCGCACGAGCTGGCGGCAGGTCGTGTCGGCGTCGTCATGCGGCACATGCGCGAGATGCTGCACGGCCCATGTTTCCATTGCTTCGGCCAGCTCACGATGACGCGCCTCGAAGAACGGCCAGGCCAACGCGCTGTGAGGATCGTTGGGCTTCACAGTCAGTCTCCTTCGAACACGGGACGCGACTTCGCCGCAAACGCGCGATACGCGCGCTCGAAATCGCGCGTCGTCATGCAGATGGCCTGCGCCTGCGCTTCCGATTCGATCGCTTCGTCGATGCTCATGCTCCATTCCTGGTGCAGCATCTTCTTGGTGACGCCGTGCGCGAACGTCGGGCCGGCGGCGAGATCGGCGGCGAGCTTCGATGCTTCGTCGAGCAGCGCTTCCGGTGCGCACAGGCGGTTGTAGAAGCCCCACGCGTAAGCTTCCTCGCCGCTTGCGGAGCGCCCCGTGTACAGCAGTTCGGCCGCGCGCCCCTGGCCGATAATGCGCGGCAGGATCGAACACGCGCCCATGTCACAACCGGCAAGGCCCACACGCGTGAACAGAAACGCGAGCTTGCTGCGCGCGGTGGCGAGGCGCATGTCGGAGGCCATCGCGAGAATCGCGCCGGCGCCTGCGCAGACGCCGTCGACAGCCGCTATGATGGGTTGCGGGCAATGCCGCATCGCTTTCACGAGGTCGCCTGTCATGCGCGTGAAGAGCAGCAGTTCGGGCATCGGCAGATCGATCAGCGGCGCGATGATGTCGTGCACGTCGCCGCCCGAGCAGAAGTTGTCGCCTGCGCCGTGCATGACGACGACCTTCACGTCGGTTGCATAAGCAAGTTGCCGGAACAGATCGCGCAACTCCGCGTACGATTCGAACGTCAGCGGGTTCTTGCGCTCGGGGCGATTCAGCGTGATCGTCGCGACGCCCGCGTTGACGGACCAGCCGAAGTGCTTCGCCTCATACGCGGCGAGCGTCGTGCGATTGCCGGCCAGCAGGGCTTCGGCAGCGGAACGGGTCATCGTTGTCTCCTCTTTTGCGGATGTCGCGCGTCAGCTTTTGATCGTGTTCAGCAGATGCTGCTTGAGCTTGCCGAGCTTCTGATGCGTGTGCGATTTCTCATCGAGATCGAGGCCGCCGAACATCTCGACCACCCACTGCTCATGTGCGACGGCCATTTTGTCGAACAGCGCGCGGCCTTCAGGCGTGAGACGCACGCTGATCGAACGGCGGTCGTTCGGATCGGTGTCGCGCGCGACGAGCCCTTCTTTTTCCAGTTGATCCGTGATGCCGGTGATATTGCCGCCCGTCACCATCAGGCGGCGCGACAGTTCCGTCATCTTCAGACCTTCGGGATGACGCTCCAGCTGCGCCATCAGATCGAAGCGCGGCAGCGTCGTGTCGAACTCGTTGCGCAGACGTTTGCGCAATTCCGCTTGCACCAGGTTGGTCGTCGTCAGCATGCGTAGCCACAGACGCAAACCCATGTGGCTGTCCGCGCCCGTGCTCATTTCCATGTCCACGACGTTCTCCGCGGGTTTCGCAATGCCTTTGCGCGCCGGTTTGTTCTCGGCGGCGTCGGACGTTTTCTTCTTTGCAATATTGCTCATGTGACTTCTCCGCCTGAAACGGAAACAGATTGACCTGTGATGGATTCGGAGCCGGGCATGCACAGCCACAGCACGGCATTCGCGACTTCGGCGGGAGCGACGAAGCGGCGCTGCGGGTTGTTGCGCACGAGAATGTCGCGCGCTTCCTGCTCGCTGCGGGAAGTCTTCGCGGTGATCTGGTCGAGCGACGCGCGCAGCAATTCTGTTTCCGTGTAGCCCGGACATACGGCGTTGACGGTGACGCCCTTCGTCGCGACTTCGAGCGCGAGCGAGCGCGTGAGGCCGATCACGCCATGCTTGGCCGCGCAGTAAGCGGCGACGTACGCGTAACCGATCTGTCCCGCCGTGCTCGCGACGTTGACGATGCGCCCGTAGCCGCGTTCGAGCATCGACGGCAATACGGCGCGCGTGCAGAGAAACACGCCCGTCAGGTTGACGTCGAGCATGCGTTGCCACAGCGCCATATCGGTGTGTGCGAAGGGTGACGCTTGCGCCTGGCCGGCGTTGTTGACGAGCACATCGACCGGACCTGCAATCGACGATGCTTCAGAAAATGCCTTGTTTACAGCGCTTTCGTCGCACACGTCGACGCTGACGCAGGCCGCGATCTCGCCATATGCGCCCAAGGTTTCGCGCTGCGCGGCAAGACGTTGCGCGTCGCGTCCCATCAGCGTGACGCGAGCGCCTGCGCGAACGAGCGCTTGCGCCGTCGCTGCGCCGATGCCGCTGCCGCCGCCCGTCACGACGGCGTGCTTTCCTGCAAGGGTGTTGTTCATCAAACCGTTCCCTCCGCGCGTTGCGCGCGTTCGAGCGGCGAAAGCCGCGCACTCTCGGCGGCTTGCGCCCGTTCGCGTTCGTAGTTGCGTTCGAGCTGCGACTTGGCTGCCGTGTATTGCTTCGGCCAGTTGACGTCGAAGTAGCCGATCTTCGCCGCCTCGTTCAGCGTCCACGACGGATTCGCCAGATGCGGCCGCGCGACCGCGCACAAGTCCGCGCGGCCTGCTGCGATGATGCTGTTCACGTGATCCGCCTCGGAGATCGCCCCGACCGCGATCGTCGCGATGCCCGCCTCGTTGCGGATGCGATCGGCGAACGGTGTCTGGAACATGCGTCCGAACACCGGCTTTTCTTCCTTGCTGACCTGACCCGACGAGACGTCGATCATGTCCGCGCCCGCCGCCTTGAACGCGCGTGCGATCTCGACGGCGTCGTCGGGCGTCGTGCCGCCGTCGACCCAGTCGTGCGCGGAAATTCGCACTGAGATCGGCTTGTCCTGCGGCCAGACCTTACGCATCGCAGCGAACACTTCAAGCGGGTAGCGCAGGCGATTCGCGAGCGAGCCGCCGTATTCGTCAGTGCGATGATTGGTGAGCGGCGAGAGGAAACTCGACAGGAAATAGCCGTGCGCGCAGTGCAATTCGAGCCAGTCAAAGCCGGCTTCCGCAGCCATTTCCGTAGCGCGCACGAATTGCGTTTCGATCTCGCGCAGTTCCGCATGGGTCGCTTCGCGCGACCATTGGCTCACGCCGCGCAGGTATTGCTGCGGCGATGCCGACACCAAAGGCCAGTTGTCGTCGGGCAAGGGCTGATCGATGCCTTCCCAACTGACGCGCGTCGAAGCCTTCGCGCCTGCGTGGCCGAGCTGCATGCCGATCTTCGCATCGGATTGCGCGTGCACGAACTGCACGATGCGGCGCCACGCGGCGAGATGCGCGGGCGTGTACATGCCGGGGCATCCCGGCGTGATGCGCGCTTCGGGCGACACGCACGTCATCTCGGTCATCACGAGTGCCGCGCCGCCCATCGCGCGTGCGCCGAGATGCATCAGGTGATAGTCGCCCGCGACGCCGTCGACAGCCGAATACTGCGCCATCGGCGAGACGACGATGCGGTTCTTCAACGTCACGCCGCGTAGTTTGAACGGCGTGAACATGGGCGGGACGGAGCGCTGTTCGGGCGCGCGTTCGATGCCCGCGCGAGCCGCGAGCCAGTTTTCGAATGACGAAAGGTAGCCGGGATCGCGCTCGCGCAGGTTCTCGTGCGAAATGCGCTGCGAGCGCGTCAGCAGCGAATACGCGAACTGCTCCGGCTCGAAAGCGGTGTAACGGTCGACATGCTCGAACCATTCCGTCGAATTGCGCGCGGCGTTCTGGATGCGCAGCACGTCCACGCTGCGCACTTCCGTGTAGTGCGCGAGGGCGGCGGCGAGATCGTGCGGATGTGCGTCGATGCTGTTCGCGAGTTCGATCGCGTCTTCGAGCGCGAGCTTGGTGCCCGAGCCGATCGAGAAATGCGCGGTGTGCGCGGCGTCGCCCATCAGTACGACGGGTACGCGTTTGCCGTCGGCGCCTGTTTTCCAGTGCGCCCATTCGCGATTGACCACACGTGGAAAGCGAATCCATTGCGACGAGCCGCGCAGATGGCTCGCGTTCGACATCAACGGATGGCCGTCGAGGTACTTCGCAAAGAGTCGCTCGCAGAATGCGATGCCGTCTTCCTTGCTCATTTCGTCGAGTCCGGCCGCGCGCCAGACGCGCTCGGGTGTTTCGACGATGAACGTCGACGTCTGGTCGTCGAAGCGGTACGCGTGCGCCTGGAACCAGCCCCATTCGGTCTTTTCGAATGCGAACGTGAAGGCGTCGAAGAGCTTGTTCGTGCCGAGCCACACGAAGCGGCAGTCGCGCATGTCGATGTCGGGTTGATAGGTCGCGGCGTATTTCTGGCGGATGGCGCTGTTCAGGCCGTCGCTGGCGATGATGAGATCGGCGTCGTAATCGTCGTCGTTCGTGACCTGGGTTTCGAAGACCAGCTTCACGCCGAGTTCTTCGCAACGCGCCTGCAGGATGTTCAGCAGCCGCTTGCGGCCGATGCCGCAAAAGCCGTGTCCCGACGAGCGTACTTTCGCGCCGCGAAAGTTGATTTCGATGTCGTCCCAGTGGTTGAACGCGTCGAGGATCATGTCGGCGCTCCTGGCGTCGGCGGCGCGCAGATTGCCTAGCGTCTGGTCGGAGAACACGACGCCCCAGCCGAAGGTGTCGTACGGCCGGTTGCGCTCGACGACGACCACCTCGTGCGCCGGATGCCGGTGCTTCATCAACAACCCGAAATACAGGCCAGCCGGGCCGCCGCCGATACAGACAATGCGCATGCTGGTTCCCCAACGTGTGTGCTCGGCTTTACTTTAGGTTTTGATAGTTTAGGTGTCAAGTAAATTTCGGCGAAAAGGCTGAGCGAGACCTCGGATGTGATCCGGGAATAAAGGTGTCAGTTGCCTTGGCGAGTGTGGAAGGGCGTGCGCGAGTTTTTTGCGTTTCCCGGTCCGGGCGTCACCCGGCGTTCGACAACCACGCCACAAGTCGAACCATGCCGATAACCGCACCGGCGCCCACGATAGTGAATCCGGCAGCGCGGCGGATATATCGTCCGGCGCTGCCGCATCGCCGGTCAGCATGCGTATTCCTGCCGTTGAACCAGACGTTCATCATTTCGCTCCCTGTGTCCCCATCTACGGGTCTGGACATACATCGCCCGACTGTCGCGGGCGCACTGACACGACAAGCCATAACAGTTTGTACTCCGAACAATGCCGCACGGCCGATGGTGACGAAAACACGGTGCCCCCATCGGATGTCAGGTGTCGCAGGGTGTGCTGGAAGTGACAAACGCGCACGTCGCTCCACTATGCCACATATTTTCCGTAAATGCGAATGACTCGCATTTGATAGATTGGGTAAGAAACGTGGCTTACCTGCTCGAGAGCCGCCACCAGCGGGCGTAAGCGCCAACGCTGCGCGCGAAAAACACTGTGGTGCGGCGACGACTATGTGTCCTGGCAGGGCAAATTCAATTGCAATTGCGAATCGTTGTCATTACCATTCACCCGAAATTTCGCCACCGTTTACATCAGGTGTTTCGTAACCCGCCTGCCATAACAACGAATGAAGATTCTGAAGTCTGACCACCACGCGCTGTCTACTCACCGTATTTCCCGTTACCAGCCGGTACTCGGCGCAGCGCTGCTCATCAGCGTCGGGATTGCGCTATCCGCTGCATCGTCGCGCGTTCACGCGGAGGACGCCGTTGCCGCAGACGCGACGCTGCCAACCGTCAGTGTCAAGGCGTCGGCGGATAGCGATGGGGCGCAGCCCGACAAGATCAGTGCTGGCGCGCTCGGCACGCTCAAGCAGGTCGACACGCCTTTTTCGACGCACGTCGTGACGAGCGAAGAGGCGCAGGATCGGTTCGCCAACACGGCCAACGACCTGTTCCAGTACGACCCCGCCGTGTCGATCACGAGCACCAACGCCATCGGCGAAAACTCGATGTTCAACGTGCGCGGCCTGCCGATCGACACGCTCAACAGCATCAAGGTCGATGGTCAGAGCTTTCCGTCGTGGGATGCCGATCTCGCGCTTGAGCCGTTCGAGCAGGTGGAACTGCTCAAAGGGCTGTCCGGCTTCATGTACGGATTTGGCTCGCCGGGCGGTATCGTCAATTACGTCCTGAAACGTCCGACCGACACGCCGTATCGCAGCTTTTCGGTGGGGTATCAGTCGGCGGGTGTGTTCAGCGAGAAGCTCGACGTCGGCGGCCGCTTCGGCACGGATGACCGCTTCGGTTACCGCTTCAACCTCGTCAACGAAGAAGGCAATACGGCCGAGGCGAACGGTCATCTGCGACGCCAGGTGGCGTCGGCGGCTCTGGACTTCCGCATTACGCCGGACCTGACCTGGTCGGTCGACGCGTTCTACACGAAGCGTAAGCAGGAAGGCACGATCTTCGGCCTGATGTTCGGCTCGGACGCAGGCGGCATTCCTGACGCGAGCAAGGTGACGCACGACCTGTCGCAGCCGCAGAACTACTACCAGGTCGAGATGGCTTCGTTCGGAACGGGTCTCGACTACCGTCTCTCGGAGAACTGGCACGCGAGCGTGAAGTACCGCTTCGCGAAGGAAAACCGCACGAACTCGGACAGTCTGCTGTACGTGTACGACACAGCCGGCAACTACTCCAACACGCTGTATGCGGCGATGACGCGATACTTCTATCAGAACGTCGATGCGATGGTGGAAGGCAAGTTCAACACGGGCAGCGTCAAGCACGATGTCGTGTTCGGTGCAGGATACCAATCGCAAGTCACCGAGTACGACAACAGCGAAGGCTGGAACGACGGGTATAGTCTCGGCGTCGGTAACATCTATAGCAGCACGTTCCTGACCAATGCGGACGTGCATATCGGCGAGAACCTCTACAGGCAGTCCCGCACGACACAGGCCGCGCTCTATGCGAGCGACACCGTGCAGTTCACGCCGCGCATTTCGGCGCTGCTCGGCTTGCGCTATACGCAGTTCCATCAGTTCACCTACGACCCGACGGGCGCGACCACGGCGAACTACAGCGCGTCGCCCGTGACGCCGACTGTGGCGTTGATGTACAAGACGGACCCGTATTCGACGCTCTATGTCAGCTATGTCCAGTCGCTCGAGCAAGGCGGTTCGGCTGCGAACACCAACCTCAACTACCCGGCGACATTTGGTCCGCTGCGCAGCAAGCAGTACGAAGTGGGCTTCAAGACGGATCGCAGCAAGTGGGGCGCGAATCTGGCGCTGTTCCGCGTCGATCAGGGCTACAACTACACGAACTCCGCCAACATTTTCGTTCAGGACGGCACCAAGCGTTATACGGGCGTCGACGCGAGCGGCTGGCTTCAGCTTGCCAGCGACTGGCGCGTGATGGGCGGCGTGATGTGGCTCGATACCAAGGCCGTCGATATCGACGATCCGACCATCGAAGGCAAGCGCATCTATGGCGCGCCGCGATGGACGGTGACGGGCCGTGTCGAATACAACCCGTCGTACATGCGTCGCCTTACGCTGGCATTCGGCGGCCGCTATGTCAGCGATATGGCCGTGGACGCCGCCAACACGCAATTCGTGCCGGCATATACCGTGTTCGATCTGAGCGGCAAGTATGAAACGCGTATTGCGGGGAAGGAAGTGACGTTCCGCGCGGGTATCAACAACCTCTTGAATCGCCGTTACTGGACGACTGCGTGGGGCTACTACGTTAGCCCGTCCGCGACGCGCACGGCAGTGGCTAGCGCGACGATGCAGTTCTAGGCAGGCCGCCGCGATAATCAGCGATACGAAAGCGCCGGGCACACTGTTTCGTGTGCCTGCCGCTTCTGACACTATTGCTTCTGATGCGTCCGACGCATCTGACAGCACGCCACCAATCTATCTTGTCCGAACGTCAATCGACCGATTGACGCTTCGTATACAGCCGAACGTCCGTCACTGACCGACACCTTAGTCAGCTTCAACCGGGTGGCCTTCCTTGCAGATAACAAATTGGTAATCGAGCGGCCAGACTATGGTCATTCGCGCTCGCCAATAATCTAATCGTCGCAAACCTGATGCCCAACGGTTGAAATCGCCGCGAGCGAATAAGGAACCGTTAAGTCTTTTGGGCCTAATCTGAACGGGCATCTTTTGAACCCGCTCATCAAGGAAGGAGAGTTCGATGAAAACCTCAATCACCATCGCGATGCTGACCGGCGTGCTGTTAATGCCCGCAATCTCGTATGCGAAAATCGATTCGAATGCAGCTACAACCCGCGCCGAAGTGAAGGCGCAAATTGTGCAAGCCGGGGAAGACGGCACGCTGCATCAATCGAAGGTGCACTATCCCGACTACGACGCGAACGCGTCCACCGCTGCGCCCCAATCAGCAAGCGACTACGGAACGATACCGTTGAATTTTTCGCAGTCGGGATCGCCGGCGAAAGGCATGAGCGATAGCAAGCTGTTCGAACACCACTGATAGAACAGCGAGCAGCCGGGCGGTGCATGTCTAACGTTTGATGGCCCAGTCTATTGCGGCATCGAACAATTGCTGGCCCGACTGCGAGAGGTTCGCGAAGCTGTCGTTGCTCATGAAGAACATCACGCGCCGGGCAGGCGCGAGCGTTTCGTAGTCCATTGTCGCTCCCGTTTCGTAGGCAAAAATTGCAGCCTTCTCGGGCTGACCATAGACGCTCGCGATAATGGATGCGCCGAGGCCCGGCTTGCCCCAACTCATCGCCGCCTGCTTTCCATACACATTGACGACGCCCGCCGGTAAACCCGCAGCAATCGGATGTGGCGCATTCACGAGCCACAAGTAACGCTCTTTTTCTGTCTCGCCGAAATCGACATCATGGCGCTTGCCGCTCATCCCGAGATCGTCGAGCAGATCGTTTTCCCAGGTGACGAGCGGCACGGGTAGCGTGCGCCACCCCGGCAATACATCCTTCGACGACACCGTCGACGAGATGACGATCAGACTCGCGTCGCGCGCGAGTTCGGGGCGGTAATCCTGATCGACGAGTTGAACGGCATAGCCGCGTGCGTCGAGATGCGCGGCGATGCGCTGATCAGTGGCAACGTTGGGGCCGTGCAGTTGCACGACCATCACGATACTTTTCTGCGTGCCCTGGTTATTGGCGCGGGCGACCGACGGTAACAGTGCGGCAGCCGCGAAACCGAGCAGCGAAGAAAGCGCGTGACGTCGCGTGTGATCGATCGTGGCCGTTCGATTGCGTTTCATGGCGAGTTCCTCGTGGCCGGGTTCAGAATTCGAGCGTCGACAGAAGCGACACCTGCCGCGCATCGCCGACCGCCACGAAATAGCGATTCGCGCTGGACGGGTAATACGTCTTGTTGAAGAGGTTCTTCACATTCAACTGGAACGACACATTGTGTCCGCCCCATTTCGTGTTGTAGTTCGCGAACGCATCGGCGACGGTATAGGCGGGCAGAGTGAAGCTGTTGGCGGAATCGCCGGGCCGCTCGCCGACATAGTGCGCGCCCGCGCCGACGCGCAACTGATCGCCGCCGAAGATCGCGCCGAAATCGTAGACGGCAGCGAGCGACGCCGTATGCTGCGCGACATTCCATAGCCGGTTGCCCGCATACAGCGGGTCTTGCGTGGTCTTCGCGTCGATGTACGCGTAGCTCGCAATGACGCTCCAGCGTTGGCCGATCTGCCCGGCGACATCGAGCTCGACGCCGCGCGAGCGTGCCTTGCCTGAGGTTCGCCAGTCGGTTTGTTTGGTCGTGTCGTTGTACTGCGACACCAGCACGTTCGACTTGTCGATGTTGAATAACGCGAGCGTGCCCGTCAGGCCGGCGGGCATCGCCACTTTCGCCCCGACTTCCCACGAGGTCGCTTCTTCGGGCAGCACCGACGAGTCGATCACCACGCCCGTACTGAGCGGTGCGATCGTCGACGTCGGCTTGAGCGACTGCGTGTAGCTGCCGTACAGCGAGACGTAATCGGTCCACTTGTAGACGAGCCCCGCGCGCGGCAGCCATTTGGTGCCGTTCAGATCGGTGTTCACATGGAACGGTCGGCCGCGTCCCGCGACCTGGTTGTACGACAGAAAGCGTGCGCCGCCGACGAGTATCCATTTGTCGGTCAGATGCAGACTGTCCTGAAAGAACACGGACGCGTCGTGCAACGTATCGGTCTGGTCGCTGTCGCTGGCGGATACGGTGGTCGACGGGCTTTCGAGGCCATAGACAGGGTGCAGATAGTTGAACGTGTACTTCGTCGCCTGCCGCAACAGGTCCTTGCGATAGATGCGACGGTATTCGTCGTCGACACCCACCTGCAGGTCGTTGCGCAAACCCGCCACCGTGAAATGTCCATCTATATAGGCGATCGTGTAGCTGTCGGTGCTGAGCGCACCGTGCGTCGCGTCGTTGCTGCGCGAGAGCACGCCCGTCGTGCTGTTGACACCTTGCACGCGCAACTGGCCGGCGTCGTACGTTTCGCGGTTGTAGCTGTAGCCGAAATGCGCCTTCCAGTTTGCATCGATCTGATGATCGACGGTCAGTTGCGCGAGATGCGACTCGCCGTCCATTTCATTGAACGGCTCGTCGAGCCGCTCGCGCGCGGGGATGGCCAGCGGCTCGTTGGTCTTTGGATCGAGAGCGGTTCCGCGATCGAACGGATAGAGGAACTTGCGATACTCGTACGACAGTACCACCTGTGTATCGCGTCCGTACCAGGCCAGCGAAGGCGCGACGAGCGTCTCGCGATGTTCGCCAAAGTTGCGCCAGTATTGTTCGTCGATCTGATCGACGACGAGACGGTATGCAAGGCCCGAATCGCCGATTGGCCCGGTCAGATCGAGCGTGCCGTCCGCGCCGTTGCGGCCGTGGCCGTAGGTCGAACCGAGCGCCGAGACGGCGTGATAAGGCGTGAGCAACGGCTGCTTGCTCACCACGTTGACGACGCCGCCCGGGTCCATGATGCCGTAGAGCAGCGATGACGGTCCCTTGAGCACTTCGACGCTGTCGGCTGCGGCGTTGAGACCTCGGCCCTGCACGAGCGGCATGCCGTTGTGCATGATCGAGCCGTCGCGGTTGCCGCCGAAGCCGCGTTTGAGCAGCGTGTCCTGCGTGCCCGCCAGCGTGTTGCCCTGGACGATGCCGCTGACGTTGGCGAGTGCGTCGTCGAGATTGCGCGGGCGCTGATCGCGCAGCACTTGTTGGGGCACGATATTGATGGCCTGCGGCGTATCGATGACAGGAATGTCGGAGCGCGTGACATTCGCCTCGGGAGGCGGCCGGTAACTGCCGGCGCGAATGCCTGTCGCCGCGACCTTGACGGTGGGCAACACGGCGCTGTCGTCGAGCTCGACATTGCTTGCATCTTCGACCAGCGTGTAGCTGCCGTTGGTCTGCTGGACGGACGACAGCCCCGTGCCGCGCAGCAGACGCGCAAGCCCCTGCTGCGTATCGTAGTCGCCATGCAGGCCCGCGCTATGACGGTTCGCGGTGAGCGCGCTCGGATACGACAGCATGATTCGCGCTTGCTGGCCATACTGGCTGAGCGCGTTTTCGAGCGGCCCGGCGGCGATGTCGAAAGACTTGCGCGGCGCGGCCTGGGCCGTCTGCGTTGCATCGGCGGCGGACGAGGCGGAAGTAGCGGCGGCAGCGGCGGCAACGGCGGCAACGGCGTGAGACGCAATGCCCGCGAAGATCGTTGCCGTCGCGATACCGATGATGTGCCGCCCGTGATACCCGCGGCGACGTGACTCAAATTCGGCGGTATTGGCGCAGGCTCTTGCAGAAAGTCCCATGTTTTACGAAGCTCGACGAGGTAGATGATCTGGTGTTCTCATCTGCCTTGTCCCGCGAGAATCGAAAACAGCTCAATAGCGACGAAAATTGTTTAACTCGCTGGCTTCACCGTCACCCAATAGCGCGTGACGTACGCCACCTCGACAGGCAGCGTGGTCGCAAGCGTCTTCAGCACGCGGTCCGTGTCCGATAGCGGAAAGGTGCCCGACAGACGGAAATCCGCGATCGAAGGATCGCAGCGCAGGTAGCCGTCCCGGTAGCGCCCGAGTTCCGACAGGAAGTCGCCCAGACGCATGTTGCTCGCCACCAGCATGCCTTGTGTCCATGCGGCCGTATCGGCGCTCGCCGCTTCGATCGGCATGATTTGCGTGGCGCTGAAGCGCATGCGCTCGCCTGCATGCACGACCTTCGACGCGCCCGGCGCGCGCGCCGGTTCGACTTTGACCGCGCCTTCGAAGACATCGAGCCGCGTCATCGACGGCTCCTGTCTGAGCGAGAAGCGCGTGCCGAGCGGTATCGAGACACCTTGTGCCGTCTGCGCGACAAACGGACGAGGCGCGGGACCGTCGTCATGTCCCGTGACGACCATGATTTCGCCGCGCAGCAGAACGATGCGGCGCTCCGTGTCCGAGAAGCGGACGTCGACGGCGCTCGCGGTATCGAGCATGAGCCGCGTACCGTCAGCGAGCGTCACATTGCGCTGCTCGCCCGTGCCCGTGCGCAGATCCGCGCTCCAGCCGCGCCACGCAATCTGATCGCGGGCAAGCCAGGCTGTCCCGCCCGCAAAGAAGAGCAGCACGAGCGTCTTGACGCCGGCGCGCCGTGCGGGCGAACGCGGACGCGTCAACGCGGCGCGCGCGGCACTTGCAGCCGGGCTTTCATTGAGCGTCTGAAGACGTTGGCTCACCGACTGGATGTGCCGCCAGGCGCGATCGTGATCGGCGTGTTCGGCACGCCAGCATTCGAACGCGCGTCGTTGCGAGTCGGTGATGTCGCCGGACTGCAGATCGAGCCACCATTCGACCGCGCGGCGCGCGACATCGGGAGCGATGCCAGGAGGCGTGCCGATACTCACGCATTCACTCCAGTGTCATCGCGAAGAAGCATTGCGCGGCCGCTTTCATCAGATAGCGCTTCACCGTCGCGAGGGAAATCCGCAGCGTGGCGGCAATTTCCGTCTGCGTCGCGCCGTCCAGTTGCGCCATCAGGAATGCGCGTTTGACGGCTACGGGCAGCCCGTCGAGCAACGCGTCGATCTCGCACAATGTTTCGAGCAGCACGGCACGTTCTTCAGGCGACGGCGCGAGCGGCTCCGGCACCCGTGCGAGCGCTTCGAGATAGGCACGCTCGATCTGCTCACGTCGCCAGTGATTCGCGAGGACGCGTTGCGCGACCGTCGTGAGGAAGGCGCGCGGTTCAAGCAGTTCAAGCGGCTCGTCGCGCGCGAGCAGGCGCATGAAGGTGTCGTGCGCAAGGTCGGCCGCCCGATGCGCGCATCCCAGCTTGCGCCGCAACCACGTATGAAGCCAGCCATGATGGGCGACGTAGAGGTCTTCGACCTCGAGACGCAACGAGAGATTGTCTGCCGGCATGCGCGGTCTTCCGGACGAGCCCGGTAAGCAAAAATGAAGTTACTAAATGAGAATTATTCGTATTGTCGCACAGGGGAAAGCGATCTTGCACGCGATCAAATTTCCCGCGCGCGCTTCGCCTGCCGGCGGGGATGGCGCGCGGGCATACGCCCCGCGGCTGCGTCGAACGCCCGTTGCGCGCCGCCGTACGGGTTCTGACGACCGCCGCAGCAAGGCCATCGCCCGTCCCGCCGATGCCTGCTGTCAAAATCACGGCTCGGCGGGCCGGGCGTCTGCATCGTCCGTCAAATGCTTGCTGGATGAGCATTGGCACGTTTCTTCCGTCGCGGAGGCCGCCGATCGTAGTAACGTATCGAAAATTTTGTCTTTCGCCTGGCAAGTTGATTCTCGAGGCGCATATGTCCACCGACACCGACACCACCATGACTGATGAGCAGGTCGCAGCCATTGCAGACCGCATGACCGAAGAAGGCCGTCTGGTTTCCCCCGTCACGATCTGGGCGGAGGTTCGCAGCGGTTCGATCGTCGCCGTCGCCGCCGCGCTGCAACGCTGGCGCGAGACGCGCGAGCCGCAGCCGCCGGCACCGGAAACGCAGGCGCAAAAGGCGTTGCCGGGCGAACTGGCGGAAACCGTGATGGAAGCCGCGCGCCGCATCTGGACCGCTTCGCAGGACGACGCCGGACGGCTGCTCAGCGAAGGCCTGGGCGCGGCGAGCCAGCAGCTCGATGTCGTGCGCAGGGAGCGTGACGAGGCGCTTGCCGCGTATCAGCAGACGGGCGAAGAAGCCGCGACGGGGCGCGAGCGGCTGGACAGGCTGCGCCACGACCTCCAGGCGTTGCAGGAGTCTGCCGCGCAGGTTCGCGCAGACTTCGAAACAGTGAGCGCGCGCGCACAAGCCGCCGAGGCGAACGTCCAGAACCTGACCGAGCGCGCATCGGCGGATGAAGCGAAGCTCACGGCGATCCAGAACGCACTGGAGGATCAGCACCGGGCAAACGAATGGCTCGCCGCGACGGTTTCGGGCAAGAACGAAGAGATCGCGCGGCTTGGGCGCGAGCGCGACGACGCGCGCCGGCAGATCGCGACCCTGGACGAGGCTTGCCAGGCGAAGTCGGAAGAGGCTGAGCGCGCGTCTCAGGAAGCGGCTGCGGCAGTGGAGCGCGCCGACGCAGCGGCGGCGCAGGCGAACGAGAGCACGGCGCGGCTCGCATCGGTCGAGGCGGAGTTGAGCGAGACCCGCAACGCGCTTGCGGCGGAACGCGACGCCGCGCTCGAACATGCCGCCGACCTTGCCGAGCAGCGTGCCCAACTGGAGCGCGTCGCACGCGAACTGGACGAATCCCGAGCGCAGATCGGCGCGCTGACCGACGCGCACGCGCTGGCGGCAGCCGAACTGGCGCGCGCGACGCAGGACGCCTCTGCCGCGACCGAACGTGCCGACGCGGCGGAGCAGCGCGCAGCGCAACTGGACCAGAGCCTGACAGTCGAACGCGAGGCCACGGCGGCGCAGCGCGAAGAGTTGCAGCGCGTCTCCCGCGAACTGGAAGAAACACGCACGCGCGCCGATATGCTGAGCGACGCGCAGACGGCTGCGAACGCCGAACTGGCGCGGGTTTCGCAAGAAGGCTTCGCCGCGAAAGAACGTGCCGACGCAGCGGAGCAGCGCGCGTCGCAACTCGAGCAGAGCCTGACGGTCGAGCGCGAGACGACGGCGGCGCAGAGCGACGAGCTTCAGCGTGCCAGGGCCGAACTGGAAGAAGCCCGCACGCAGATCAACGCGCTGAACGAGGCGCACACGGCCGCGAGCGCCGAACTGGCGCGGGTCACCGAAGAGGCATCGTCCGCAAGGCAACGCGCGGAGTCGGCAGGACAGCGAGCGGCGGAACTGGAGCAGAGCCTGGCGGCGGAGCGCGAGGCCACGGCGGCGCAAAGCGACGAACGGCAGCGTGTCGCGCGCGAACTGGACGAAGCGCGCTCACGGATCGACGCGTTGTCACAAGACTCGACCGCCGCGAAGCAAAGGGCCGAAACCGCCGAGCAGCGCGCAACCGAACTGGAGCAGAACCTCGCGAGCGAGCGGGAAGCATCGGCGGCGCGCAGCAACGAATTGCAGCGCGTCACGCAGGAACTCGAAGCAGCGCAAACCCAGATCGCTACGCTGACCGAGTCGCAAACGGCGGCGAACGCTGAACTGGCGAGCGCCAGGCAGGAAGCCGAGGCCACGAAGCAGCGGGCCGAAGCCGCCGAACAGCGCGCCGTCCAGCTAGACGAAAGTCTCGCCGTCGCGCGCGAAGCAGCCGTGGCGCGTAACAGCGAAGCATCCGCTCAGTTCGACGAATTGCAACGCGTCATGCGCGAACTCGAAGAGGCCCGCAGTCAGATCAGCGCGCTGACCGAGTCGCAAACGGCCGCGGCCGCTGAACTGGCGCAGATGACGCAAGACGCATCCGCCGAGAGGCGCCGTGCAGATGCAGCCGCGCAGCTGTCAGCCCAGCTCGGACGAGACCTCGCTGCGGAGCGCGAGGCAGCGGCGGCTCGAAGCGCCGAAGCGTCGGCTCAAGCGGGAGAGCTGCAACGCGTCACCCGCGAGCTCGACGAAGCGCGCAAGCAGATCGACGCGTTGACCGAGTCGCAAACGGAAGCAGCCGCCAAGCTGGCGCAGGTGACGCAAGACGCATCCGAGGCGGCGAACCGCGCGGAAGCGGCCGAACAAAGGCTCGCAGCGGAACGCGACGAGGCGCGCAAACACGCGGCCGCGTTGATGGATGCGCAGTCCGTTGCAAACGCCGAGCTGTCGCGGCTCACGCAAGAAGCATCCGCTGCAAAAGAAGCGGCGGACGCAGCCGGGCATCGTGCCGCGCAACTGGAACAAAGTCTCGCAGCGGAACGGGAAGCCGCCGCCGCGCGCAACAGCGAAGCGTCGTCGCAACTCGACGAAGCCCGCAAGCAGATCAGCACGCTGACCGACGCGCAAGCGTCGGCCAACGCGGAACTGGCGCGGCTCGCACAGGACGCATCGGCGGCGAAGGAACGGGCGGATGCAGCCGAGCGGCAGGCAGCGGAATCGGCGCAGCGTCTTTTGTCCGAGCGCGAGGCGGCCGCAGCGAAAAACGACAACGCGTCGTCGCAGCGCGACGAGCTGCAGCGCGTCACGCGCGAACTGGACGAAGCCCGCGCGCAGATCAGCGCGATGAGCGAATCGCAGACAGCGGCTAGCGCCGAACTGGCGCGCGCGACGCAAGACGCGTTCGACGCGAAGGAGCGCGCGGATGCAGCGGAACAGCGCGCAGCCGAACTGGCGCAAAGCCAGGCCGAGCGCCTGCGCGAGCCGGCGTCGATGAAAGGCGCGCAAGGTGCACAAGGCGGCGACGTGTCGGGCGGACCGGATGTTGCGGAAGAACTCGCGTCCTTGCAACGCCAGATCGCGGCGCAGGCCAAGGCTCACGCGAAGGCCTACAACGAGCTTCGCGCGAACGCCGAGCAATGGGTGACCTACGCGAAGGACATCAAGCAGCGGCTCGACCAGGCGAACGAAAAAATCCTCTTCATCGACGCGCGCAGCACCGGCGAAGTTGCGTTGTTGCGCAGGCTCTCGTTCGAGCTGGAGCGTCTCAAGCCCGACCACGAACTGGTGTTCAGGGAAGCGCAGAAGAAGCTGATCGGCGCGACGATGACCCAGCAACTCGCGCAGAAAGGCTATCAGTACGATCCCGCCACGGCGGTGATGTCGAAGCTGGAGGGCTGACGCGCACGACGCGCGTTCAGCCCTCGATCAGCCGTTCGAGCACAGGCTCGGCAACGTGCGTGAGGGGCGCGACGCGCGGGACGGTGTGAAGCCAGTGCAGTTCAGCATGGTGCTGCGCGAGAACTTGCCGTGAAGCGGCGCGCCTCAGGCGTCGCATTTCGCTTCACGGCGTGCGTCACTTCGCAAACAACTGACCGATATCCTTGAACGCCTTGAACTCCAGAGCGTTGCCGCACGGATCGAACAGGAACATGGTCGCCTGCTCGCCGACTTGCCCCTGAAAGCGGATATACGGCTCGATCACGAACTTCGTGCCGAACGACTTCAACCGTTCCGCAAGCGCTTCCCATTGATCCCATCCGAGCACGACGCCGAAGTGCGGCACGGGCACATCGTGACCATCGACGGGATTGCTGTGCACGCTCTCTTGCGACGCCGTCCTGGGATGCTCGTGAATCACCAGTTGATGGCCGAAGAAATTGAAGTCGACCCATTGCGCGCTGGAGCGGCCCTCTTCGAGACCGAACACGCGTCCGTAAAAGTCGCGCGCGGCGGGAAGGTCGTAGACGGGAATGGCCAGATGAAAAGGGGAAAGGCTCACGGTTTTCTCCATGTGGGGCGCTCGCAGACCGCACATGGTACGCGGCGGAATTGAAAAATATAATCAATATATAATTTCGTCAAACACAAACAGAATTTATCAATGCTCCGTGAGCTGAAAACACTGATTGCCGTTGCCCAGGAAGGCACCTTCGCCGCTGCCGGCCATCGGATCGGTCTGACCCAGGCCGCCGTCAGCGCGCAGATGCAACGGCTGGAAGCGGAAATGGGCGTTGCATTGTTCGACCGCGAAGGGCGAACGGCGCGTTTGAACGCGACCGGTCAGCAGATACTCGTGCAGGCGCAGGAAGTGGTCCGGCTTTACAACAACCTCAGTTCGACGGCAGCAGGCCCGGCGGCCACCGTGCGCGTGACGGTCGGTGCGATTGCGTCGGTGCAGCGCTCGTTGCTGCCCGATGCATTGGCGCGGTTTCACGCGCAATGCCCGGGATGCACGACGCGTGTGATTCCCGGCGTGTCGATGGAACTCGTCAATCTGGTCGATGCCGGTGAGATCGATATCGCCGCGATCATTCGCCCGCCGTTTTCGTTCCAGAGCGATCTGCGCTGGACGACGCTCGCGCAAGAGCCGTTCCGACTCATCGTGCCGCGCGGCGTGAAGGGAGCGAACTGGGCGGAACTGCTGGCGGACCAGCCGTTCATTCGCTACGACCGCGCGTCGTTCGGCGGGCGGCAAGTGGACCGTTTCCTGCGCCGCATGCACTTCACCGTGCGCGAAGTGTGCGAGCTCGACGAACTGGAAGCCATTGTCAGGCTGGTGGAAAACGGCGTCGGCGTGGCGATCGTGCCGCAGACGGCGACATATCGGCGCTGGCCCGCGCAAGTGCGCGCTGTCGATCTCGGGCATCACACGTTTCATCGCGATGTCGGCCTCGTGCATCGCGCCCCGCACCATTTGAGCGAGCCGGTGAAGGCGTTGCTGCAACTGATCGAAGCGCAGGCGCGCAAGAAGCCCTGAATGGACGATCGTTGAAACACGCTTTCTGGATCACGACGCAGGCGGCAGATTCGCCTGCAGATAGATCGACATCGGCGTTTGCAACGGAAGACCTGAAGTGTGGCCCGGTTGTAGTGACCCAGTACTGCTTCCACCGCGCGCACTGCTTCGGCAAATGGACTGTGATCGAGCACTTCCTCCGCTACGGATGATCAAGGACCGACTGCTTGCCCTGCCGCGCCGGCCGAACCACGCCGAGCCATCGTCCGAGACGCCCAAGCGTCAGCCCGTTGCACAACAGATTGAGCACCACGAAGCCCGTCGCCATGGTCGCGGCGAAGTGGCGCGTTTCGGGCGACAGCGCGGATTCGCGCGCCACGCACAACGCCAGCGTGAGCGTCACGGGGCCACGCACGCCGCCCCAGGCGATCAGAAGTTGATGCGCGCGGGGCAATGGCTTGCAGATGCCGATACGGCTCAGCAGCGGCACGCATATCGTCAGGATGCCGAACCGGCTCGCGACGGCGGCGGCCAGCGCAAGACACAATATTGCGACATCATGGAGGCGCAGCTTGTCCAGCAGATCGGGCGCGCGGGCGGAAGCGAGCAGAAAAACGGCGGCGGAGGCGAGGCCGGCCTGGTGTTCCCACAGGTGGCGAAAACGTATGAGGCTCGCCTTGGGGCGGCATGCTCTCATCAGCCAGTTGGCCGCGAGGCCCGCGCACACGACGGCGGCGACGCCGGAGACATGAAGCCAGAGTTCGGCAGCGGGATAGAGCAGGGTCGGCAATGCGAGCGACAGCGCATACTCGGAAAACGGCGGACTGCGCAGGATCTGCGAAATCCACGCGAACAACGATCCGGCGCACGCGCCGAGCGCGCATCCGCCGAGCAGCGAAGCGAGGAAGCCGAGCAGCGGATGACCGACGGCATGTGCCGTCGACGGTGCGAGAACGAGCACGCCTGTCACCGTGGTGGTGATCGCGATGGCGGCTGCATCGTTCAACAGGCTTTCGCCCTCGACGAGTTTGATCAGCCGCGCTGGCGCGCGGTTGATGCGAAACAGCGCGATCACGGTCGAAGGATCGGTCGTGCTGACGATCGCGCCGAGCAACAGACAAACGATCAGATTTTCTCCGCTGGTCAGCCAGGCGGCAAGTCCGACGGCAGCCGCCGTGGCCGCGACGGCGCCGATCGCGAGCGTGAGGACGGGCGCCAGGTCGCGCAGTAGTTGCCGCGTGTCGACCTTGAGCGCTGCCTCGAACAGAATGGGCGGAAGAAAAAGCCAGAGATACGCTTCGGGCGGGAATGACGGCGTCAGGAACGGCTCGACAGTCGACGCCGTGAAGTCTGGAAAGAAGTGCTGCAACGCCAGATAGCACAGGCCGAGAAACAGCCCTGCGCCCGTCAGTCCAAACGAATCGGAAAACTGCAGCCGGTGCGCCAGTCCATGACAAAGCGCCGTGATGAGCAGGAGGCCACCCGCGCGTATGGTGAGTTCGATTGCGATTTGCAAAGGCATGCTCCATCGGTGCGCGGCCTCGCAGGCGTAGCGCCTTCGCTATGGGGCTCGACCCGCCCAATGTCGCGGCCTGGCGGGATATGTGGGCCGCTCAGGTTTTCGGTGACAGAGGGATCCAGCTTCGTCCCGCCGTCCGCCGTGCCGTGCAGGTATGGAAAGTCAGTGTAGTGTCGCGGCTTGCGCTAGCGCAGTGATGTATATCAAAAGACGCGTCGGCACCTTTGCGCATCGTCAGTTTCTTGTCCGCCGCCATCCGGCGCGAGCCGCATCGCGCCGACCTCTTTCAGCGCGCGAAGGCCGTCCGCGCGCCGCCGCTCACGTGCGGACGAGCGTGAGCGCGAATTCGTCGAGTTGCGTGATGCACGTGTTCCAGCCGTCGAAGAAGCCGAGTTGCTCGTGCCGGTCGCGCGTCGCCACGTCGGGATGCATGACGCGCGCGATGTAGCGGCTGCCTTCGGCTTCTTGGGACATCGCGATGTCGGCGGTGAAGCCGAGCCACGGCGTGTTGGGACGCCAGCCCGCCGTGAGCATCGACGTGAACACGAGGCGCGCGTGCGGGACGACTTCGAGAAAGCAGCCCGGGTTCTCGCTCGTGCCGCCATCGGGACCTTGCATGAAGGTGTGGAAGGCGCCGCCCGGGCGGAGATCGAAAGCGCGCACTTCGGTGGTCCAGGGTTTCGGGCACCACCATTCTTTCAGCAAGTCCGGCTCGGTCCACGCGCGCCATAACGCAGCCACGGGCGCGCGCAGGACGCGCGTGATGACGAGATCGCTCGGGTCAGCGCTTTCGACGGGTTGTGTTGACATCGGCTTGCTCCTCTTGATGAAGCTGTTCGACGAATTCGACCATCCGGTCGGATCGCGCTTCCCACACGGCGCGCTGCGCGGCCAGCCATGTTTCGACTTCCGTCAGCTTCGCGGGCATCAGTTCGCAGGTGCGCTTGCGCCCGACCTTGTGCGTGCGGATCAGGCCGCTGTGCTCCAGCACGGCGACGTGTTTCATGAACGACGGCAGCGCCATGTCGAACGGCTGCGCCAGCGCCGAGACGGTCTGCGCACCGCGCCCGAGCATGCTGACGATCGCGCAACGGGTCGGATCGGCCAGCGCCTGGAATACTTCGCTGATTGCGGCATGATAGTTAGCCATAAGGCTAAGTATAGTGCAGAAATGGCGACGCTGCGAAGGGGCACGAGGCGACGGCGCGCGCCTAGGCCATCAGCAGGGTTGAGCGTCAATCGCGAGGATTCGCGCAACGGAGGCATTCGCGCTTCGGCGGTAGCGCAATCGATGGAAAGATTCAAGCGCACGTCGTCACGGCACAACGCCGAGACAGCGAAAAAGTGTGTCCCGCTGAGCGCAACGATTGCTCTGAAACCCGCTCCCGCCTTATGTGATGGGCCAGACGGCGTTTGCCAGGCGGAAATTGTTACACCTCTTACTGGAAGGAATGACCGGTGTTACGAACGCCTTTCACACCTTGGTTATACTCGCCCCGTCTCAAAAACTATTGATCAAACTATGTCGAAGCGAATCATTCAGATGGTGGCCATTGCAGCCCTGACGGCTGCGGCGTCGTTGCCGGCGATGGCCGGCGATATGAACAATGCGCTTGGCGGCGCGCTCGGCGGCGTCGCCGGTGCGGCATTGGGCGGCGCGGTGGGCGGCAGCACGGGCGCCGTGATCGGCGGCGCGGTGGGTGGCGGCGCGGGTGGCGCAGTCACGTCGAACCGCCGTGAGCGCACGGGCGCGATCATCGGCGGCGCGCTCGGCGGCGGTGCGGGCACCGCGGCGGGCAACGCGATGGGCGGGCGCGGCGGCGGTCTGGTCGGCGCGGCGCTGGGCGGCGGCGCGGGGTCGGCGCTCGGCGGCAACATCTCGCGTTCCAACTCGTACGCAGACGACTATTCGCGCGGCTCGTACGGTTCGCACAGTTCGTACAAGCGCAAGCACAAGCATCGTCACTACGACGACTGATTGGCGAGCTTACGGCCTGACGAGTTCACTGGACGGTGAACTCGCGGGCCGGACGGGCACGACGGCGCGGGGGCGAAGCGCCATGCGACAAATCATCGCAGGGCATTGTTGCCGATCAAAAACGAGATAAGCGCCGTTTGAAGGTAGGATTGTCGAAACTCCCTTCTTTTGCAGGCGTCATCGTGCCCGTTGATTATCTGCGCGGCTTTACCTCGGCCGCTCGCACTGACGCCGCCAACCGGCGGCTCGGCCTCGCGCTCGCGGGGATTGCCGGCGCGGCCAACGCGGGCGGCTTTCTGGCGATTGGCCAATACACGTCGCACATGTCCGGCATGGTGTCGTCGCTGGCCGACAGTCTTGCGCTCGGCAACCTTGCGTTCGTGCTGTCGGCGGCGAGTTCGATTTTCGCGTTTCTTGCCGGCGCGGCGAGTTCGGCCATTCTGATCAACTGGGGCCGGCGCAAAGGAACGCAGAGCGTCTACGCGATGCCGCTCGTGCTCGAAGGGCTTCTGTTGCTGTGCTTCGGCGTGCTGGGCGCGAACCTGGAGCAGCATCGTCTGCTGTTCGTGCCGGCCACCGTCACGCTGCTTTGCTACGTGATGGGCCTGCAGAACGCCATGATCACCAAGATATCGAAAGCAGAAATCCGCACGACGCACGTCACGGGGCTCGTGACGGATATCGGCATCGAAATAGGCAAGGGCTTGTACTGGAACCGGGGCGTGCCGTCGACGGAAGCGGCTTACGTCGGTGCCGACATGCGGCGGCTCGGTCTGCTCGCCTCGCTGCTCGGCATGTTTCTCGCGGGCGGGCTTGCTGGCGCGATCGCTTTCAAACAGGTCGGGTTCATCGCGACGCTGCCGCTTGCGGCGTTGTTGCTGGTGCTGGCGGCCGTGCCCGTCGCCGATGATCTGTTGAGGTATCCGCGGCGGGCGCGCTGAACTGCGCTCGCCGGACGGACCCGAACACGCTTCTCACACGCGCATCTCGCGCCGCGACTTTTACTTCTCCCAGAGCTTGCGGCCAAGGAAGGTCAGCGTCCGATCCCACGCCATTTCCGACCACACCGGGTCGAACTGCGTGCTGGCGATGCGGCTGAAGCCGACGGCCGTTTCGTTGGCGAACCCATGATGGGCGAGGTAGCGATGAAACTCGACATCCACGTTCGCGTCGCGCAACTTCGACTCCAGCGTATCGACTGTCGCGATCGGGAAGAACGCGTCCTGCGTCGCGTAATGTCCGAGCACGGGCACCTTGATTTTCGACGCGTCGATATAGTCGAGCGGAGGGAAGCCGTAGAACACGACACCCGCCGACAACTCCGGGCTTTGACCCAGCGTCAGCAGGGTCAGCGCGCCGCCCATGCAATAGCCCATCACCGCGACACGGCCCGAGCGCTGCTTGAGATATTGCGCCGCGCCGCGAACGTCCTGCGATGCGGCATCGCCGAAATCGAGGCTGTCCATCAGGTGGTGCGCTTCTTCCTCTTCGACCGTCGATTTGCCGCGATACAGATCGGGCACGAGCGCGAAGTAGCCGGCCGCCGCAAGGCGATCCGCGACGCCGCGAATCTGGTCGTTCAAGCCCCACCATTCCTGAATGACGACCACGGCGGGCGCGCCATCCGTTTTCTCGGGCGTGGCCAGATAACCTTGCAGTTGCTTACCGTCTGGGCGGCTGAAAGTGATCGTGGAGCCTGTGGTCTTTTTCATGAGCGTGTTCCTGATGAGTGGACCCACTAGCATAGCGCCAATGCGGGCCGAATGCAGGCCCGCGGACTGGCCGGAAATGAAAACATCCTGCAAGCTTCGAGTGCTTGCAGGATGTCGCACATTACTCGCCGGTTCCGGATGCTTTAGTCACCGGGAAGCCAGTAGCAATCCGAAGGATTCCAGCTGGGATCGCAAATCCAGTAGCCGAATGCGAGCTTCTGATCGGCGATCGAAGCGGTCTTCGGGCCGTCCGATTTCATGGCGAACGGCTGCGCTTCCAGCGCGACGGGCGCCGCCGACGCGGTTTGCGTGAAACACGACAACATCGATGAAGCGAGCAACGCAAGTAATGCAGATTTCACTTTCATGTCAAATGCTCCGTTGTGATCTGATGAACACGATGCACCGCTGTTTGAGGTGTCACCGTACGGACGACTTTATTGACAGGAGTGAGCGTCGCTAATCGGATTGCTTTCCCGCGCGCGTCAGGATTCTCCGATTTTTGTGCGGATGCGGCTTTGGGTCAAAGATTGTCCGCCCCGATGTTGACGCGGTGCGATTACCGCGGATGCCTTGCGAAGCCTGCACATGAAAAAACGGGCGCCGATGCCCGCTTTCTGCAACGCCGCGCGAACCGCCCGAATGCCGCGTTCGTTACGCCGGCATCTTGCGGAATGAAATCGCAAAGCGGTTCCACGCATTGATCGCCGAAACCAGCAGCGTCAGGTCGACCAGTTCGGCCTCGCTGAAATGCGGCTTCACGGCTTCCCACACTGCGTCGGGCACATGGTCCTCGGAGATCAGCGTCAGGGCTTCCGTCCACTCGAGCGCAGCGCGTTCGCGTGCCGTGAAGAACGGCGTTTCGCGCCACACGACGACCGTCGCCAGACGCCGATCCGTTTCGCCGCCCTTGCGCGCGTCTGCGGTGTGCATGTCGACGCAAAACGCGCAACCGTTGATCTGCGATGCGCGCAGACGCACCAGTTCCGTCAGCGATTTTTCGAGGTCGCTCTTGCCGATGCGTTCTTCGAGCGCGAGCATTGCCTTGATTGCTTGCGGATTGGCTTTGTAGAAGTCTAGACGTTGTTCCATGATCGTTTCCTCACTGAGAGTGCGCATTGGCCTGCGCGACACAGGGAGATTAGGCGCGAAACTGGCTGTGCGAAATGTCCAATTCAGAGAAATTTGAGGTAACCACTTCGGCGCGATCGCGGAACCACTGAAGGCAGACGGAAAGAATGCAGACCAAGGACCGCCGCCGCGCGACGGCCCTTGTGTGACAGAAAAAAGCAGATGTTATTTGACCGCGCCGAGCGCGAGGCCCTTCACGAGGTAACGCTGCAGCCAGGCGAACACGATCGAGACGGGCAACGTCGCGCACAGCGTGGCGGCCATCACCAGATGCCATTCGACGACGTACTTGCCCGCCACCATATCCGTGACCTGCACGGTGAGCGTCTTGTTTTCCGGCGAGCGGATCAGCGTATAGACGACGGCGAATTCGTTCCACGCGTTGATGAACGTGAAAATCGCCGTCACGACGATGGCGGGCACGGCGAGCGGCAGGAACACCTTGAACACGGCGCGCGTGCGGCTGCATCCTTCGAGCCACGCGGATTCTTCGAGATCGCGCGGCACGGTCTGGAAGTACGACGACAGCATCCATACGGCAAACGCAATGTTGAATGCCGCATATGAGACGATCACGCCGATTTTCGAATCGACGAGATTGCCGTCGCCATACGGAATCATCGCGGCGAGACGGAACAGGCCGACCACGAGCAGAATCGGCGAGAGCATCTGCGTGACGAGCAGAAACTGGCGGTACAGTCCGCGTCCGCGAAACGGAAAGCGCGCCAGCGCATACGCGGCGGGCAGGCTGACAGCGAGCGCGAGCGCTGTCGAAAGCAGGCTGATGACGGTGCTGTTGCGCAACGCGACGCCGAAGTTTGCGGCGGTCCACATGTCGACGAAGTTCTGCCATTGCCAGTGCATCGGCAGCCAGCGCGCCGGATAGACGAACACTTCGTTGGCGGGCTTGAGCGCGGTGAAGAACATCACGGCGAACGGAAACAGCACGACCACGATCAGCGGCGACAGCGCGAGCCAGCACCACACGGTGCGTTTCATCTTCGCGTTCATGCGGGCTCTCCTTCTTTCGACGGCTGAATGCGCAGATACAGCACCGAGAACACGAACAGCATGATGAGCATGACCAGCGACACAGCCGCTGCCTGTCCGGGACGCCCGAGCCTGAAGCCGAGTTCGTACAGATAGGTGACGAGAATATGCGTGCCGTTGTCGGGGCCGCCTTGCGTCATCACCCAGATGATCGGAAACGAGTTGAACACGTAGATCACGTTGAGCAGGATCGCCATGTTCACGAACGGGCGCAGCAGCGGCAACGTCAACTGGCGGAACTGTTGCCATGCGCTCGCGCCGTCGATGCGCGCGGCTTCGTAGATGTCGCCCGGCACGGATGACAGGCCGCCGAGCAGAATCGTCACCGTGAATGGAATCGACACGAGAATACCGACTGCGATCTCGACGGGAAACGCAAGCTCGGGCGTCGCCAGCCAATGAATCGGACCGCCGATCAACCCGAGCCGCTGCAGCGTCACGTTGACCATCCCGTAGTCGTCGTTGAAGGCCCAACGCCAGACGACAGCCGTCATCGTCAGCGACACGGACCACGGCAGCATGATGATCGTGCGTGCGATGCCGCGCCCGTGAAAGTCCTGATTCAGCACGAGCGCAACGGGCACCGAGATGATCACCGTGCCGCCCACCACGAACGCAGTCCAGACTATGGTCCGGCGCAGCGAATCGAGAAACACGGGGTCGGCGAATACCGTGAAGAAGTTCTTCAATCCGGTGAAATCGCGAATCGCGCCAAAGCGCGAAACATCGTGCACCGACTGATACACGATGTTGAAGATCGGGTAACTGATGATGAACAGCGCGAGGATCAGACTCGGCGCGATCAGCCACCAGGGCGCGGCGGCGCGTGGGGCAATGGAACGGCTCATGCGTGCTCGATCGACGGATGCTTGGGCGTTGGAACTCATGAAGCCCTCGGGACGGAATGGGCCGGATGCAACCCGGCGCTTCGCATGAAAGTTGACATCTGGATTCGCGCGAAAGGAAGCGCGCTCATCGAATGGGAAGCCGCATCGGCGTCGAGCCGATGCGGCTTCCCGTACTTCCCTGACGAATCATCGAAACGCGTGGTTACTGGCCGAGCGCCTGATTCGCCTGGCTCGCGGCCTGCTTCAGCGCATCGTCAGGCTTGGATTTGCCGAGGTACACGGCCTGCATCGCGTTGGTCACGGCCTTCGCGGTGTCTTCCCAGCCCGTCACGGTCGGCGCGAAGCGCGCCTGCGGCAGCAGCGCGATGAACGCCTTGGTGTCCGCATCGTTGAACGCTGGGTCGGCGGCTTCCGCCTTGGTGGTCGGCAAAAAGCCTTCCGTGCTCGTGAACTCGACGCGCGGCTCTTTCGTGAACAGATAGTCGAGGAACTTCCAGGCGTCCTTCTTCACCTTCGAGTTCTTGAACATCACGATCGAGTCGGTGACGGCATACGTCGCGCCGTTCGTGCCGACGGGCAGCGGATCGATGCCGTATTTCAGGTTCGGCGCTTCCTTCTTGATCTGCTTCGCGAGGAACGGCGCGGAAATCATCATCGCGACGCGGCCTTGCTTGAAAAGGTTCTGCACGTCTTCACGGCTATAGCCGGTGACGCCCGGCTGCGTCAGACCCTGGTCGATCATCGACTTGTACAGCGTCGCTGCCTTGATGCCCGCGGGCGAATCGAAACCGGCCTTGCCCTGCTTGTTCAGCACGTCGCCGCCGTTGGTCCACAGCGCATAGTAGTAGTACACGTCGGTTTCGATTTCCTTGCCTTGCAGGCCGAAACCGGCAATGCCCTTCGCCTTCAGCTTCTTCGACGCATCGATCACGTCATTCCACGTCTTCGGGCCATTCGGATAGCCGACGCTCGCAAGCAGATCCTTGTTGTAGTACAGCGCGCGGGCCGAAGCGGCGATCGGCAGGCCGTAGGTCTTGCCGTTGATCTGGCCGGGCGCAAGGAACGGGCCAATGAAGCGGTTCTTGAAGTTCGCGTCCATGTACGGGTCGAGCGGCTCCGCGACGTCGTCCTTCACGAAGTCGAGCAGCCAGCGCGTGCCGACGATCGCGAGGTCGGCGTTGGCGTTGCCCGAGATATCCGTTTGCAGCTTCTGTTGCAGCGTGTCCCAGTTCACGTCCTCGATCTTGATCGTGGTGCCGGGATTGGCCTTTTCGAACTGGCGTGCCATTTTCTCGAAGTACGGTGCCGTCGCGTCGCTGTAATGCGCGACCGTCACACGCACCGTATCGGCGTGCGCCGATAGGGCAAGACCTGCAAACGCGAGCGCTGCGGCGACTTTGCCGAGCGTAAGGGAAGCACGTGCATGCAACGACATTTCGTCTCTCCTGGGGTGGTCCGCCGCCGTACCCGGCTGCTTGGGTTGAATTGTTTGAAAAAATCCTACACACGAAAAAAAATGTTGTCACGTAGGGCTGACGATATTTTTTGTCGCGCGCTTTTTTGCATAACATGCTGTAAAGGATGGGCTTTTTGTGCGGTGCGGGGAATTGGCCATCTATTGCGTCCGCATGGTTGGCCAGCGGTGAAAATGTGCAATATGTAGGAAATTTACACAACGGACGCGGCTTGTTGCCCGGTGCAAAAGCCGCCTGCCTACGCGAAGAGGACAGGACATGAAGCGTGTCGTGCTGGTGACGGGAGCATGCGGCGGGATCGGCAGTGTGTTGTGCCGGCGTTTCGTGCAGGACGGCGCGACCGTGCTCGCGCTCGATGTCGATGCAGCCGCGCTGGATCAGCTGGCTGCGGAACTGGGCGCCGACCGCGTGACACCCATCGCCGTCGATCTGTGCGACGCCGACGCCGTGCGCGAAAGCGTCGCGCAGGCGGTCGAAAAATGCGGCCCCGTCGACGTGCTCGTCGCGAACGCCGGCGCGGCGCAAGGGCTGACGCTCGCGAAAACGGATGCCGCGAGCTGGCGGCGCGACGTCGATCTGAATCTGAACGGCACGTATCACACGGTCGAAGCGGTGCGGGCGTCGATGATCGGGCGGCAGCAAGGGTCGATTGTGCTGATCGGCTCCGTGAACGGCCTGGCGGCGCTCGGTCATCCAGCGTACAGCGCGGCGAAAGCGGGGCTAATCAGCTACACGAAGTCGCTGGCGATCGAGCTTGGCCGCTACGGGATTCGCGCGAACATCGTGTGTCCCGGCACAGTGAAGACGCAGGCGTGGCAGGCGCGCGTCGACAAGAACCCGCAAGTTTTCGAGGACCTGAAGAAATGGTATCCGCTACGCGACTTCGCGACGCCCGACGATATCGCCGACGCCGTGCAGTTTCTCGCGTCGCCGATGGCGCGCGTGATCACGGGCGTGGTGTTGCCCGTCGATGGCGGCCTGATGGCGGGCAACCGGCTGATGGCCGAAGAACTGACGCTCGAATCGATCTGAACGCCCGGAGCAGGCACGCGACACAACCGCAACCGACGATGAGGACAGCATGGCAGCAGTGCAACTGAGCGGCATCTACAAGCGTTACGGCGACACGCAAGTCGTGCACGGCATCGACCTGCATATCGACGACGGCGAATTCGTCGTGCTGGTCGGCCCGTCCGGTTGCGGCAAGAGCACGCTGATGCGGATGGTCGCGGGCCTCGAGGAAATCAGCGGCGGCGAGTTGACGATCGGCGGCACGCGTGCGAATGGTTTGCCGCCGCAGCAGCGCAATATCTCGATGGTGTTCCAGAGCTACGCGCTGTATCCGCATCTGTCCGTGTACGACAACATCGCGTTCGGTCCGCGTATCCGCAAGGAAGCGTCGACGAGTTTCAAGCCGCGCATCGAAGCCGCCGCGAAGATGCTGAACCTCAGCGGCTATCTGGACCGCCTGCCGCGCGCGCTGTCGGGCGGGCAGCGTCAGCGTGTCGCGATGGGCCGCGCGGTGGTGCGCGAGCCGTCGCTGTTCCTGTTCGACGAGCCGCTGTCCAATCTCGACGCCAAGCTGCGCGTGCAGATGCGCACCGAGATCAAGGCGCTGCATCAGCGGCTGAAGAACACGGTGATCTACGTCACGCACGACCAGATCGAAGCGATGACGATGGCCGACCGCATCGTCGTGATGAACGCGGGGCGCATCGAGCAGATCGGGCGTCCGCTGGAGCTCTACGACCGGCCGGCGAATCTGTTCGTGGCGAGCTTCCTTGGCTCGCCGTCGATGAATTTCGCCGCCGGCGAAGTGGTGAGCGCGTCGAACGGCCTCGCATTGCAGCTCGCGGACGGTGTGCAGATTCCGCTGCACGGCACCAGTCAGGCGGCGAAACCGGGCGCGAAGCTTACGCTCGGCGTGCGGCCCGAGCATATCGAAGCGTCGAATGAAGGCATTCCGATGGATGTCGAGGTGGTCGAGCCGACGGGCGCGGAAACGCATCTGTACGGCAAGATCGGCGGCGCGGCGTGGTGCGTGACGATGCGCCAGCGCGCGTCGATCGAGCCGGGCCAGCGCGTGACGGTGCGCTTTCCCGAGCAGCACACGCATCTGTTCGACACGGAGAGCGGCAACAGACTGGGCTGACATGCCGCTGATTCATCTTCCATCGAAAGGAACGCACGGGTGTCCGCACCGAACCTGATTCCTCACATCCGCAGCGCGCTCGAATCGCTGCGGCCCGCCGAGCGCAAGGTCGCCGACATGGTGCTGTCCGATGTCGACTTCGCGATGCGCGCGAGCATCACCGAGCTCGCGCAACGCGCGGACGTGTCGGAGCCTTCCGTGACGCGCTTTTGCCGCGCAGTGGGCGCGCACGGTTTGCGTGACTTCAAGATGCAACTCGCGCAGAGCGTGGCGGGCGGGATGCCGTATGCGTCGACGGCCGTGGCGCGCGGCGACGATACACAGACGCTGATCGACAAGGTCGGCGAAGCGGCCGTCGAGGGCATCACGCAGGCGCGCAGCGCAATCGATCCCGTTGCGGTGAATGCGGCGCTCGCGGCGCTCGCAAGCGCGCGCCGCGTGTATTTCTTCGGGGTCGGCTCAGGCTCGGGGCTCGTCGCGCAGGACGCGGCGCTGCGTTTCCTGCGGCTCGACATCGCCGCGAGCGCGTTCACGGATGCGCATTTGCAGCGTCTTTACGCCGGCCTGCTCGAACCCGGCGATGTCGCGTTCGCGATTTCGCATTCGGGCCGCAGCGTCGAAGTGAACGAGAGCATGCAGATCGCGAAGGAGCGCGGCGCGACGACGATCGCGCTGACGAATGTCGGCTCGCGGCTTGCGTGGCTCGTCGATATTCCGTTGTTGTTGCGCGTACCGAGTCCCGTCGATCCCAACACGCCGGGCGTATCGCGGCTCGTGCATCTGTGCGTGATGGATGCGCTCGCGATCGGCGTCGCATTGCGGCTGGAGCCGCATACGCTGGAGAAGATGCGGCACGCGAAGGCGCGGCTGTCGCAGGAGACGGGTGCGGCGGCGGAGGATGGCGCGCAGTAGTCGGCCGCGCGCTCAGCCCGTCACATACCCAAACCGCCGCGACAGCCGCTGCGTCGCTACCCGCAGCGTTTGCGCCGCGCCGCCTTGCGTGTCGCTGTCGAAACTTCCCGCTGTGCCCATCAACGCGAGCACCAGCACGATGCTGCCGGTGTGATCGAACACGGGCGCAGCAAGCGTGTTGATGCCGGGGATCGGCTTGTTGAGCGCGGTGTCGATGCCGTGCTCGCGAATCCGCGCGAGACGTTCCGCATACGGCGGCGCGAGCGTCGCATCGTGCGTATCCGCCGCCGACGCACCCGCCAGCCTCAGATGATCCTGCGCGAGCAGACCATGCCGCACATCGTCGGCGACATGCGCGGCGAACACGCGGCCAATCGCCGTATTCACCAGCGACATCACCGTGCCCACGCGCAGGCTCACATGCAGCGGCCGCGCCGATTCCTCGAGCCGCACGACAGTCGGCCCAAGCGGACCGAGCACGGCCATCGCGACGCTCATGCCCGTCGTCACCGCGAGATCGACGATCTCCGGTTCGGCTTCGCGCGTCGGCGACAGGCGTTGCAAGCCGATCAGCCCGAGTTCGAGCGCAAGCGGTCCTGCTTCGAAACAGCCCGACGGATCGCGGCTCAGCAAGCCGATCTTCTGCAAGCTCACCAGATGAGGAAACGCCTTGGCGGGCGCCATGTCCGCAGCCGCAGCGAGATCGCGCAGCGACAACGGCTTGCCTGCCGCGACCAAAGCCGTTAGCAGTTCGCCCGTGCTGTCGAGCGATTGAATGCCGCGCTGCTGCTTCGTGTCGGTGTTCGCGGCCGATGATGTGTTATCGAGTGCGTCTTTCATGTTCGATCCGCCGCGCTATCCGCGCCGATTTCGCGCGCTGCATGCCGAAGCGCGCGCGCGACGGGACCGTCCCAGTTTACGTCGATCGCGCCGCTCGGCCCGATCACCGTCAACGCGAGACATAAGTGCCCGTCGCCATCGAGCACGGGCGCAGCGAGACTGCTGATGCCGGGGCTCGGCGCATCGATGCCGCGTTCGATGCCGCGCTCGCGGATCGCCGCGAGCGTCGCGTCGAACGCCTTGCGTTCGGAAGGCGCAACGATATCGCCCGCGCCACCCGACTGGTTCGCCCACATCGTTTGCAAGGTCGCGGGCGGGAGGTGTGCGCAGAACACGCGCCCCGTCGACGTCGCGGGCAACGACATCACCGTGCCCACATGCAGGTTCACGTGCAGCGGAAACCCCGCATGTTCGTATCGGACGATGGTGGGGCCCTGCGGTCCCGCCGTACAGATCGCGACGCTGAAGCCGATCTCTTCGGCGAGCGCCGCGACGCGCGGCACGGCGGCGCGAAACGCCGGCTGGTTCGCCAGTTGCATCAGGCCGAGCCGCAACGAGAGCGGCCCCGGTTCGTAGCGCCCCGAGAGTTCGTCGCGCTTGATGAGACCCAGCCGCGTGAGGCTCACCAGATACGCATGCGCCTGGCCTGGTGCGATATCGGCGCTCGTCGCGAGATCGGACAGCGCGAGCGGTGTGCGTGCTTTCGCAAGCGCGTGCAGCAGCCGTCCGCCGACCTCGACGCTCTGGATGCCGCGCTGCTGCTTGCCCGAGCCCGTCGTCTCGTCGTCTTTTGCTGTCTTCACCATGCCGCTCGCGTCGCCTGCCTGCATCGAAAAAAGGTCCATGTTAAACGAACGCCACGCCATGCCCGTTCGATCCAGAACCGCCCAGGGTATACGAGAAATTAGCGTATAGCGATACGTTTCGCTATTGACAAATAATCGTCAGAGTCTAAGATGAAATCACCCCGGGCTAACAATCGCCGGACATCATTCCAATCAGACTGGACGAGACACCTCCCTACCGCTGCGCCGGCGTGCGCCGCGTCTCGCCCGTCGCCCCTCAATCAACGGAGACGAGCATGGCCAAGGCATTCGCATCGCAAGCCGACCTCGAAGAAAAGAAGATCACGTGGACGCAGTTGTCCGAGAACGCCTATGCGTACACCGCTGAAGGCGACCCGAACTCGGGCGTCGTGATCGGCGACGACGGCGTGCTGATCGTCGACACCACCGCGACGCCCGCCATGGCGCAAGACCTGATCGCGAAGATTCGCAGCGTGACCGACAAGCCGATCAAATACGTCGTGCTGTCGCACTACCACGCGGTGCGCGTGCTCGGCGCATCGGCGTATTTCGCGGAGGGCGCGCAGCAGATCATTGCGAGCCGCGGCACGTATGAAATGATCGTCGAGCGCGGCGAGGCCGACATGAAGTCGGAGATCGAGCGCTTTCCGCGTCTCTTTGCAGGCGTCGAAACGGTGCCGGGCCTCACGTGGCCGACGCTGGTGTTCGAGAAGGAGATCACGCTGTTCCTCGGCAAGCTCGAAGTGCGCATCGCGCATCTCGGCGCGGGTCACACGAAGGGCGACACGGTCGTATGGCTGCCGTCGCAGAAGGTGCTGTTCTCCGGCGACCTCGTCGAATACGACGCGGCCTGCTATTGCGGCGACGCGCAACTCGAACAGTGGCCCGCCACGCTCGAAGCGCTGCGCGCGCTGAACGCCGACATGCTCGTGCCGGGCCGCGGCCCCGCGCTGACCACGCCGGAAGATGTCAACAAGGGCCTCGACTACACGAAGGACTTCGTCACGACGCTGCTGCAAAGCGGCCGCGAAGCCGTCGCCGACAAGCTCGATCTGAAGGCCGCGATGGCGCACACGCGCAAGGCGATGGACCCGAAGTTCGGTCATGTTTTCATCTACGAGCATTGCCTGCCGTTCGATGTATCGCGCGCTTATGACGAAGCGAGCGGCATCACGCATCCGCGCATCTGGACCGCGCAGCGCGACAAGGACATGTGGGACGCGCTGCAGGCGTGATGACGCGGCAATAGCACAGCGCAGATGGATGGAGACAGCAGAATGAGCAGCATCAACTACCAGACCTTGTCGTTCGAATACCGGCGCTGCGCCGAGCAGGATGCAGCCGCAGCGGCGACAGACGCCGCGCGGCATCCTGTGATCGTGGTCGGCGCGGGGCCCGTCGGTCTCGCGACGGCGATCGATCTCGCGCAGCAGGGCGTCTCGGTTGTACTCGTCGACGACGATTGTTCGCTCGCTACTGGTTCGCGCGCAATCTGCTTTTCGAAGCGTTCGCTGGATATCTTCGACCGCCTCGGCTGCGGCGACCGCATGGTCGACAAGGGCATCAGCTGGAACGTCGGCAAGGTGTTCCTGCAGAACGAGATGGTGTACACGTTCAATCTGCTGCCGGAGGCGGGGCATCATCGGCCCGCGTTCATCAATCTGCAGCAGTACTACGTCGAAGGCTTTCTGCTCGAACGCGCGCAGTCGCTGCCGGATATCGACATCCGCTGGAAGAGCAAGGTGGTCGGCTTGCAGCAGCACGGCGAGCCGGGTTCCGCCGATGCATTCGTCACGCTCACCGTCGAGACGCCCGAAGGCGAGTACGCGTTGAGCGGCCGCTATGTGGTCGCCGCTGACGGCTCGCGCAGCCCGATCCGCAACATGATGGGCCTCGACAGCAAAGGCCGCGTTTTCAAGGACCGTTTCCTGATCGCCGACGTGAAGATGGAAGCGGAGTTTCCGAGCGAGCGCTGGTTCTGGTTCGATCCGCCGTTTCACCCAAATCAATCGGTGCTGCTGCACCGGCAGCCGGACAACGTGTGGCGTATCGACTTCCAGCTCGGCTGGGACGCGGACCCGGCGCTCGAGAAAACGCCCGAACGCGTGCTGCCGCGCGTTCGCGCGCTGCTCGGGCCGGACGTCAAGTTCGAACTGGAATGGGTCAGCGTCTATACGTTTTCGTGTCTGCGCATGGAGCGCTTCCGGCACGGTAACGTGCTGTTCGTCGGCGACGCCGCGCATCTGGTCTCGCCGTTCGGCGCGCGGGGCGCGAACAGCGGCTTTCAGGATGCCGAGAACGTCGCGTGGAAACTGGCGATGGTGCTGGCCGGCCGCGCGCCCGATGCGTTGCTCGACACGTATGCAAGCGAACGCGAATACGCCGCCGACGAAAACATTCGCAACTCGACGCGCTCGACGGACTTCATCACGCCCAAGTCGCCCGTCAGCCGGACGTTCCGCGATGCCGTATTGAAGCTTGCGCGCAAGCATCCGTTTGCGCGTCAGCTCGCGAACAGCGGGCGGCTTTCGGTGCCTGCGGTACTGCACGACTCGACGCTCAATTCGGTCGATCACGACGGCTTCGACGGCAAGATGGTGCCGGGCGCTTCGTGCGTGGATGCGCCTGTGTTATCGAATGGCGCGCCCGCGTGGCTGCTCGCGCAACTCGGCAATGCGTTCACGTGCATCGTCTTTTGCGGCAAGGATGGCATCGACGCGGCGACGCAACACGCGTTGAAGGCGCTGCAGACGGGTTCGATTCCGTTCAGGCTGGTTGTCGTCGCGTCGCACGGCATTCGCCATGCCGTGCATGGCCTCGACGATGCCGTCGTGCTCGAAGATGCGGAAGGTCTCGCGTGGTCTCGCTACGACGCCACGCCCGGCACGTTCTATCTGATCCGTCCGGACCAGCACGTGTGCGCGCGCTGGCGCACGTTCGACGCCACGCGCGTCGACGCGGCGCTCAAGCGCGCGTTGTGCGTGGAAGGCGTTGCCTGAACGCAGTAGCGCAGATCACTACGATAAAAGTTGGAGACAAACGTGGCACTCATCACGCAACTCAATCTGACGCAGCCCGACGACTTCTACGAAGCGCTGATCGACATGCACCGCGATTTCGACGAAGCGCAAAGCCAGGCCGCGAATGCGCAACTGATTCTGCTGCTCGCCAATCATATTGGCGATTACGCGACGCTGATGGAAGCGATCCAATACGCGCGCGAAGGCGTCGATTTGCCGAATTCATCCGCTGTGCAGCACACGGCCGACGCACCGCGCGTCGCCGCCTGATCTTTCGATCCGGCTCGCCCATTCAACGAAGCGCGAGCCGTCTTTCCTGACAACACGGCGCAACAGACGCCGGACCCAATGGGTCCGTTGGACCCGCATTGCCTGGAGATCTCGATGAGTCAGTCAATCACGCATGCCTATGAGCCCGGCGAGCCCGCCGCCGCGTTTCAGGACGACACCGCGCTGTACCGCAAGGTGACGTTGCGGATCGTGCCGTTTCTGTTTCTCTGCTACGTTATTTCGTTTCTCGACCGCATCAACATCGGTTTCGCGCAGTTGCAGATGAAGCACGATCTCGGCTTCAGCGATGCGATGTACGGACTCGGCGCGGCCATCTTCTATATCGGCTATGTGCTGTGCGAAGTGCCTAGTAACCTGCTGCTCGCGCGTTTCGGCGCGCGCCGCACGTTCACGCGGATCATGCTGCTGTGGGGCGCTGCGTCGGTGTGCATGATGTTCGTGTCGCAGGCTTCGCATTTCTATCTGCTGCGCTTCATGCTCGGCGTGTTCGAAGCGGGCTTCTTTCCCGGCATCGTGCTGTATCTGACGTACTGGTATCCGGCGCGGCGGCGTGCCGTGATCCTGTCGATCTTCTTCGCAGGCGTCGCGGTGGCGGGCGTGCTAGGCGGTCTCGTTTCCGGCTGGATCATGCGCGACATGGCGGGCGTGATGGGCCTGTACGGCTGGCAATGGATGTTCGCCATCGAAGGCGCGCCCGCTGTCGTGCTGGGATTGCTCGCTGCGTTCTGGCTGGTCGACGGCCCGCAGCACGCAGCGTGGCTCACGCAACAGGAAAAGGCTCATCTGATCGGGCAACGCGACGCCGAGCATCGGCCCGCGAACTCGCATTCGTCGCGCGCATTCATCGACGCGTTGCGCAACCCGCGCGTCTATCTGTTCGCGTTCATCTACTTTTCGTTGACGTGCGCGTCGTTGACGCTCAACTTCTGGATGCCGCTGATGATCCGCGACTTCGGCGTGCACGACGTGCTGTGGATCAGCCTGTACACGGTGATACCGAATGCGATCGGCGCGGTTGGCCTGATCCTGATCGCGCGGCATTCGGACCGTCACGGCGAGCGGCGCAAGCATTTCGCGGCGTGCACGATCGGCGGCGGCATCGCGCTTTCGCTGTTGACGCTGCACTTGAGCAGCTTTGCCGCAATGCTCGGCATTCTTTCGATAGCAGCCGTGCTGATTTTTGCCGCGCTGCCGATCTTCTGGACGGTGCCGTCGGGTTATCTGTCGGGCAAGACTGCGGCGGCGGGCATCGCGTTGATCAGCAGCATTGGGATTACGAGCGGCATCGTGAGCCCGTGGGTGATCGGTCTGATCAAGACGCATACGGGCAGCATGGATAACGCGTTGTATCTGCTGACGGCTTTGTTGTTCATGAGCGGTATCGCGCTGTTGCGCGGGGTGCCGAAGCAGCGGGTTGTGGGGTAAGACTGCCGGTCCTGTTCGCCTATATGCATGGACCTTGCTGCGAACGCGCTCGCGACGTTATCTGTCGACGAGCGCTACTTCAAGCAACTAACCGTCCGTCGGTCTGACGTCTCCAGATCAGCAGTGCGCGAGGAAATCTGCTCATTCAGGTGGGTTTCCATGGACGGGCAGGAAGGCAATCCACCCGCCCAACCCCAATCCCCACAAGGCTATGCGCCCTGCATCGCCCGATCCCATTCCTTCGCAAAAACCATCCATCAAGCATAAACGTCACCAAAAAATAATAAGAATAGCCAGATTTATGATTGAGAATGATTCGCGTTTACGTTAGATTCGCTTCCATCTGATCGATAGCGACATGGAGACGATTCGATGGCTGAATCAATGGCGAGGTTTGCGGCACGGATCGACCGTCATCCGGCGGCGTTCGCACCAGGAGCACTGGACGACATCGATTGCGAGCCGTCCGAAGCGCGCGTCACCGCGACGGAACAACGCCGCTGCGAAGGACTGCTGCTCGACGTGCTGATCGAAAACCGCCGCTCGCTGATCCAGCTTGCGCGGTCGTTTGTCGGGTGTTCGAGCCGTGCCGAGGACGTGGTCCACGACGTATTCATCAAGCTCACGGGCTTTTCGAATCAGGACGACGTGCGGCAGCCGCTCGCCTACGTGGCGCGCATGGTGCGCAACGCATCGATCGACGCGTGCCGCCGCCAGTCGCTCGAAAACACGTGGCACGCATGCGAGGAAGACGGGCTCGATGTGCCATCGCCGGAACCGTCGCCCGAGTCCGCGCTCGTCACACGCGACTCGCTGCGCCACGCGTTCGACGCCCTCGCGCAATTGCCCGAGCGCACGCGCAGCGCCTTCGAGCGGGTGCGTCTGCGCGAAGAGACCTTGCAGGAAACCGCGCGCGCCTTGAATGTCTCGCAGACGCTCGTGCATTTCATGGTTCGCGACGCCGCGAAGCATTGCGCGGACTGCATGCACGCCGGCGCTCAAAACGTCGCGTACGCAAAGACGGCGGGGCGCAGTAAAAAAAGTTGTGCGTCGAACGTCAAGCAGATGACGGCCTCGTGAAGTCACGAAGGCAAACGTTCAACTGCATCTCACCTGATACGCAAGCAGACACGACATGACCCAGAACACGCATCAAGACGCACAGGACGACGTTCAATACACGGTCGTCATCAACGACGAAGAACAGTATTCGATCTGGCCGGCGTTCCGCGACGTGCCCGCTGGCTGGCGCGAAGTCGGCGTACGCGGGCCGAAGGCCGCGTGCCTCGAGCATATCGAAAACGTATGGACCGACATGCGTCCCGCGAGCCTGCGCCGTCACATGGACGCCGCGCCGGTTACGCGCTGAGCCATACGCTGCCGCCCTGCAACGGCAGCGCGCAGCAAAGATTCTCGCGCGCCACGAGCGCGCCGCGCGAGACCGTTCTTCGAGCCGCGTCGATGCGTAGTCGACGCATGATCGGCGCGGCCCGCCACTGAGGACACGTCATGACAGCGTCTCTCCCGACACTCGACGATCTGCGCATCGAGCCCGGCCTGCCGACCATCGTGTCGCCGCGCGGCGACAGGTCGTTCACGCTCGAAGCCGCCGCGCCGCTGTTGCGCGACATCGCGAGCAACTGCATCGAGCGCGCCGGCGGCTTGCTGTTCACGGGCTTCGCCGTGCCGTCGATCGACACGTTCCAGCAATTCGCCGCCTCGTTCGGCGCGCCGCTGATCGGCTATGAATTCGCGTCGACGCCGCGCAGCCAGGTCGAAGGCGCCGTGTACACGTCGACGGAATATCCGCCGCACCGCTCGATTCCGCTGCACAACGAGCAGTCGTACACGCGCGAATGGCCGATGCGCATCTGGTTCCATTGCGCGCTCGCCGCGCGTTCCGGCGGCGCGACGCCGATTGCCGACAGCCGCGCGATCTATCGTGCGCTCGACCCCGCGTTGATCGAGCGCTTCGCGCGACGCGAGCTGCTGTACGTGCGCAACTTCGGCCAGGGGCTCGATCTGCCGTGGCAACAGGCATTCGGCACCGAAGACCCGCGCGCCGTCGATGCGATGTGCGCGGCCCGCGGCATCGATTGCGAATGGCGCGAAGACGACGACGGCGAACCGTTGCTGCGTACGCGCGAGCTTTGCCAGGCGGTGGCCGTGCATCCGCGCACGGGCGAGCGCGTGTGGTTCAACCAGGCGCATCTGTTCCATCTGTCCGCGCTCGATGAAGACATGCAGGAAGCACTCGTCGATGCAGTGGGTCTCGACAACGTGCCGCGCAACGTCTACTACGGCGACGGCGCGCCGCTCGAAGCCGAGGCGCTCGCGGAGATTCGCGGCGTGCTGGATCAACAGCGCATCGTGTTCCCGTGGACGGGCGGTGACGTGGTGATGCTCGACAACATGTTGACGGCACATGCGCGCGATCCGTTCGAAGGCCCGCGCAAGGTCGTCGTCGCGATGGCGGACAGCTACAGCGTCCCGGCAAACGCACAAAGGTCCAACAGATTCGCCATCGCTACATGATCCAATGAAAAGCAGTTCCAACCTGGCGCTGTCGGCGCGTTCGCTGACGGTGGGATATCGCGATCATGTCGTCATCGACTCGCTCGATATCGACATTCGCGCCAATCGCGTGACCGCGCTGTGCGGGCCGAACGGTTGCGGCAAGAGCACGCTGCTGCGCTCGCTCGCCGGTTTGCAGCCCACGCTGGCGGGCGAGGTGGCGGTCGCGGGCAAGCCGCTCGCAGCGTATCGGCGGCGTGATCTCGCGCGCACGCTGACGATGCTCTCGCAGTTCAACCAGATTCCCGCCGGCCTCTCCGTGCGCGATCTCGTTGCGTACGGACGCTACGCGCACGGCGGCTGGATGCGCGGTTTGTCGAAGGAAGATCGCGCGGCGATCGACGACGCACTCTCCGCAGCCGGTATCGCCGACGATGCCGCACGCGATGTCGCCGCGCTCTCGGGCGGCGAGCGCCAGCGCGCGTGGATTGCCATGGCGCTGGCGCAACGCGCACCCATCGTGTTGCTCGACGAGCCGACCACGTATCTCGACATTCATCATCAGCTCGACATTCTCACCGAACTGCGCCGTTTGAATCGGGAGCGCGGCCTGACAATCGTCTGGGTGCTGCACGATCTGAATCAGGCTGCTGCCTACAGCGATGAAATCGTGTTGATGCGCGCTGGCCGCATCGTCGCGCAAGGCACGCCGGACGCGATCATCGATCCGCAGCATCTCGAAGCGACCTTCGGCGTGCCGATGCTGCGCATCGCGCATCCGCAGACAGGTGCGCCGATGTGCGTGCCCGCGCATGCCGCACGCGACGAACTGCCCGCCGCATCCGACGACAAAGGCCTCGCCGCATGACCACGCTTGCCGCAAGAAAACGCATGCAACGCGCGCAAACACGTGCGCTGCCGCGCTGGCGCGAGGCGCAGCATAGCCGCGTCGGCGTGTTGACGTTCGCGCTGCTCGCGTCGATCGTCGTCATTGCCGCGTTGCGCCTCGCCCCGGATCTGTCGATGATCCTGCACGCCGCAACGTCGAATGCAGCGCATGACACCGACGAACACGCGCTCGCGCATGTGCTGCTCTTCAACCTGCATTTGCCGCGCGTGCTGGCGGCACTGGTCGCGGGCGGATGCCTCGGCGTGTCGGGCGCGCTGTTCCAGTCGCTGACGCGTAATCCGCTCGCTTCGCCGGATCTGCTCGGCATCACGGGCGGCGCGCAGCTCGGCCTGCTCGCCGCGATGCTGATACCGGCGCTGGCGGGCGCGGCGTCCGTGCCGCTGCTGTTCGGCTGCGGCCTGCTCGCGGCCGCGTGCGTCGCGGCGGCAGCGGGCGGCTGGCGCGCGACACCGTTGCGCATGGTGCTCGCGGGCACCGTCTGCATGCTGCTGTTCTCGGCCATCTCGACCCTCACGCTCGCGTTCTTCGAGCAAAGCATCGCGGGCGTCGCGCTGTGGGCGAGCGGCAGTCTTTATCAACCGGGCGCAGAAGGACTGGTGACGGCAGTGCTGTGGCTGCTGTTGCCGCTCGCGGCGTTGCCCTTCGTCGTGCGTCCGCTCGATCCCATCGCGCTCGGCGACGACGCCGCGCTTGCCGTCGGCGTACGCGTGGATGCAGCACGCTTTTATGCGCTGCTCGTCGCGATCGGCTTCGCGAGCGTGGCGGTGAGCGTCGCTGGGCCGATGTCGTATGTCGGGCTGATTGCGCCGAATCTGTTGCGCCATTTGCGCGGCTCGCGCTCGACGCGGCTTGCCGCGCTCGCGCCGTTGTCCGCGCTGGTCGGCGCGCTGCTCGTGCTCGCAACCGATAGCGCCGTGCTCGCGCTCGATCTGGACGGCACGCTGTCGACGGGCGTCGCGATCGCTGTCGTAGGCACGCCGCTGATGCTCGCGATGATCCGCCACGGCGGCGCATGGACCTCGGCGCTCACGCAAGCGGCCGACGCTCCCGCTCAATCGGCACCCAGCCGTTTCGCTACATGGATCACAGGACTTTCTCCACTTGGTGCCGGTTTGATCGTCATCGCCGTTGCGGCCATTTCGATCTATGCCGCAGGCACGTTCGGCGAGACCACGCTCGACCCGTCGCGCTGGCTGGCCGCATTGAACGGCAGCGATAGCGTCGCGCGCATGCTGCTCGATCTGCGTCTGCCGCGCGTGGTATGCGCGTTGCTTGCGGGCGCGATGCTCGCGGCCAGCGGCGTGCTGATGCAAAGCGTCGTGCGCAATCCGCTGGCCGGGCCGGAAGTGCTGGGCGTCACGCAAGGCGCTTCGCTGGCGACGCTCATCGCGCTGCTGTTCTGGCCGCTCGCCGCGCACGCGACGATTGCCGGGTCGTCGCTGGCTGGCGGCGGCGTCACGCTCGTCGCGATTCTCGCGTTGAACCGGCGCATGCGTTATGCGCCGCTCGCGGTCGCGTTGACGGGACTGGTTGTCGGCACGCTGTGGACGACGCTCGCACAATGGGTGATTGTGCAGGAGAGCGTGCAGCCCGCGCGCTTCGTCGTGTGGCTGGTGGGCGGCACCTATGGTCGCAGCTGGAGCGATGTGCTTGCGCTGTTGCCGTGGTGCGCGGCCGCGCTGCCTGCGTTCGTGCTGCTCGCGCGTCCTCTCGATCTGCTCGCACTCGGCGACGACCAGGCCGCATCGCTTGGCTTGCCCGTGGCGCTGCTGCGTCCGCTAGCGCTGACGGTCGCGACGATCGCGGCCTGCGCGGCGGTTGCAGCCGTCGGGCCGATCGGCTTTGTCGGATTGATGGCGCCGCATCTCGCGGCATTGCTGGGGGCGCGCGCGCATCGCACGCGCTTGTGGCTCGCGGCGACGTGCGGCGCGGCGATTCTCGCCGCTGCAGATATCGGCGCGCGCACGCTGCTTGCGCCGCGCGAAATTCCTGCGGGGGTGCTGACGGCACTGATCGGCGCGCCGTATCTGCTCGCGTTGCTGATCGTGCAGGCGCGGCGCGAACGCAAGCGCGGGCGGTGAACATGTCCTCTGCCGCACCATCGTTTGCATCGCTGGTCGCCGATACGCCGTTCTCCGCGTATGTCGAACGCGTGTGGCTCGGCGTGCCTGCTGAAACTTCAGACACCGGCGACGCCGCGCAAGTGCGCGTACCGCTCACGCAACTCGCGACGCAGCGTAAAGCGATCCTCGATGCAATGCTCTTGCGCTACGGCGGCGATCCCGAACGTCATGCGCGCGCGCTGCTGTCGCAGTGGAGCAAATACTATTTCGGCCTCGCGGTGCCCGCCGCGCTGGTGTCGGCGCTCGTCTTGCAGAGACCGCTCGACATGAATCCTGCGCGCTGCCTGCTGTTGCTGCGCGAAGGCATGCCCGAAGCGCTGTATCTGCCGCACGACGCACTTGCTGACCCAACTGACGATCCCGCGCGGCGATATGCGTCGCTGGTGGATGAGCATCTGCGCGGCGTGATCGATCTGCTGGCGAGCATGACGAAAATCGCGCCGCGCGTGCTATGGAGCAACGTCGGCAATCTGTTGGACACGTTGTTCGGGCAATGCGCGGCCGTGCCGGGCGCGGCCCGCGACGCCGCGTGGATGTTCGGATCGGGTGCGCTGTTCGGCGGCGACGAGCCGAACCCGCTACGCGTGCCGGTGCGCGACGTGACGCCGCGCTCCACGCTCTTGCCCGCGCCGTTTCGTGCGCGCCGTGTCTGCTGTGTGCGCTATGAAATACCCGGAGAAGATCAACTGTGTGCGAGCTGTCCGCTATTACTCACGATGAGCGACGAAGACCTCGCGCGGCAAGAGGCGATGCGATGAAGCAGGCGCTACGGGTGGCCGCTTGCGCTGTTTGCGCCGCGTGCGTCGCATTCTCGTGTACCGCGAGCGCGGCAGGCGCGACGTCCGCGCCTCGCGATGCAGGTGCGCTTGCGTGCGCGCCGCTGTCCGCCAATCCCACCGTGACGCAGGCGAGCGCCACGCTGCCCGCGCATCCGAAGCGCATTGTCGTGCTCGAATTCATGTTTGCCGAAGCGCTGCTTTCGCTCGACGTGACGCCTGCTGGGATGGTCGACACCGCGTATTACCCGTCGTGGATCGGATATGGCGTCGAACGGATGCAGTCGGTGCCTGACGTCGGCACGCGCCAGGAGCCGAGCCTCGAAGCGATTGCCGCGCTCAAGCCGGACCTGATCATTGGCGTTGGCTTCCGGCATGCGCCGATTTTCGGCGCATTGCAATCGATTGCGCCTACCGTGCTGTTTCAGTTCAGCCCCGAGATGAAGCTCGACGGTGCGCAGGCGACGCAGCTCGAATGGGCGCGCAGGATCTTCGATACGATCGGGTGCATGACGGGGCGCACGGTGCAGGCGCAGGCGATTGAACGGCAGTTGGATGAAGGATTGGCACGCGATGCAAAGCGTCTTGCGGATGCGGGCCGCACGCATGCGGACTTTGCGTTGTTGCAGGAGCTGGGGTTGCCCGATCGGTACTGGGCGTATACGAGTAACAGCATGGCGGGCGGAGTCGCCAGGAAGCTGGGTCTGACGTTGTGGCCCGCGCAACCGACGCGTGAAGGAACGACCTACGTGACGTCGGAAGATCTGTTGAAACGCCCGCAAATGAGTGTGTTGTTGACGAGCGCGACCGGTCCGGAGGTGAAGCTCGAGGCGAAGCTCGATTCGCCGGTGTGGAGGTTTGTGCCGGCACGGCGTGAAGGACGGGTGACGCTGGTCGAGCGTAATGTTTGGGGGTTTGGTGGGCCGATGTCGGCGTTGAGGTTGTCACGGGCGGTGACGGATGCGGTGTTGTCGTTGCCGACGGCTGAAGCGCAATTGGGGGTTTCCGCTTCGCGGTGATGTTGGTGGTGGTTTGGTTTGGTTTTGCTTTTGCTTTTGGTTTTGCTTTCGCTGGCATCCGCGATTCGTTAGCGTGCTTCACGCGTCGCCCCTGTGCGGGGCGGCACCTACTTTTCTTTGCCGCCGCAAAGAAAAGTAGGCAAAAGAAAGCGGCTCACACCGCCAGTGCTAGTTCTTGCCTGAGGGCCCCCAAAGGTTCCTGCACTTCACACGGCAACCACGTGACCCACGTTCGTTGCCAACGCTCTAAACGAGCGCCTCACCCGCTTCACACACCCGTGTTTGAGCATGCGGCGCCAGACAGTCCACCGCCGCCCAGGTGGCAAACTGTGTGTCGGCCCTCGGTGCTCCACACGCTTCACTCCAGACCGATAGCGCACGCGTCCCACCCGGTAGGAGCGCCACCCTATACGACGCGACAACCTACACACAGTTTGCCACCTGGGCGGCACATACCGTTCGCTGCCGCTTGACCGGGTACGGATATTTGAAGCGGGTGAGGCGTTTGTTCGAAGCGTTGGCAACGGGCACCAACCAAGGCGCTAGTGTGTGAAGGATGGGGACGTTGGGGGCCCGTGGGTAAACGTCAAGAATTGGCGGTGTGAGCCGCTTTCTTTTGCCTACTTTTCTTTGCGGCGGCAAAGAAAAGTAGGTGCCGCCCCGCACAGGGGCGACGCTTGAAGCGAGCTAACGAAACGCGGATGCCAGCGAAAAGGCAAACGCACGGGGGCGACGCGGGAAGTACGATAACGAATCGCGGATGCCAGCCCAAAACCAAAACCAAAACCAAAACCAAAACCAAAACCAAAACCAAAACCAAAACCAAAACCTTCAACCCACATCCACCTGAACGCACGGCACACGTCCCGTGCCATCCCCAACATCCTCCCGCGACCCCCGTCGCGTTTCATTAACGATAGCCCCGTTATCCAACTTCAACACGCGATCCGCAAGCGAAAAGTACCGATCATCATGCGTAATCACAACGACAGTCTTACCGCGTCCGCGCAACTCCGGCAACAGTTGCTCATAGAACACAGCCTTGAACGACGGGTCCTGATCCGCCGCCCATTCATCGAACAGATAGAACGGCCGATCTTCCAGATACGCAACAACGAGCGCAAGGCGCTTACGCTGCCCGGTCGACAGCGCGCGAGTCGAGAACGTACCGTTTTCAACGCTAACCTTATGATCAAGCGCAAGCCTGGCGATCAGCGCATTAGCCCGTGCATCGGCCGCGGCGCGCGCGCCACCGTTGTCGTCGGGATCGACAATACCGAGCAGCGTGTCGAACAGATGGAAGTCGTTGAACACCGTCGAGAAGCGCTCACGGTATGCGGGCCGTGTATCCCGCGTGACAGCAGAACCATCCACTTCGATGACGCCGACTTCCGGCTCATATAGACCCGTCAGCACCTTCGCGAGCGTCGTCTTGCCGCTGCCGTTGCCGCCGACGATAAACACCAGCTCGCCCGGCTTGAAGGTCAGATCGATCGGTCCGATACGGAACATGCGCTCGTCGCGCTCGTGAAAATACGCATGCGTAATGCCGCGCAGCGCGAGCGTGCCGAACGCGGCGGCCTGAGCGCCAACAGCGGGCGCCGGCAAGACCGCCGCGCCATGCGGCTCCTCGAACTCGGCAAGCACGCGCTCGATGCGTTCAAGCGACACGCGCGCTGCGTTGACGGTCGGCAGATTGTTCAGCAGGCCATCGAGCGGCACCAGCATGAACAGAAACACAATCACGTAACCGGCGGCCGCTTGTGCATCGGCGTGCACGCCGATCGACGGCAGGAAGGTCGCGGCGCCGAGAAACACATAGAACAGAAAGATGATCCAGCCCACGCCGATCGCATAGGCCACGAACGCGCGGCGCCGATGGTCGCGCACTTCATTGATGGCGGCGCCCAGTTGCCCGTCGACGAATTGCCGCGCGCGCTCGCGATGCAGCTTCAGTTCCTTCGCCCCCGCGAACAGCGAGCCGAGATAGTCGAACAGCCGGTCTTGCGCGCTGCCCGCTGCTTCGAGCGAAGCAATCGCGCGAATGTCGCCGAACCGGTAACCGAGCGAGCCGATCACGATCGCGCTGAGCGCCAGCACGCAAACAGGCCACGACAGCCACGCAAGATACGCAAGGCAGCCCGCGACGATCGAGCCATGCATGACGATGTTCGGCAGCGCGAAGAACAGCATCGACACGTTGGTGGCGTCGTCGGTGAGGATCGATTGCACAGGCGCCGCGCCGACACGCTCGACGTCGCGCAACTCCGCCGCCGCGACACGCGCGGAAACGTGCTCGCGCATGCGGCCCATCGTGTCCTGCGAAAGTCCTGCGAACAGCACGCCCGAAACAATGCGTGCGATCAGCGCGACCAGCGCGCACGCGGCGAAGCGCAGCGCGAGCGGCAAGTCGGCGGCGGCGGGTGCGCTCAGTGCGCGGTTGAGCGTCGCGACCAGCAGCACGCTCGACACGCCATTCGCAATGCACGCGACCAGCGCGAGCGCAAGCGCGCCGCGCGAGCGTCGCAATAGCGACAACAGCAGACGGGTAGCGGGTTTGTTCGGGCGATCCGAACCATTCACGGGCGGTGCGTTGGAAACAGTCATCGAAAGCGGGCGTGAGAGTGAAGGTGCGCAAGGCGCATGAAGGGTTATCCATCCAATAGACGTTTGGGCATCGCAAAACTTTAGTTAAACGGGCGCGAACGCGAGCAAGCAAGGACTCCGCAGAATTTATTCCGCTGCAGGGGTAAATTTTTTTTCGCGCGATTCGTCACCTGTGTGAAGCCGCTGAAATCGGGACCGGGGCAAACCGTGCCCCGATGCAGCGGTATAGCGGCCTTGCCGAAGGACTTCACACGAATGACGACTTTTCCGACTGCCTTGCATCTTCGCCTGCGCGAACTCTCGCGCAGCGCGCCCAACGCACCCGCGCTCGCCGCGTTTTCGCCGCATACCGTGCGCATGTCGCGCGGCGAACTCGACGCTCGCGCGTCGCAGGTCGCGGCGGTGTTGCGCGCGCGTGGCGTGGGGCCGGAGGTGCGGGTGGGCGTGTGCATCGACAGGTCGTGCGATCTGTTCGTCGCGTTGCTCGCGGTGCTGAAGGCGGGCGGCGTGTTCGTGCCGCTCGACCCGCGTCATCCCGCGCAACGTCTCGACTGGATGGCGCGCGACGCGGGTTTGCGGCATGGCATCGTCACGCGCGCGGCCGACGCAACGATGCGCGCCAGATTCGAACACTGCATCGAAGTCGATGCAATCGACAGCACCCACGCCCTTGCATTCGACGATGCGCAGGTGCATCCGCGCTCCGCGGCGTACATGATCTACACATCGGGTTCGACGGGTACGCCGAAAGCCGTGGTCGTCGAGCATGGCCCGCTTGCCGCGCATTGCGACGCCGTGATCGACGCTTATCCGATGACCGACGCGGACCGCGTGCTGCATTTCGCTTCCGTGAATTTCGACCTCGCGCACGAGTATTGGCTTGCGCCGCTGGCGGCAGGCGCCAGCATCGCGATCACGCCGCCCGGCACCGTCGCGCCCGACGATGCGCGAGCGCTGGCCGAGCAGGAGCGCGTGACGATTGCCGCGTTTCCGCCAGCCTATCTGCGTGAATTCGCGCAAGCCGCGCGGCGTCACGGCGTGCCCGCTGCATTGCGCGTGCTCGCGTTCGGCGGCGAAGCGATGCCGGGCGATGTCTTCGCCGATATCCGGCAAACGTTTAGCAACGTGCGTTTGATCAACGGCTATGGTCCAACCGAGACGGTGATCTCGCCGATGCTGTGGCCGCTCGATGCGAGCCGCCCGTTTTATGACCCGTCATGCGCATCGTTGCCTATCGGCCGGCCGATTGGGTTGCGCACGGCTCGCGTGAGCACGCCGGAATCGGCTGATGGCGCGCCGACCGGCGATGGCTCGACAGGCGAGCTGTTGCTGGGCGGCGCATGCCTCGCGCGCGGCTATCACGGACGCGCGGCCCAAACGGCCGAGCGCTTCATCCCCGATGCAGACGGCGCGCCAGGTTCGCGTGTGTATCGCACGGGCGATCTCGCCCGTCTGCGCGCGGACGGTACGTATGACTACATGGGGCGTATCGACGATCAGGTGCAGATTCGTGGCGTGCGTGTCGAACCCGGCGAGATCGCGCAGTGCCTGCGCTTGCATCGTGGAGTGCGCGACGCGGCAGTGCTGGTCGAACAGATGGCCGGGCGCGTGCAGTTGACCGCTTGTGTCGTGATCGAAAGCGCAGTCGCTGAAAGTGCATTGCGCGAGCATCTGTCGCAGCACTTGCCGGAAGCCTGGCAGCCGCATCGTTTCGCGCTGCTCGACGTACTGCCTTACACGCTGAACGGCAAGCTCGATCGCGAATCGCTGCGCGCACGCGTTGCGTCGCAATCGACAGTCGCGTCGTATCGCGAGCCGCAAGGCGAAACGGCGCGCAAGCTCGCTGCGATCTGGCAGGCGATTCTCGGCGATGAGCCTGTCGGCCTCGACGACCGCTTTCTTGCACGCGGCGGCGACTCGATCGCGATCATGCGTCTGCAGGCCTCCATCCGCGCGGAACTGCGCGTGAATCTGCGGCTGGATGCGCTATTCGCCGATCGTTCGCTCGAAGAACTCGCGGCGCTCGTCGACGCGAGCGAAGTCGAAGAGCCTACGCAGCCGCTGCCATTGAAAGCGGCCGCGAGAAGCAAGACGACAGCGGATTACGCGGACCATCGCGCGTCATTTGCGCAACAGCGTTTCTGGGTGCTCGCCCAAACGCGCGACGCGGGCGACGCTTATCACATCGCTGCGCACTGGCACATTCGCGGTTCGATCGATCACGCGTTGCTGGACAAGTCGCTCGCGCAAGTGATCGAGCGTCACGAAGCGTGGCGCACGACGCTGCACGAAGACGACAACGGTATCGTGATGCAGCGCGTTCATGCGCAGATCGCCGTGCCCGTCGATCAGACCGATCTGCGCGGCGTCGCGCTCGCGTCACGCAAGACACGCTCGAGCGAACTCGCCGACGAGCACGCCACGCGGCCTTTCGATCTGCAACGCGGCCCCTTGCTGCGCGCATCGCTCGTCACGTTCGCTGATGATGAGCATTGCCTGATGCTGACGGCACATCACGCGATCAGCGACGGCTGGTCGTCGCGTTGCGCGTTCGCGGAACTGGCGCAATGCTATGCCGCGCTGTCGGAAAGCCGTGCTGCTGCACTGCCCGTACTCACGGCGCAATACGCCGACTTTGCGCAATGGCAACGCGAATGGCTCGATGGCGCGGAACGCGAGCGGCAACTCGGCTATTGGCGCGACGCATTGAAGGACGCGCCCGCGCCGCTCGCATTGCCTGTCGATCGCACTGTACCCGCAGCGCGCACGCTCGTCGGCAAGCGCGCTTCGCGGCGGCTCGATCCGCAGGTATCGGCGGCTGTGCGCGAGCTCGCAAGCAGCGCGCACGCATCGACATTCATCGTGCTGCTGACTGCGTTGCATGCGTGGCTGCATCGGCTGACGGCCGCGACGGATGTCGTGATTGCCGCGCCTGTGGCCAATCGTCAGCGCGCCGAAGTGGCGAATCTGCTCGGTCTTTTCATCAACACGGTCGCGTTGCGCGCACACGTTTCACCGAACGCGCCGTTCAACGCGTTGCTCGCGCAGGTGCGCGACACGACGCTAGGCGCATACGCGAACCAGGACATCCCGTTCGATCAGGTGATCGATGCCGTCAAGCCGCCCGTGCGGCGCGGCGAAGAATGGCTGCGTGTGAAGTTCGCGCAGCAGTTCGTGTTCGACGACCCCGTCGCGTTGCCGGGTGCTGTTGCAACGTTGACGCCCGGCCCCGACAACGCGGCACGCTTCGACTTCGCGCTGGACTTCACTGACGACGCGCGCGGTATCGAACTGGTCGCCGCGTGGGCCACGGATTGCATCGACGATGCGACCGCGCAGGCATGGCTCGATAGTTTCGCTGCGCTCCTGACGGATAGCGTGGCGAATCCTGCGCTCGCTGTTTGCGCGCTTGCTTGTGGCGAGTCGCGCAGCAACCTGCTTCAAGGCCGCGCGCAGACCTTCGAATTCGCCGATGTCGTGGCGGCCTTCACCCATCACGCGAACGCCACGCCCAGGCAGATCGCCGTCACGGACGCGCAGCGGCAACTGAGCTTCGAAGAACTCGACCGCGTTTCGTCGCGTGCCGCGCGCGCGTTGATCGCACACGGCGCGGGCGCGGAACGGGCTGTTGCGCTGTGCATCGACCGCTCGGTCGATTTCGTCGTCGCACTGCTCGCCATATTGAAAGCGGGCGCGATGGCCGTGCCGCTCGATCCCGTTGCGCCACGCGAGCGTATTGAAGCTTCAGTTGCAGCATGTGACGCACGCTGCGTGATCGTGGCCGCCAACGCGCCGCAGATAGACAGCAAAGCCACCGTTCTGTCGCTCGATGCATTGATCGGCACACACGGCGACGCCGCACACGTTTCGATTGCACCCGAACAGGCCGCTTACCTGATCTACACGTCGGGTTCGACGGGCACGCCGAAGGGCGTTGTCGTCTCGCATCGCGCGCTTGCCGACTACGTGCAGGGCATGCTCGACGAACTGAAGGTCGCGCCCGGCGCGAGCATGGCGATGGTATCGACGGTTGCCGCCGATCTCGGCCATACGACGCTGTTCGGCGCATTATGTTCGGGTCGTACGCTGCATCTGCTGCCGAAAGAAGCAGCGTTCGATCCCGACCGCTTCGCCGCGACGATGCGCGAACGTGACGTCGGCGTGCTGAAGATCGTGCCGAGCCATTTGCATGCGCTGCTCGACGCGCAGCAACCCGCCGACGTACTGCCGTCGCACGCGCTGGTGCTGGGCGGCGAGCCGCTGCCGTGGGCGCTGGTCGAACGGATCACGTCGTTGCGGCCCGCGTGCCGTGTGATCAATCACTATGGCCCGACGGAAGCGACCGTCGGCGCGCTCACGTTCGACGCGAGCGCGAATCTGAACGATGCGAGCGCATCGGCAGGCGTGCCTACCGGGCGTCCGCTGCCGAACGCGCGCGCGTGCGTGCTCGATGCGAACGGCGCGCCCGTTCCCGTGGGCGGGATCGGCGAACTGTATCTGGGCGGGCCGGGCGTTGCGCGCGGCTATCTGGGCCGCGCCGCCGCGACTGCGGAGCGTTTCGTGCCCGATGCAAGCGGTGCGCGCATGTATCGGACAGGCGATCGCGTGCGTTTGCGCGCGGACGGCGCGATCGACTATCTGGGCCGGCTCGACGATCAGGTGAAGATTCGCGGCTATCGCGTCGAGCCCGGCGAAGTGAGTGCGACGTTGCGCGCACTCGACGGCATCAGGCAGGCGGAAACGCTGGCGATCCATGAAGACGGCCGTGCGCATCTCGCGTCGTTTGTCGTCGTGCAAGGTGCGGGCGACGAAGCGTCGCTACGCGCGCAACTCGCCGCGCGACTGCCCGATTACATGGTTCCCGCGACCTTGACGCTGTGCGACGCCTTCCCGGTCACGCCGAACGGCAAGATCGACCGCGCGAAGTTGCGCGAGCTTGCGCAACAGCCCGTCGCGCAATCGGCGAGCGAAGCGCCGCTCGAAGGCACGGAACGCGTTCTCGCGGACGTATGGAAAGAAGTGCTGCGCGCGGAACGCGTGGGCCGCGACGACAACTTCTTCGAACTGGGCGGCGATTCGATCCTCGCGTTGCAGGTAATCGCGCGTTCGCGCAAACGCGGCGTGCGCTTTACCCCGAAACAACTGTTCGACAAACCGACCGTCGCGCAACTGGCGCAAGTTGCGCAAGCCGTTACCGTCGCCGAGCCGAAAGCGCAAACGCGCGCTGTTTCTGAACCCGATGCATCGCATGTTGCGTTGACGCCTGCGCAGCGCCGCTTTTTCGAGTTGACGATTCCCGCGCGCCACCACTGGAATCAGGCTATCGAACTGCATGCGGCCGGGCGCTTCGATCTCGACGCATTCGCGCAGGCGTTCGCCGCAGTGCTCGCACATCACGACGCATTCCGTTTGCGCTTCACGCAAGACGCCTCTTCTTCGTGGGGCGCGCGCTATGCCGACAAGCCGTTCGACACGTTGCCCCTCGTCGCTATTGAAGCGCGCGACGAACACGATGCGCTCGCGCAATTCGACGATCTGCAGCGCCGCTTCAACCTCGCGCGGGGTCCGCTTGCGGGTGCGCTCGTCGCGATGTTGCCCGATGGCACGCCACGCGTGTGGATGGCGGTTCACCATCTGATCGTCGATGGCGTGTCGTGGCGCGTGCTGCTCGAAGACCTCGATACCGCCTACGTCGCGGCACGCGAGCGGCGCACCATCAGGCTCGCAGCGCAAGGCGCGCATGCGCCGGACTGGGCGCAGCGCCTCGCCAGCCATGCGGCGGCGCTTTTCAGCAAGGAACTGCCGTACTGGACCTCGATGCAGCACGCGAGCGCGGATTTGCCGTTCGACGATCCGCAAGGCTCGGCGACCAATGCCGACGCGTGCACGGTGGAATGGACAATCGACGCCGCGCTCACGCAGACACTGCTTACGGATGCGAACGCCGCATGGCGCACGCAGACCATCGACCTGCTCGTCGCCGCGCTCGCTCACACTTTGGGCACAAGCGTCGAAACGAATTCGCTGCTGATCGAACTCGAAGGCCACGGACGCGAAGCGCTGTTCGAAGACTTCGACGCGAGCCGCTCGATCGGCTGGCTGACGAGCCACTATCCCGTGGCGCTGCCCATCGGTGCATCGAGCGCCGACACGCTCACGGCCGTCAAGGACGCATTGCGCGCGGTGCCGAACAAGGGAGTCGGCTTCGGCGCGCTGCGCTATCTCGCCGATGACGCGACGCGGACGTCGCTTGCCGCGCTGCCGCGTCCGCGCGTGACGTTCAACTACCTTGGCCAGTTCGGCGACGCATCGACCGAGCGCGCGCTGAGCGCACGCTTTGGCGGCGCGGGCTGCGAGCGCGATCCGGCCGGGCCGATGTCGAATGCACTGGCGATTCACGCGCATATCGACGGCGCGCGCAAGCTCAACGTGCATTGGGTCTATAGCGCGGCGATGTTCGAGGCCGGCACGGTCGAAAAACTCGCGCGCGCGTTCGAAACCACGTTGCGCGAGATCGCGGCGCGCTGCATCGAACGTGTGTCGAAACGCGGCGCGAGCGCCACGCCTGCCGACTTTCCGCTTGCGCAGCGCGCGGGTCTCTCGCAGCCGATGCTCGAGCGCCTAGAACTGGACTTGCGCACGGTCGACGACATCTATCCGCTGTCGCCGATGCAGCAGGGCATTCTGTTCCACTCGCTGTACGCGCCCGATCGCACCACGTATGTCAATCAACTCGTCGCGACGCTGACGTCGCCGGATATCGCGCGCGTGACGGATGCGTTCCATCGCATCGTGCCGCAACACGACATCTTGCGCACGAGCTTCTGGCATGACGCCGACGTGCCGTTGCAGATCGTGCATCGCCAGGCGAAGCTGCCATTCGCCGTGCTCGACTGGCGTGGCCGCGATACGCGGGACGCGAGCTTCGAGCAATGGCTCACGGAAGATCGCGCGCAAGGCTTCGATCTGTCGCAGGCGCCGCTGATGCGCGTGACGCTGGTTCGCCTCACCGACGACGAATGGCGGCTCGTGTGGACGCGCCATCACTTGCTGCTCGACGGCTGGAGCACGGCACGCATGTTCGCCGACGTATTGCGCGATTACATGAGCGAGCGCCGCGCATTGTCGTTCGGCCAGGCGGCGCGCTTGCGCTATCGCGACTTCATCGCGTGGCTCGATGCGCGCGATCACGACGCCGACAAGGCCTTCTGGCTCGAACGCCTCGCACGCTTCGACGAGCCGACACTGGTTGCGCCGAACGCGTCGCCGGAACATGCTGCCGCCGCACCCAACGACGTCTGGCGCGCGCAACTCGATGCTGCCACAACCGCTAAGCTGACGGCGCTCGCGCGCAGCCTCAGGCTGACGGTGAATACGCTGGTGCAGGGCGCGTGGGCGCTTGCCTTGCAGCGCATGACCCATCACACGACGGTCGCATTCGGCGCGACGGTCGCGGGCCGGCCCGACGCACTGCCCGACGTCGACAGCGTACTCGGGCTGTTCATCAACACATTGCCCGTCATTGCGACGCCCGCGCCGCAGCGGCGCATCGCCGACTGGCTCGCGGACCTGCAGCGCGACAACGCGGCGAATGCCGAGCACGCGCACACGCCGCTCTTCGACATCCAGCGTTGGGCGGGACAGGGCGGCGGCGCGATGTTCGACACGCTGGTCGTGTTCGAGAACTATCCCGTCGATCCCGCCTGGTCGGCGAACGACGAGCGCGCGCTGCGCCTGTCGGACATTCGCAGCGTCGAATCGACCGATCTGGCCGTCACGCTGGTCGTGCAGGCGGGCGACACGCTGACGATCGACTACGGCTACGACACGGCGCGTATCGATGAAGCGCGCGTGCAGACGCTGCATCGCGCGTTCAATGCATGTGTCGAAGCGTTCATCGCCGATCCGCATGCGTTGCTCGGCAGCGTGTCGATCGCGACACGGGAAGATTGCACGCAACTCACGCGCTTCAACGAAACCGCGCGGACATGGCGCGATGAACAGCAGCTGCCGCTTCATCGCCAGTTCGAAGGCCATGCGGCCGCGACGCCGGACGCAATCGCGCTGGACTTCATCGACGCCAAAGGAAACCGCACCCGTGTCACGTATGCCGAACTCGATGATCGCGCGAACCGCGTGGCTGCTGCGTTGCTGAAGGCAGGCGTCACGGCGGACAGTGTGGTTGCGCTGTGCGTCGAGCGGTCTGTCGACATGGTGGTTGCGCTGTTCGGCGTGTTGAAGGCGGGTGCAGCGTATCTGCCCGTCGATCCCGACTATCCCGCCGATCGCATCGCCTATCTGCTCGACGATGCGCGGCCCGCCGTCGTGCTGTCTCAACGGACGCTGCATGCGCGCGTGACCGATGCGATCCGCAGCGACAGCGCGTGCCTGCTGTGCGTCGAAGAACTCGATGCGAACGCCGCGCTCGACAGGCCCATCGCCGTCGAGTCCGATCAGCTTGCGTACCTCATCTACACATCGGGTTCGACGGGCAAGCCGAAGGGTGCGGGCAACACGCATCGCGCGCTGGCGAATCGCATCGCGTGGATGCAGGAGGCGTACCGGCTGACGCCGCAGGACGTCGTGCTGCACAAGACGCCGTTCGGCTTCGACGTTTCCGTGTGGGAGTTCGTGTGGCCGCTGTCGGTGGGCGCGACGCTCGCCGTCGCCGCACCTGGCGATCATCGCGACCCCGCGCGTCTCACGTCCGCCATCGCCACATTTGGCGTAACGACGCTGCATTTCGTGCCGTCGATGCTTGGCGCGTTCCTCGGCTATCTGAAGGACTTCGATGCCGCAGCGCATTGCGCGAGCATCGCGCGCATCGTGGCGAGCGGCGAGGCGCTGTCGCCCGAACTCGTGGCGCGCGCGCGTGCGCTGCTTCCGCAAGCGCAATTGCACAACCTGTACGGCCCGACGGAAGCCGCAATCGACGTATCCCACTGGACCTGCACGGAGGCCGACGCGCGGGCCGTCGCGGTCCCCATCGGCAAACCGATTGCAAACATTCAACTGCATGCGCTCGATGCGTCGCTGCATCCGTTGCCGGCGGGCGCAATCGGCGAACTGTATCTGGGCGGCGTCGGGCTGGCGCGCGGTTATCTCGGGCGCGCCGCGCTGACGGCCGAGCGCTTCATCCCCGATCCGTTCACGCCGGGCGCGCGTCTCTATCGCACGGGCGATCTCGTGTGCCGCCGCGCGGATGGCGTGCTCGACTATCTCGGCCGTGCCGATCAGCAGGTCAAATTGCGCGGCCTGCGTATCGAACCGGGCGAGATCGAAGCGCTATTGCGCGCGGCGCCTGGCGTGCATGACGCCGTCGTGATCGTGCGTGACGAGCAGTTGATCGGCTATGTCGCGCGACGCGCCGAAGAAGCATTCGATCAGGCCGCGCTGTTCGCGGCGTTGAGCGCGCAGTTGCCTGCTTACATGGTGCCCGCTCATGTGATCGAACTCGACGCGTTGCCTGTCACGCCGAACGGCAAGTGCGACCGCAACGCGTTGCCCGCGCCGTCGCTGCAAACGGCAGACGTGGCCGAACCGCAGACCGATACCGAGCGCGAACTCGCCGCGATCTGGACGCGCGTGCTGCGCATCGACGCGAGCCACGCGATCGGTCGCGATGCCGACTTCTTCGCGCTGGGCGGACATTCGCTGCTCGCGACGCAGGGGAACGCGCAAATCAATCTGCACTGGTCGCTCGCGCTGCCGCTGCGCACGCTGTTCGAGGCCCGCACGCTGTCGCGCTGCGCGGCCGCCATCGACGCGGCGCTCGAAGCGCGCGGCGCTCACTCACTCGACGACGCAGCGCGCGCGATCGATGCGCTGCTCGGCGAACTCGAAGCGCAATAAGGAATGATCGAATGACAGCCAAACCCGACCTGCTGGCGCTCGCCGCGCGTTTCGCGCAATTGCCGGATGCGCAGCGCAAGCTGTTTATCACGAAGCTCGGTGAAGCGGGCATCGACTTTCGCGTATTGCCGATTCCCACGCGCGCGGACCGTTCGTCCGCCGTGCCCGCCTCGTTCGCGCAGACGCGGCTGTGGCTGCACGCGCGCATGATCGACGAGCCGGCGGCGTATCACGTCACGAGCCGGCTGAGGCTCGACGGCGAATTGAATCGCGCGGTGCTGCGGCACGCATTCGATGCGCTGATCGCGCGTCATGAAGCGTTGCGCACCACCTTTGCCGAATCCGCGGATGGCGGCGTCGAGCAGGTCGTGCAAGCGCCTGCGCGGTGCCCGTGGCGCTTCACCGATCTGTCGCGCGCGGCGAAGGAAGAGCGCGAACGCATCGCCGCGGATGTGGCGGCGAAGGACGAAGATCAGCCGTTCGATCTGGCGCAGGACTCACTCGTGCGCGTGCATCTGATCGCGCTCGACGACTCGACCCACTGGCTCGTGCTGACGATGCACCACATCGTCTCCGACGGCTGGTCGATCGACGTGCTGCTCGACGAACTGGCCGCGTTCTATCGCGCTTATGCCAACGGTGAAACGGTTGCGCTCGCACCGCTGCCCGTTCAATACGCGGATTTTTCGCTGTGGCAGCGCCGCTGGCTCGATGCGGGCGAGGCCGAGCGTCAGCTGCAATTCTGGCGCGAGCAGGTGCGAGCGGATGCGGGCGTGATCGCATTGCCCGGCAGCCGCGCACGCCCGATGCAACGCAGCGCGCGCGGTGGCCGACATTACTTCACCGTCGATGCCGCGACGGCACAACGGGTGCGCGCGCTCGCCCAAGCGCGTCGCGCGACGCCCTTCGCGGTGCTGCTTGCGGCCTTGCATGCGTTGCTCGCGCGGGCGAGCGGCGAGCCGCATGTGCAGATCGGCGTGCCTGCCGCGAATCGTGAGCGCGCGGAAACGGCGGGGCTGATCGGCTTCTTCGTCAATACGCTCGCGGTGGCCGCGCGCGTCGATATGCGCAAGCCGTTCGACGCGTTGATCGACAACGTGCAGCGCGCGCTCGTCGATGGTCAATCGAATCAGGACGTGCCGTTCGAGCAGGTCGTCGAAGCACTCGGCGTGCCGCGCAGCGCGAGTCATCATCCGCTGTTCCAGGTGATGGCGTCGTACGCGGCGCGCCGCGCATTGCCCGCGTTCGACGACGTGCGCGTGACCGATCTTCCGTTCGGCGCGCCGTATGCGAAGTTCGATCTGACACTCGGCTTCGAGGAGCGCGAAGACGGCGCGCTCGATGCCGCCTTCGTCTACTCGACCGATCTGTTCGACGCCCCCGCCGTGCAGCGGATGGCGGGCGAGTACGCACAGCTGCTCGACAGCGCGCTGGCGTCGTCGCATGCGCCCGTCGGCGACCTCGAATGGCTGACACACGGCGAGCGCGCGCAGCTGGACGCGTGGAATGCGTACGAACGCGCGGACGCGCCATTCGTCCCCGTCCATGCGACGCTCGCGCAGCATGCGCAGAACAAGCCCGACGTCAGCGCGGTGACGGACGCGCGCACGACGCTCACGCGCGCACAACTCGATGCGCGCGCCGCGCGGCTCGCAGCGCGGATGATGGCGGCGGGTGTCGGCGCGGAAACGCGGGTCGGCATCGCGGTCGGGCGCTCGACGGATCTGTTCGTCGGGCTGCTCGCTATTCTCAAGTCGGGTGGCGCGTTCGTGCCGCTCGACCCGACGCATCCGCGCGAGCGCCTTGCGCATATCGTCGACGACGCGTCGATCGGACATGTCGTCACCGAGCGGCGCCATGTGCCGAAACTTCCGCTGCGGCACGGCACGCGCCTATGGCTGATCGACGCGGAAGACGAAGCGGTGCAAGACGAAGTCGCCTGGCACGAACCGGCCATTGCACCGACGCAGGCCGCGTATCTGATCTACACGTCGGGCTCGACGGGCAAGCCAAAGGGCGTCGTGGTCGATCACGCTTCGATCGCAATGCACTGCGCGGCGATTGCCGCGCGCTACGGCATGCGTGAGAAGGATCGCGTGCTGCACTTCATGTCGATCAACTTCGACGGCGCGCATGAATGCTGGCTCGCACCGCTGACGGCGGGCGTCGACATCCGCATCACCGACGATGCATTGTGGCCACCCGCGCAAACCTGCGAAACGATCGCGAATGAGCGGATCACGATTGCCGCATTCCCGCCGAGCTACGCGCTGCAAATGGCCGAATGGGCGCGCGCGCATGGCGCGCCGCGTTCGTTGCGCTCGCTCACGGTCGGTGGCGAGGCGACCTCGCGCGAAGCCTTCGCCGCGCTGCGGCAGGCGTTCCCTGATGTACGCGTCGTGAACGGCTATGGTCCGACGGAGACGGTGATTACGCCGTTGCTATGGATGATCGAGGCGCACGAAGACGCGAGCGATATCGCCGATGCCGCGTATCTGCCCATCGGCACGCCCGTCGGCGAGCGCACCGCGCATGTGCTCGATGCGAGTCTGCGGCCGTTGCCGACAGGCGTGACGGGCGAACTGTATCTGGGCGGCACGGGCGTCGCACGTGGCTATCACGCGCGCGCCGCGCTGACGGCCGAGCGCTTCGTGCCCGATCCGTTCGGGCCGCCGGGTGCGCGGCTGTATCGAACGGGCGATCTGGTGCGGCGGCGTACCAACGGCGTGCTGGAGTTTGTCGGCCGTATCGATCATCAAGTGAAGGTGCGCGGATTGCGTATCGAGCTTGGCGAGATCGAAGCGCGCCTGATGGCGCACGACGATGTGCGCGATGCGGTGGCCGTGGTACGCGGAGCTGGCGCGGATGCGGCGCTCGCGGCCTATGTCGAGCTCAGCGACGAGGCACGCAAGCGCAATGCGCGGATCGATGGCGATGTGCTCGCAGCGCATTTGCGCCGCGCGCTGCCCGACTATATGGTGCCGCCGCATCTCATCGTGCTCGATGCGCTGCCGCGCAACGCGAACCGCAAGATCGACCGCGCGGCGTTGCCGGAGCCGGTGCGCGTCGAGCGTGTATTCGATGCGCCCGCAGCGGGCATCGAAACGGCGCTCGCGGCGATCTGGTGCGAAGTGCTGCGCGTCGAGCGCGTGGGCCGTGCCGATCACTTCTTCGAACTGGGCGGCCATTCGCTGGCGGCCGTGAGCGTGGCGACGCGCGTCAGCGAACGGCTCGCGCACGACGTGCCCGTTCGCACGCTGTTCGAAGCGCCGACGCTCGCCGCGTACGCACAGCGTGTGGCCGAATCGCCGCGTGTCGGGACGCGCGAGAGCGTGCGTCATGAGCCGGAAGGGAAAGAGGCAACCGACCTTGCGCTGAGCGATGCGCAACGCGCGCTGTGGTTTCTGTGGCGCGCGCAGCCGGAAAGCGCGGCATACAACATTCCCGTCGCGCTGCGCCTGCATGGCGCTGTGGATGTGACCGCGCTGGAAAGCGCGTTCGATCGCGCAGCGCATAAGCACCCTGCGTTGCGCGCACGTCTGGTATCGCCGAAGGGCGCGGCTGAACCGCGTCAGGTGATCGACGCGCATCGTCGCGTGACGCTGCCCGTCGTCGATCTGCGAGCGCTTGCTTCGACGGATGAACGTATAGCGGCGGCGACGCGGCTAACAGATGAAGACGCACTCGCGCCGTTCGATCTCGCCAAGGCGCCGCTGTGGCGCGCGCGCCTGATTCGCCTCGGCGATGAGGATCATGTGCTGTCGGTCGTGATCCATCACATCGTTGCCGATGGTCATTCGATCGACGTGTGGCTGGGCGACGTGCAGCGTACTTATGCGGCATCCGCGACAGGCGAGCCGTCCAGCGCGTCGCCGATGAAACCCGTGTTCGCCTCCCGCACGAAGCCGAGGCACGCCGACCTGAAGTACTGGCGCGACGCATTGCGCGACGTACCGTCGATGCGTTTGCCGCAGCCTGCGGGCGAGCGTCCCGTTTCACCTGAATGGAGCGCGGGACGCATCGCGTTCGCGTTCGACGCGCGTACGGTCGAGCGCGCGAAGGCGCTGGCGATGTCGTCGCACGCCACGCTGCCGATGCTGTTGCACGCGGTGCTGAACGTCGCGCTCGCACGTCAGACGGGCGCGCTCGATCAGGCGGTCGGCGTTCTCGCATCGACACGCGATGCCGGCACCGACGACGCGATCGGTCTCTTCATCAACGCTGTCGTGGTGCGCACGGCGATGCGCGAAGCGGGATCGCCGCGCGAAGTGATTGCCGCCGTGCGCGAAGCGGCGCTGGGCGCGTACGCGCACGTCGCCGTACCGTTTGCGCAGGTCGTCGACAGTATGCGTGCGTCGCGCACCGCGAACGGCAATCCGCTCTTCCAGGTGATGTTCAACTATCTGCGGCCCGCGCCAGGCGGTGCGCATCAGTGGCGCGGCGTCGAAGTGGATGAGTTCAACGACGTGCGTCATCGCGTGGTGTTCGATCTCGAACTCGATATCGTCGAGCATCCGGATGGCCGTGTGACGGGTGCGTTCTCGTATGGACGCGAACTGGTGGATGGCGAGTTCGTCGCGCGTTTGTGTGCCGATTATCTGGCCGTCGTCACGCGCTTTATTGACGCGCCGGAAGAAGCGATTGTCATTCCGGGCGAGATGTCGATTCCTGCGCCGACACCAGCGCATCACGCGCGCGTCGATCCTTCGCCGCGTGCCGAACGGCTCACGCATGCGCTCGCACGCATCTGGGCCAATACCTTCGACGGCGACGCGCCCGGTCACGACGACAACCTGTTCGAAGCAGGCGCAACGTCATTCGACGTCGTGCGCTTCGTCGATGCGGCGGGTGCGGCGGGCTACGCGATCGCGATCGACGACGTGTTCGTCCATCAGACGCTAACGCGCGTGGCTCACGCGCTGTCGCTGCGACTCGACGCGAACGTCGCACAGGACGCACGCGAAACCGCTACCGAGGTGCGCGATGCACGCTGATTTCATACGGAGTGACATGAACACGTTCAAACAGCCGTCGCTGGCGGCGTATCTGAAAGGCGACGCGGTCACGGTGGCCGAAGACGGCCGCGCCGAAGGCATCGTTCTGCACGCGCGTTGGACCCGCGAAAAGGGCCTGCGCATCGTCGAATGGTGCAAGGGGATTTCGCCGCTCGGGCAACGCCGCGCGGTACTGGCGGCATTCGGCGCGGCGTTTGGAGTCGCGGGTGACAGCAAGTCGATCGCGCTCGATATCGACAAGCTGCATCGCGATGCGTTCGACTCGCTGCGTCACAGCGGCGTGCTGACGGCGCAGAACCTATGCATGCGCGACGCGTGGGCGCAACAGCCCGATTTGTGGCTCTCGCGCGATGCCTCGACACCGCACGCGGCGCTGTCTTATGCGATGACGGACGGCGCCCGGCATCCGCGGCGCGCACCTTATGCGGACGGCGTCGTGTACGCGCGCGATGTGCCGGAGTTCGGGCATCGCTTCACGCTGCAGACGGCTTGCGTCGCGCAGCACCTCGAACAGCTGCATGCGTGGATGAACGAGCCGCGCGTCAATGCGTTCTGGGGCGAGGCGGGCACGCTCGACGCGCATCGCGCGTACCTCGAACGCGTGCTGTCGACGCCCCATGTGCATCCGTTGATCGGCGCGTTCGACGGCGAGCCGTTCGGTTACTTCGAAGCGTATTGGGCCAAGGAGGACCGCATTGCGCCGTTCGCGGCATCGACGGATTTCGACCGCGGTCTGCACATGCTGGTGGGCGATACGCGCTGGCGTGGCGCGGCCTGTGTGGCGGCATGGCTGCCGTCGCTCGTGCATTACCTCTTTCTCGACGATCCGCGCACGCAGGCGGTCGTGTGCGAGCCGCGTCACGACAACGCTCGCATGATCGATTACCTGAAGCAGCATGGTTTTTCGAGAATCGCGCATTTCGATTTTCCGCACAAACGCGCGTTGCTGATGCGCGTGGTTCGGGAAGCATTCTTCGATGGCCGTCATCTGTGATGCGCCGCTGCGCTTCCCGTCACACGCATAACGTTCGTCGCCACTGGTAGAAGGGAGACATTTCATGAGTCAACGAGAATACATTCACGATCTGATCGGCATCGGCTTCGGGCCGTCGAATCTCGCGCTGGCCGTGCGCCTCGCGGAGAACGGCGGCGCGCCGGGCGCACACTGCTTCATCGAACGGCAGCCGGAGTTCGGCTGGCATCGCGGCATGCTGCTCGACGACAGCCGCATGCAGATTTCCTTCCTCAAGGATCTCGTCACGATGCGCGATCCGAAGAGCCGCTTCACGTTCATCAACTATCTGTTCGAGCGTGGACGTCTGCAGGATTTCGTCAACCTGAAGAGCTTCTATCCGACGCGGATCGAGTTTCATGACTATCTGCGCTGGGTCGCGAGCGCATTCGACGATCAGGTGCACTACGGCGAATCGGTCACGCAGATCGAGCCCGTCACGGACGAGAGCGATCCGCGCACTGTCACGCACTTGCGTGTGCACTCGCGCGATGCGCAAGGCAAGGAGCGGCAGCGGCTGACGCGCGCGTTGTCGGTGGGCATGGGCGGCGTGCCGCAGATTCCGGCCGCGTTCGCGGCCTTGCGCGATGCCGCCGTGATCCACTCGTCGAACTATCTGACGACGATCGGCGCTGTGATGGGCGATGGCATGGGCGGCACGGCGCGGCGTCGCGTGGCTGTCGTCGGCGGCGGCCAGAGCGCAGCTGAAGTGTTCATCGATCTGACGCGCCGCTTCCCGCATGTCGACGCGACGCTCGTGATGCGCGCGCCCGCACTGAAGCCCGCCGACGACAGCCCGTTCGTCAATGAAATCTTCAACCCGTCGTTTACCGATCTCATCTATTCGCAGCCGAAGGACGCGCGCCGCTCGCTGCTCGATACGTTCCGCGACACCAACTACTCGGTGGTGGACCGTCCGCTGATCGAGCAGATCTATGAATTGCTGTATGTGCAAAACGTGAGCGGCACGGCGCGTCATCGTCTGCTGAACAACTGCGCAATCGAATCGGTGCGTGAAGTGCAAGGCGAGCAAGGCAATGAAATCGACATGCGTCTGCGCGACGGGATGGGCGGCGATGCACGTGCCGAACGTTTTGACGCCGTGGTGCTCGCAACGGGCTATCGGCGCGATGCGCATCACGCGCTGCTCGACCCGCTCGCCGACGCATTGGGCAAGCCCGTCGAGCAATGCGAAGTCGCGCGCGACTACATGCTCGCGACGCCCGCGCATTTCCAGCCGCGCATCTATTTGCAAGGCTGCTGCGAAGACAGCCACGGTCTGAGCGACACGCTGCTGTCGATCCTCGCGCGCCGCGCGGACGAAATCGCGGCTTCGCTCGAAGCAGGCAACACCGAAAACAGTTTCGAAGTTCAAACGCGCACAGGGGCGCAAACCGGGGTGAGCGGCGGCCGCGTGGCTTTCGCTCTTTGATAACAACTAGCGGCGCGACGCGCCGTCATCGATATTCCGAGGTATCAGATGGAGTGGGTCACAGGCACGCAGCGGCGTGCCATTGCTGCGGCAGCCAGCATGACTTTTCTCGCCACGGCAACAGGTTACGCGCAGGCGCAACAGGCGCCGGACAACCAGAACAGCGCGCCAGACAAGACAGCGACGTTGCCCGCCGTGAAGGTGCAAGGCACGGCGGCGGGCGATACGGAAGGCTTCGTCGCGCATCGCACCGCGACGGCGACGAAGACGGATACGCCGCTCGACGAAGTGCCGCAGACGGTGAACATCGTGACGGCGGCGCAGCTCGAAGAGCAGGGCGCGACCTCGATTAACCAGGCGCTGCGTTATGTGCCGGGTTTTTCATCGTACGGCGCGAGCACGCGCTCGGACTGGTACACGGCGATTCGCGGCTTCACGCCGAGTGTGTTCGTCGACGGCCTGCAGGTGCCCAATACGCTGAACCTGGCGAGCTGGCGCGTCGATCCGTATCAGGTGGAGAGCATCACGGTGCTGCGCGGCCCGACGTCGGTACTTTACGGACAAGGCGACCCCGGCTCGCTCGTCGACATTCAGACCAAGCAGCCGACCGCCGAGCGTATCCGCGAAATCGAATTGCAGATCGGCACGGATGCGCGCAAGCAGATCGGCATCGACCTCGGCGGCAAGATCGACAAGGACGGGACGCTGACGTACCGCTTCGTCGGCGTGGGGCGCGACGGCAACATGCCGACGGGACCGAACCCGGACCAGCGTCTGATGTTCGCGCCGTCGATCAAATGGCAGCCCACGGCCGATACCTCGTTGACGCTGTACGCGACCTATCTGCGCGATAACACCGACGTGTCGGATAACTTCCTGCCCGCGTCCGGCACGATTTTGCCAAACCCGAATGGCGTGATCTCGAACGATCTCTATACGGGCGACGGCAACTTTGCGCGTTACGACAAGCGGCAGTGGTCGGTCGGCTATCAGTTCGAGCACCGCTTGAATCCGACCTGGACGTTCCGCCAGAACACCCGCTACATGCATCTGTCGTTGAACAACTCGACGGTGTACGGCGGCGGCCTCGATTCATCCGATCCGACGCAAGCGTCGCTGACGCGCTACGCGGGACTGTTCCAGCCGAACTATTCGCGCTTCGACATCGACAATCAGGCGCAGGCGCAATTCCACACCGGCTCGATCGGACATACGGTGCTGCTCGGCTTCGAATACAACCGGCAGTTGTCGACGGATAGCGAACAGCTCGCGCTGGCGCCGAGCCTGAACATGTTCAATCCCGTCTACGTTCCCGTGACGTCGGATATCTTCAGCGGGCCGAATTCGTTCGGCTATAGCGATACGAAAACGAAGCTCGACAGCTTTGGCGTCTACGCGCAGGACCAGATCAAGCTGACGCCGCGCGTCGTCTTCACGATTGGCGGCCGCCAGGACTGGAGCCGCAACACGACGACGAACACGGTCGCGGACACCGAACAGCGGCAGAACGATCACGCGTTCACGTATCGCGTGGGCGCCGTGTATCTGGGCGATTACGGTTTGTCGCCGTATATCAGCTACGCGACGTCGTTCAATCCCGTGATTGGCGTGAACGCGGACGGCACGCCTTTCCAGCCGACGAAAGGCAAGCAGATCGAACTCGGTTTGCGCTGGCAGCCGTTCAACAAGAACCTGATGTTGAATGCGGCCATCTATCAGATCAACCAGACCAACGTCACGACACCCGACCCAACCGATCCGACAGGGACGTTCAGCGTGCAGACGGGTGAGGTGCGGTCGCGCGGCATCGAGTTCAGCGCGGTCGGCAACATCACGCGCGATCTGAGCATCATCGCTTCGTACGCGTATCAGGATGTGAAAAACATCAAGGCCAACGACGATTCGCTGAACAAGTGGCCCGTCGCGATTCCGTTGCCGCATCAGACAGCTTCGCTGTGGGCCGATTGGACATGGCACACGGGACCGCTGACGGGTCTCGGTTTCGGCGCGGGTTTGCGTTACGCGAGCTATAGCGCGGGCGCGGCGGACAACTCGCTGCATGTGCCGGGCTATACCGTCTACGACGCCGCCGTGCATTACGACATCAGCAAGTGGCGCTTTGCAGTGAACGCGACGAATATTTTCAACCGCCGCTATGTGACCGGTTGCCAGAGCGCCTTTGCGTGCTTCTACGGCAACCAGCGCACGGTACTGGCGACGGCGCGTTACGACTGGTAAGCACCGCCATTCGATCATTTGAGGAAAGGAAGACAAGCATGAACGCTCGCGTGGCCTTTGAGGAACTCGTTCCAACGCCGGACGGCTTTGCATTGTCGGCGTGGCCGCGCGATGCGGCACCCGTGCAGCTACTGCCCGCGCTCGCGGAGATTTTTTGCCGCGATGCGAAGCGACAGCAGGTGTCGCTGACCTTGCCGTTCGAGCACGACGACGACGCGGCGCATGCGTTCGTCACACGCGCGATCCGCGAAGGCATCGCGGATACGGCGGAGCACGAAGGCTCGATGCTGCGGCTCACGACGTCGCGCGCGAGCTTCTGGCAGCAGCCGTCGCTGTGGCTCACGGCACCTTCTTCGGCAGGCATGCCGATGCGCTACACGATTCATCACAACCGGCGTCATCCCGTGCGCGCGCCGAAACCGAAGGGCACCGTGTATCGACGCTTCATGCCGACGGTCGGCATGACGTTCACACTGCGCACGGTCGACGTCGAGCGTGACACGGACACCTTTCACCATTGGCAGAATCAGGATCGCGTTGCGCACTTCTGGGACTTCAAAGGCACGCGCGAGCAGCATGCGGCGTACCTGGCCGAGCAGTGCGCGGACCCGCATGTGCATCCGCTGATCGGGTGCTTCGACGACGAGCCGTTCGCCTACTTCGAGGTCTATTGGGCGAAGGAGGATCGCGTCGCGCCGTTCTATGACGCGGGCGATTTCGATCGCGGCCTGCATTTGCTCGTCGGCAACAGCGATTATCAGAGCGCGGGCAAGCTGCGCGCATGGTTCAACGGCATCCTGCATTACATGTTTCTCGACGATCCGCGCACGCAACGCATAGTCGGCGAGCCACGCATCGATCACACGCGCCACATTGCATGGATGCACCGGCTGGGCGCGTTCACGCTGAAGGAGTTCGATTTTCCGCACAAGCGTGCGGCGCTCGTGATGGTGGAGCGCGAAACGTACTTCGGGCAGTTCGGGCCTTGAGAGGTTGCGCGCTCAGACCTGCACCGACGGAATGTTCTTCATGCAGCGCAGCGCGAACATCGAGCGGCTGTGGCGAATGCCCGAGATCTTGTAGAGCTTTTCGCGCAGGAATCGCTCGTAGCCGGCGGTGCCGTCGACGGCAACCTTGATCAGATAGTCGTACTCGCCCGACACGAGATACGCTTCGAGCACTTCGGGCAGTGTGGCCAACTCGTCGCCGAAGCGGGCCAGCGCGTCGTCGTCGTGCCGGTCGAGCGTGACTTCGATCAGCACGACATCAGCGAAGCCGAGCTTTTGCTGGTCCAGCAACGCGACGTAGCCGCGGATATAGCCGTCCGCTTCCAGCTGACGCGTGCGGTTCCAGCACGCAGTCGTCGACATGCCGACCACCTCGGCGAGTTCCGCATTCGACAGTCGCGCGTTCTTCTGCAGCGCGCGCATGATTGCGCGGTCCTGATTGTCCAGCGGGCGGTTGCGGGCTTGCATGATTGAGCGTGGAAGAATATTCGGATGATTTTTATTTTAACGGAATAGTCTTCCGTGTTCAGCGGATCGTCCCCCGTAAACAGGAAGCCTATCCAGCGTGCCGGCCGGTATATTCTTCCCATGCTTCCTTGCCCGCAACGACAGGCGGATTACCCTCCTCCAACAGGCGCCGCGTCATTCGCAAGACGACGCCGGCGGGGGCGGTCAGCGGCGAAACCCACGCCGTGCGACGCGTTCATCGGTCACGGAAGCATTCATCCCTCCGCGCTTTTTTGAAAGCATCGACAGACGCTTTTATTAATAAAACAATCTATATTGCAGAAACAAGACCCTTCATCGCGGATCGCGATTCCTATCGGGCTTGTCGTAGACCGTGCCTGCGCACCACGTCGCATCGTCAGATCATGGCGGTCTTCGGAAGACGGCCATGCTGCAACCAGCTGGGGGAGCCATGTCCTCGTCACCGCTTTTCGACGCGCCGCACGGTCTTGGCGATTCCGGCGAACAGGCCGACTCGCGCTTGCACAATCACGATCTCGCGCCCGTGCCGCACACCCGGCGCACGTGGACGGGCTATAGCATCTTCGCGATGTGGATGTCCGACGTGCATAGCGTCGGCGGCTATACATTCGCGGCGAGCCTGTTTCTGCTCGGTATTTCCGGCTGGCAGGTACTGATCGCGCTGACGGTCGGCATTCTCGTCGTCTACGTGCTGATGAACTGGGTGGGCAAGCCGAGCTATATGCACGGCATTCCGTTCCCCGTCATGGCGCGCGTGAGCATGGGCGTGATGGGCGCGAACCTCGCCGCCGTGATTCGCGGCGTGGTCGGCATTGTCTGGTATGGCGTGCAAACCTACTTCGCTTCGAAAGCGGTGGCGACGCTGCTGGTTTTGTTCGTTCCTGCGTCGACTGCATTGCAAGGCTTCAGCTTTCTGCGCCTGGATGGTTTAGGTTGGGTGAGCTTCCTGTTCATGTGGTTCTTCCAGTTGGTGATTTTTCAACGCGGCATGGAGACGATCCGCAAGTTCATCGACTTTTGCGGGCCGGCCGTCTATGTGGTGATGTTCGTGTTGATGGCGTGGATACTCTCGCAGGCCGGGCTTGGCAGTTTGAATCTGACGCTTGGCGGCAAAACGCTAACAGGCGCGGAGCAGCTCGCGGGCATGGGCAATGCCGTGCTGCTCGTCGTCAGCTATTTCGCCGCGCTGCTGTTGAATTTCGGCGATTTCTCGCGCTTTGCGAAAAGCGAACATCAAATGAAGGTGGGCAACTTCTTGGGGCTGCCCGTCAATTTCATCGTGTTCGCGATCATCACGGTGATCGTGACCTCGGGTAGCGCGACCGTGTTCGGCTCGATGATCATGGACCCGGTAGCGATCGTCGCGCATATCCAGAACAAGGTGGCCGTGGTGATTGGCAGCGTCACGTTTATCGTGGCGACAATGGGCATCAATATCGTCGCCAATTTTGTTTCGCCCGCTTACGATATCGCGAATCTTTTCCCCAAACACGTCGATTTCAAGCGCGGCGGCCTGATCGCATCGATACTCGCGGTACTCGTGTGCCCGTGGATATTCGTCGACAGTCCGAAGGCGATTACGATTTTCGTCAGCGTGTTCGGCGCCGTGCTTGCCCCGCTCTATGGCGTGATGATGGCGGACTTCTATCTGATCAAGAAACAGCAGGTGCAAACGGCCGAGCTGTACACGATGTCATCGACGGGCCGCTTCTACTACGACGGCGGCTGGAACAAGATCGGCGTCGCGGCGCTCGCGCTGTCGGGCTGCATTTCCATTGGCTGGGAATTGTGCACACAACTACTGCACGTCCTGCCTGAAAACAACTTTGGCTGGCTGATCGGTGCGGTGGCAGGCGCGGTGCTCTACGTTGGCATGATGCGCGCTGCACGCAGAACCTGATGCAGGCAGAACCGGCCGCATTGGCGCTATAGCACGAATAGCGACGCAATAGCGTTATGGACCGATTTAGGCGCTAGTTTGTCTTTAGAGACCGATCAAAGTATTCGATACTCAGGAGTCGATTCGTGCCGTGCGACGGCGCGCCGCTGTTTTATGCGTGCATATCCGATCGTATATGGCGGCGGGGTCACCGAATCGAAATAACTCCATACTGCTACGACTTTCGAACGGACACGAAGATGGACCGGCTTGACGCGTTAAGGCTGTTTGTCGAAATCGCCGAAGCCGGGAGCTTCTCCGCGGCCGCGCGAAAGAGCACGGTGTCGACATCGACAGTCACACTCGCGCTGCAAAAGCTGGAAGAGGAAGTGGGCGCGCGCCTCATCATGCGCACGACGCGCCGCCTCGCCTTTACTCATGAAGGTCAGCGCTTTCTCGACGACGCGCGCCGCGTACTTGCGGATTGGGATGCCGCGATTCTGAGCCTGCGCGAAGACGGCCCATTGAACGGGCCGATCCGGCTGACCGCCAGCAACGACTTCGGCCGCACGCGCGTCGTGCCATTGCTCGACAAGTTCATGAGTGAGCATCCGCAAGTGCAGGTGTCGCTGCTGCTGACGGATGGCCATGTCGATCTCGTCGATCAACATCTGGATCTCGCGCTGCGCAACGGCCCCCTAATCGATTCGCGCCTCAAAGCGCGCCTGCTGCTAACGGGGCCGCGTGTGGTGTGCGCCGCGCCTTCGTATTGGGCGACGCATGGCAAGCCGATGCATCCCGCGCAATTGTCCTCGCATAACTGCCTGATTCTCTCGCGGCCCGATGCGCCGTTTTCGAACTGGCCGTTCGTCGTCGACGGCAAACAGATTGCCGTGAGAGTGTCCGGCAATCGCGTGGCGAGCGACGGCGGCGTGCTGCGCGAATGGGCCGTGAATGGCTATGGCGTGATCCTGAAGAACCGCTGGGATATCTATCATGAGCTGATGTCGGGCAGACTCGAAACGGCGCTGGACGCGTTTATCGGCGAGCGCGTCGATCTGTTCGCCGTCTATGCGGGCGCGGTGCCGAGCCGCCGCGTGGGCACGCTCATCGACTTCATCGCCCGCGAGTTGTCCGTCGACGATACGCTCGAACTGCATTCGCTCGACAGTCTGCGTCCGCTTTAGCGACGCGCTTCGATTGTTCAGACTTTAATGCCGCTTGCCCGACACCGGGTTGCACCGGCTTGCAAAAGCCGGTAGCCTAACTCCGATTAAATTTGTCGGAGTGGCTATGTCTCACATCAGCGCAGGCGTCGAATATGGGTTGCACTGCCTGCTTTTCCTGACGGAAGCGGCGCCCGGCGGCGTGCCCGAAGCGAGCGTGCGCGATCTGGCGGAGCTGCAAGGCGTGCCCGCCGACTACGTGGCGAAACTATTTACGAAGTTGCATAAGGCCGGGCTGGTCATTGCAACGGAAGGGGCGAAGGGCGGTTTTGCGCTTGCGCGTCCGGCAAACCAGATTTCGGTGCTCGACGTGGTGACGGCGATCGATGGCGACAAGTCCTTGTTCGAGTGCCGTGAAGTGCGCACGCGCTGCGCGGTGTTCGGCGAGACCGCGCCGAACTGGGCGACGAGCGGCGTGTGCTCGATTCACGCCGTGATGCAGAACGCCGAAAAGCGCATGCGCGAGGCGTTGGCGTCGCAATCGCTGGAGGATCTGGCCGTCCGCACGACGGCAAAGGCGCCGCGCAGCTATGGGCCGCAAGTCGTGAAGTGGCTGGACGGCCGTACGACGAGCAGGCGGCGCGAGCGCGGCAGTTCGCGCGGTGGTTCAACGCCCGGCGCGCGCTCCTGAGCGATACGCCGTCTACGTGACGAAGGCCGCAGCCTTGAACGCTGCGGCCTTTTCGTTTTTGCCGCTTTGTGCTGACGATTACACCGTTTCTTGCAACTCGCTGCCGACGCGCACGCGCTCCCATGCGGCCCAGTCGGCTGCGACGTCCGCCAGTTCGGCATGTGCGCGTTTGAGCGCGTCGCTGCGCGCTTCGTGATCCGAGAATTGCAGTGGCTGTGCGTCGACGAAACGCTGATCGTTGGCGCCGATGAAAGCAAATGCGGCTTTGAGCGCCGGCGTCAGCGCATCCATCGACGAAAATGGGTTGCCAGGGCGCAAATCTGCGCCGCGCGTCGTGATGAACAACACCTTCTGACGGTTCAACTGGCCGACGATGTTCCCGTCCGCGTCCGCCTTGTAGGTAATGCCGGGACGCGTGGCGCTGTCGATGAACGCCTTGAATGCCGAGGGCATCGACCAGTTGTACATGGGCATTGCAAAGACGAAGGCGTCGGCTTCGAGCAGGCGCTTGCAGAGTGCGTCGGATGCGGCGAGCGTTGCGCGCATGTCGGCTGTGCGCTCGTGCTCCTGCTTGTAGGTCGCGATGGCGAAGGCCTCGGTGACGTGCGGCGGCGTATCCACCGTGACATCCAGATAGTCGACCTCGACATCCACGCCCTCGGCGCGCAGGTTCTCGATGAACTGGCGCGACAGTGCGCGGGAATTGGACCGTTCGCGCTTGGCGCTCGAATCGACGTGAAAAATCTTCATCCTGCTCTCCAGTAACTGCGATCAATGTTGTCGTAGTTGTGAGGATAGCGAGTTTGCTGACAGTGAGCAACAGAAGGGCGTGAGCTTGGGCAGGTGCACGCGTGCTTCGCGTGCTCGCAGAAAATCGGCGCAGGCCATACGCAGCAAGGCATCGCGAGGATGTTGCGCAGTGCGGCAGGCTAATAGGAGAGAAAAACGGGATTCACTGTTGCGCGGGACGAATGCGGTTGCGACGCAGGTTTCACCCGTGTGCCCGTCGAGCCGTCGCGTTGGCACGCGGGCGCTTCTCGCGTAACCCTTGCAAAAGTCACGCGTATGACAAAGGCACGCAAGACGGGGTCATGCGTCGACGAGGGGACCCGGTGCTGCGCCTGCAACGAATGTTGCCATGCACGGCCTGCTAGCGCCGATCAAAAGCGCGCAGCACCAATATGTGGAAGCGTCGGGGCATGACAGCCCGTGACGCTTAAGGTTTGTTCAGGTTTTATGGCGCGCACGCGAGCACGTGCACGCGAGACTATTCGAGCACGATCCCGCTTGGACACGACGGCACGGCAGACGCCAGAATCATCCTGTCCCGATTCGCGGGGAAATAGCTTTCGCAAGCTCTTGGGCGGAACACGGGGTCGCCGCGCCGGATCGGCATACCCGTTAGCACGCAGAACGAGTCCATGCGCGCGAGACCGATCCGCCACACCTGATCGGCATAATGGCCTGAGCGCGGATCGCTCCAGCACACGCTAAGTGTCTTCGATGAAAGTTGTTCAAGAATGGAGATATGCGCCGGCGGCGGCTCGACAGCAACGGGCTCGAGCGCTTCAGGCGGTGGCCGCTTGGTCATGCGGAATTTCTTTTTTGGACCGTATTGTGCTTTCCTGCTGGATTCAACGGGTGTAGGCATCAGGACGCCTACCAATGCGCGTCTAACGATATCTTCTTCAACCGGACGAGTCATCATTCACCTCCGTCACAGAGTTTGGCTGGCGGCACGCTCCTTCGCGGCCGAGGTGCTGCTGCTGACGTCAACAGTGTTGTACGGTGTGGCTCGCAAGGCAGATCAGTGACTTGCCTGCATGGCGCGCAGCGATACGCGAATCTGAGTCCCGACATCAATGCGCGGTGACTCTATATTGGACGTTCAGGCGGCCATACAGCAAGTTAAGCGTTGTTAACCGGAAAGTGCAACGAAAGACTTTCCGCTTCAGATGTCTGAACTCCTTAAGGCCCGGCAAAGCCCGCATCAGTTCTAGCCACGGCGGGATGCAGCCTTAAAGATGTATTGCCATTACTTCTTGTCCCATGTGACGAGATCTTTATCGTTGTCGTCGGCGACAAAGATGGCAAGCAGTTTCGCGGGGCTGGTCTTGCTTGCGTTCTCGCTGACCATGTGATGCACACCGGGTGCTTCTGTCCAACTCTCACCTGCGTGATACACGCGCGCTTCGCCATCGTCGACCTTGCTTCGGATCTCGCCCTGCAGCACGTAGCCCACCACGAACGCCTGACCGTGACGATGCGGCGGCGACACGCCGCCCGGTTTGTAGTCGACGACGATGGCCGTCATGGTCTTGCCCGGCACATTAGCAAGGGGCGTCTGGAACGCCGGGCTGATGTGCTCGCGAGGACCATCGACGTCATGCGCGTGCGTCGCATGAGGCGCCGTCAGTGCGATACAGGCTGCCGCCGTAGACGCAAGAGCGGTCTGAACGAAATTCACTTTAACTCTCCGAAGGATGAATGGTTTGCGATGGCGCCGCGCAGCAAGCGGCACGGTCATGTCGAACAAGTCGGTTAACTACGACTAAACGAGTCGTAGTTGCGAGAGTAACCGCTTTTTTGATGTCATGCAACGCCGCGCGCAACTTGCCCAGCTTGCAATTTCCCTCACCACGGAATGGATTCTTGCGATCTTTGTCATGTATGTCTAGAATGCGCACAATTGACAGTAGTGTCAAATATGGCGGGAAAATGACCCGAACATGACAGAACTGCCACGCAACGCGCGGCCTTTAGCGGAATCCATACTCATGTCCACCGATGCATCACTTTCAACACCCGCCAGCGGTCGAATCGCCCGAACCGCCATATGGCGGCACATCTTCGCGGGCTTCTGTGCGAGCCTCGTCGGCATAGGGCTGGCGCGCTTCGCCTATACGCCGCTGATTCCGCCGCTGATTCAGGCGCACTGGTTCGCGGCCTCGGACGTGGTGTATCTGGGCGCGGCGAATCTTGCGGGTTATCTGCTCGGTGCACTGCTCGGCCGTCCCGTTGCGCATCGTCTGACCAACACGCATACGTTGCGGGCCATGATGGTGCTGGTCACGGCGACTTTCCTTGCGTGCGCGTTTCCGGTTTCCGTCGCGTGGTTTTTCTGCTGGCGGCTGCTGTCGGGCGTGGCGGGCGGAGCCATCATGGTGCTGGTCGCTGCGACGGTGCTCCCGCATGTGCCCGCGGACCGGAAGGGGCTCGCAAGCGGTGCGATCTTCCTCGGCCTTGGCGTCGGTATTGCGGCATCGGGGACGATCGTCCCGCTGCTGCTCAACCTCGGCTTGCGTAACACGTGGATCGGGATCGCGATCCTCTCCGCCGTTTTGACGCTGGCAACGTGGTACGGGTGGCCGTCGGCGACCAAAGCGCACGCGCCTTCGCACGCGCTTCCGTCTGCGAAGACGCACAATCCGTCGACGGTCCGCGTGCTTTATGCCGAGTACGCGTTGATGGCGGTCGGCCTCGTTCCCACGATGGTTTTCCTCGTTGATTTCATTGCGCGCGGACTTGGCGCGGGCGCGCATGTCGGTGCGGCATATTGGATCCTATATGGCGTCGGTGCGATTTTTGGCGCGCCCGTGTATGGACTCGTGGCGGATCGCTTGGGCGGGCGCTTTGCGATCCGCGCGGTCACGCTGTTGCAGATCGTCGTGGTCGCGGCGTTCGCGATGTCCAGCAATCAGATCGTGATTGGCGTGCTGACGCTCGTGATCGGCAGCTTTCCGCCGGGCATCGTGCCGATGATGCTTGCGCGTGTACATGAAGTCGTGCCGCACGATCACGCCGGGCAGCACAAAACATGGAGTCGCGCCACGACAACCTTCGCAGCATTTCAGGCGCTCGCGGGCTACACGTATTCGGCATTGTTCAATAGCAGCGGTGGCAACCATCGTCTACTCTTTGTAATTGGCGCGGTGGCGCTTGCGTTCGTTGTCGTAGTCGACTGCGCGGCGCCGTTGCTTGCAAGAGAACCTGGTCAAAAACAGAACAACAGATAAGGCGAAAATCGCGACGCTTATAAACGTTTGAAAACCGCACCCGATCAGGTCGTTTGGAGAAGATGACCGGACGCGTAGCGTGAGTCGTGTTAACAAGGATTAACTACCGCTCACGATTTCCGCGACCGACAATGCGCACTTCCAGTTTCGCAATGACGTGCGGGTATCGACGCGGAGGTTTCGAACGTGAAGGCAGGCGTGGACCGTTCGTTCCGGAATGCCATGGGTGACGATGCGCAGCGTCCGGAAGACGCGTTGCCGTTGTCGTCGCAACGCGGCAGCACGCGGCTCGCTTTGCTACCGCGTCTACTGATACTCGGTGTATGCGGCTGGTCGCTGATCGAAACGCCTTCGGAGTTCGATCCATCCGCTGGCCAACTCGGCATCGCGGCCCTCGGACTGGCGAAGATCATATGGACCGTGATCGGCGTGGCAGCTGCGTGTGGCAAGAAGCGCGCGCAGTGGATCTTTTCGTTTCTGTGTGGACTGAGCCTCGTCGCGATCGTGCCGGGCCTGCCCGTCGAAGTGAACGAATCGGCGTGGATCTTTACGCAATCGCTCGTCGAATGCGTGCTTAAGGCGGGCGCTTTACTCGCATTGGGATTGTCGCGCGTCACGCGTCCCGCTGCCGTCGATATCGCGTCCTGGCATGACGACGACGGAAGCATTCAGCGCCCTTAAAGCGCCTTGCACGTACTGCATTTCGCGAAAGCCCTGCGTCGACTTCTAGACGGACAACGGCCGCTTGAACAGATCGCGCGCAATTGAGCAAAACAGGTCCGTCGTAGCGCTTTGATCCTGCAAACGCCGGCTCATGATGATCGGCGACGACACATTCGTTTCCTGGATCGACCGATAGGTCACGCCGCGCGCGCGCAAGCCCCGCACACTCTCCGGCACGAGACACACGCCCACTTGAGCGGCGACGAGACCTAGCGCGGTCTGCAGTTCCCGTACCTCATGAACGGCGGCTGGTTCGACGGCGTGGTCACGGAACGCGGACAGCTGTTGATCCGCGTAGCTCGGGCGCGGCGTCGACGGATAGATGATCAGCGTTTCTTTCGACAGCGCGTCGAGCGTCAGTTGCGCGATGTCGGCGAGCGCGTGGCCCGTAGGCAAGGCGGCAATCAACGGCTCCTCGACGAGCACCTCGCGCGCCAGTTGCGATTCGTCGAAACGCAGCCGGCCAAAGCCCACGTCGATGCGTCCGCCCTTGAGCGCGCTCAGCTGCTCGATCGTGAACATCTCGATCAGCGAAATCTGGATCAGGGGCGCCGCTTCTCTAAACGCGCGGATCACATCGGGCAGCGGGCCATACAGTGTGGACGGCACGAAGCCGATCACGATGCGCTCCGCGAGCTGTGCTAGCCGCCGCGTGAGCGGCAGCAGTTCATCGCTTTCCTCGAGCAGGCGCCTGGCCTGCGCGTAAAAGACACGCCCGGCCTCCGTCAGCTTGAGCGGACGCGCGCCGCGTTCGAACAACGCAAGTCCCACCATGTCTTCGATCTGCTGGATCTGCCGCGAGAGCGGCGGCTGCGTCATGTTCAGGCGCTCGGCGGCCCGTGTGAAGTTCCTTTCCTCGGCGACCGCCACGAAATAGCGAAGTTGACGCAGTTCCATCTATGCCCCGAAGGTATGGAAATAGACTTAATCGGTCTTGGACGGATTTTGCCGGCGCCCCTAGTATGGGCACATCAGCAGGAGAGCCGTATGATACCAAGCGCCGTTCAGATACACGCTGTAGACACTATTCTCGTCGACGTTCCGACGATCCGCCCGCACCGCCTGTCGGTCGCCACGATGAATTGCCAGGCACTGGTGCTGATCCGCATTCAATGCACGGATGGTATAGCGGGCTGGGGCGAGGCGACCACGATCGGCGGTCTCGCCTATGGCGAGGAAAGCCCCGAAAGCATCAAGACCAACATCGACACCTATTTCGCGCCGATGCTCAAGGGCATGGACGCGACCCGTCCCGGCCAGGCGATGGCGAAACTGCGCGAATGCTTCCAGGGTAACCGCTTTGCGAAGTGCGCGATCGAAACCGCGTTGTTCGACGCACAGGCGCAGCGTTTCGGCGTGCCGCTGTCGGAACTGTTCGGCGGCCGCGTGACGGATTCCGTCGAAGTCGCATGGACGCTCGCGAGCGGCGACACAGGCCGCGATATCGACGAAGCGCATCAGATGCTGGAAATGAAACGGCACCGCGTGTTCAAGCTGAAGATCGGCACGCGCGCGCCGGCCGAGGACATCGCACACGTCGCCGCGATCAAGGCGGCGGTGGGCGATCGCGCCGAAGTCCGTGTGGACGTGAACCAGGCGTGGAGCCAGGCGGAAGCGCTCTGGGCGAGCGAACGCCTCGCGGACGCGGGCTGCAATCTGATCGAGCAACCCATTGCTGCCGACGACCGCCGCGGCCTCAAGCGTCTCACGCATCGCTCGACAGTGCCCATCATGGCAGACGAAGCGCTACATGGTCCCGTCGATGCATTCGATGTCGCCAGCGCGCACGCGGCCGATGTGTTCGCCGTGAAGATCGCGCAATCGGGCGGCCTGACGGGCGCGGCGAGCGTGGCGGCCATTGCGCTTGCTGCCGGCGTCGATCTGTATGGCGGCACGATGCTGGAGGGTGCGGTCGGCACGATCGCTTCCGCACAACTGTTCAGTACGTTCCGCGAACTGAAGTGGGGCACCGAGCTGTTCGGGCCGTTGCTTCTCACGGAAGAAATTCTCACCGAGCCGCTGCGCTACGAGAACTTCTCGTTGCAATTGCCGAGCGGCCCGGGACTCGGCATTCAACTCGACCTGGAGAAGATCGGGAGACTGCGCCGCGATTCGAAGCACGGCGCGAGTGTGGTCAAGGCTTAGCGATGGCGGTGCTGAATCCGCAGCGCAATAAGCGTATCTGACATCGTCATCAGTGATTGGACTAAAAGGAGACATCCCCATGGACATCAAAACCATCGACGCCCTGTTGAACAAGATCAACGAAAGCGCCACGCACGAAGGTAACGCCCGCACGAAGCAGGTGGTCAACCGCATCATCCGCGACCTGTTCATCACGATCGACGAACTCGACGTCACACCGAACGAATTCTGGTCCGCGCTGAACTATCTCGGCGAAGCGGGCCAAAGCGGCGAGCTCGGCCTGCTGGCAGCAGGCCTCGGCTTCGAGCACTTCCTGGACGTTCGTCTCGACGAAGCGGAAGCCAGGGCGGGCCTGCAGGGCGGCACGCCGCGCACCATCGAAGGTCCGCTGTATGTGGCGGGCGCGCCGGAATCGACGGGCCATGCACGGCTCGACAACGGCAACGAACCGGGCGAAACGCTGGTGATGCGCGGCCGCGTACTGGACGAAGCGGGCCAGCCGGTGCGCGACGCGCTGGTCGAAGTGTGGCACGCGAACCATCTGGGCAACTACTCGCACTTCGATAAATCGCAGCCCGCATTCAACCTGCGCCGCTCGATCCGCACCGACGAGAACGGCACGTACAGCTTCCGCAGCGTGGTGCCGATCGGCTATAGCGTGCCGCCGGAAGGCAAGACGCAGCAACTGCTCGATCTGCTCGGCCGTCACGGTCATCGCCCGGCGCATATTCACTTCTTCGTGTCGGCGCCCGGTTTTCGCAAGCTGACCACGCAGATCAATATCGAAGGCGATCCGTATCTGTGGGATGACTTCGCATTCGCGACGCGCGAAGGTCTCGTGCCCGCCGTCAAGAAGGAAGAGGGCGCAACGGGCAAGCCTTATGGCATCGACGGCCAGTTCGCGCTGATCGACTTCGATTTCAGCCTCGTCAAGGACCGTAGTAACGTGCCGACGAGTGAAGTGGAGCGCGTGCGCGCCTGATACCACTGGTATCGCCGAACGTGTATGAATGCGGCCGCCGTTCGAGGTGGCCGCAGTGTCTGAAAGCGCGGCATGCAGTGGAAGCTGCGCAACTGCAATGAATCTACAGGGAGTCCACGAATGCTATTTCACGTGAAGATGGTCGTTAAGCTGCCGCCCGATATGCCCGTCGAGCGCGCCAACGAATTGAAGGCCACCGAAAAGGCCATGGCGCAGCGTCTGCAAAAGGAAGGCATCTGGCGACATCTCTGGCGCATTGCGGGCCTGTACGCGAATTTCAGCGTGTTCGACGTGGAAAGCCCCGCGCAACTCAATGAGATCCTCATGCAATTGCCGCTTTATCCATATATGGAAGTAACGGTGGATGCAATGTGCCGTCATCCTTCGTCGATTCACGAAGACGATCGCTAGGCGCTCGCGCAAACAAAAAAAAGGAAGAGACGCGGAGTACCGTCTCTTCCAAAGCACTACCAGGGTAGCCTCAACAGGCAACAACTACTACAAGAACAAACGCTGGATCAATCGAGCGACGAAGCGGGGCCGAAGAACTCGAAACGGCTCTGCTTTTCGGGCACACCGATCGCCTTCAGATGACGCTTCACCGCCTTCATGAACGACTTGGGTCCGAGGAAGTACACATCGACATCGCGCGTGGACGGCAGCCATTCGATCAGGCGCGCTTCGTCGATATAGCCTTCGGCGTGATGAGCCTCGTCGTGCTGACGCGGCTTCTCATACACGTAGAAGCGCTTGAGTTGCGGATGACGCGCTGCCAGTTCGTCGATATGGTCGCGGAACGCATGCACGCCGCCGTGACGCGCGGCATGAATGAAGTGAATGGGACGCGACGTTTGCAGCGCGGCATTCAGCATCGCAAGCGTCGGCGTGATGCCGACACCGCCGCTGATCAGCACCAGCGGCTTGTCGCTGTGCTCCAGCGTGAAATCGCCCGACGGCGTCAGCAGATCCAGCGTCGCGCCTTCATTCACCGAATCATGCAGATAGTTCGACGCCTTGCCGTTCGGCTCGCGCTTCACGCTGATCCGATATTCGCGGCCGTTTGCCGCAGCCGACAATGAATAGTTGCGGCGAATCTCCTCACCATCGACGATCAGCTTCAGACCGATGTACTGGCCCGGATGGAATTCGAGCAGCGCGCCGCCGTCGGCGGGACGCAGATAGAACGACGTGATCTCGTCACTCTCCTTGACCTTGCGCGCCACCACGAACGGACGCGTGCCGCGCCAGCCGCCCGTCGCGGTTTCCTTCTCGACGTAGACCTGCTCTTCGAGCCCGATCAGCAGGTCGGCCAGTTGCTGATAGGCGGCGCCCCACGCTTCGATCACGGCGTCCGTGGCGATTTCCGCTCCGAGCACTTCGCGAATCGCGCGCAGCAAACATGCGCCGACGATCGGATAATGCTCGGGCAGGATGTTCAGCGCGACGTGCTTGTTGATGATCTGCGAAACCAGTCCACCGAGTTGTTCGAGTTGATCGATATGACGCGCGTACATCAGCACCGCATTCGCAAGCGCGCGCGGCTGATCGCCCGATTGCTGATGCGCCTGATTGAACAGCGGGCGCACGCTCGGGTACTCCGACAGCATGGTCTTGTAGAAGTGCGTGGTGAGCGCCTCGCCGCCGCTTTCGAGCAGCGGAACAGTTGCCTTGACGATTGCGCGATGTTCGGCTGACAGCATGAGTTGATTCCTTGCAGTTGGGGTGAGTGGGGTCCCGCGCGAATCCGGCGGGCTTCGGGTAATCTCTTACGCATCTATCGGGCCAGCTTCAAACGACCGTAAAATCAGCGACTTAGAAACACCAGACGTGGATATGACAAGGGTTAAAACGACCTCACACAGGGTTAAATTGACTGCATCTGAGGTTCTCGACGCGCTGATTCCGCTCGTCGAGGACCTGTCGCGCGACTTGCCGGAACGCGAGCGCTATCGCCGTCTTCTGACGACGCTGCGCACGCTTTTCCCCGGCGATGCAGCGGCCCTGTTGCGTCTCGATGAGGACACCCTCGTGCCGCTTGCCATCGACGGCCTGTCGGGCGACACACTGGGCCGCCGCTTTCGCGTGAGCGACCATCCGCGCTTCGAAGCGCTGCTGTCGAGTGAAGAGCCCACGCGCTTCCCCGCCGATTCCGATCTGCCCGATCCGTACGACGGCCTCGTGCAAGGCGTGAGCGGGCACCTCGAAGTGCACGACTGCCTTGGCTGTCCGCTGCTGATCGGCGGCAGGCCGTGGGGCCTGTTGACCCTCGACTCGCTCGATCCCGAGCGTTTCGACAGCATCGACATGAACACGCTGCAGGCCTTTCTGAGCCTCGCAGCGGCGACCGTGAGCGTCGCGGAACGCATCGACACGCTCGAGCGCAACACCGAAGAGGAGCGTCAGCGCGCGGAGGCGTACCGCCAGGCAAGCGGGCAGAGCAGCCGCGAACTGATCGGCAGCAGCGCGGCGCATCAGCAACTGGTCAACGAAATCCGCGTGGTCGCGAACAGCGAGCTGACCGTGCTCGTGACGGGCGAAACGGGCGTCGGCAAGGAACTGGTCGCGAACGCGATTCACAGCGGCTCGCCGCGCGCGAACAAGCCGATGATCAGCCTGAATTGCGCGGCACTGCCGGATACGCTCGTCGAAAGCGAGCTGTTCGGGCATGTGCGGGGCGCGTTTTCGGGCGCATCGTCTGACCGGCGCGGCAAATTCGAACTCGCCGACGGCGGCACGCTGTTTCTCGACGAGGTCGGCGAGTTGCCGCTCGGCGTGCAGGCCAAGCTGCTGCGCGTGTTGCAGAACGGCCAGTTGCAGCGGATCGGCTCGGATAGCGAGCACAAGGTGGACGTGCGGCTCATCGCCGCGACCAATCGCGATCTCGCCGAAGAAGTGCGCGAGGGGCGTTTTCGCGCGGACCTGTATCACCGGCTGAGCGTGTATCCGCTGCGCGTACCGCCGTTGCGCGAGCGCGGACGCGATGTGTTGCTGCTCGCGGGCTACTTCCTCGAAGAGAACCGGGCACGGCTCGGGCTGCTCAGCATCCGGCTCGGCCAGGATGCGCAAGCCGCGCTGCTTTCGTACAACTGGCCGGGCAACGTGCGCGAGCTCGAACATATGATCGGCCGCAGCGCGTTCAAGGCGCTGTCGCGTCATCGCGAGCGGCCGCGCATTCTCACGCTGACGGCGCCCGATCTGGGCATGTCGGCGAACCATGGCGGCGAGCTGCCGGCGGCCGCGTCCCTTTCGGCTTCCATGGGCGCAGACGAGGCGACGGCAACCGACTTCCGCAGCGCCGTCACCGCGTACGAGCGCACGCTCGTCAGCGACGCGCTGGAACGCAACAACCACAACTGGGCAGCCGTCGCGCGCTCGCTGGGCATGGATCGCGCGAACCTGAACCGTCTCGCGAGACGTCTTGGCCTGAAATAACCACAATTTGCCGGGCCGCCGAGAACTGATTTGGTAGTATCTGATTGGTCAGTCAGATTGCCGTTCGTTCAGGAGGCTTCGCGTGCGTCACTACACCAAAGACAATTTCAGGCTCACGGAAAGCGTGGGCTACCAGCTCGTGAAGGCGCGCAACCTGATCACCACGGAGATGGACGCGGCGCTGAAGGACCTCGACATCTCCAGCCAGCAAATGGGCATCATGCTGATGCTCCGGCAGAAGCTCGCATCGACGCCCTTCGAGCTATCAAAAATGCTCGGCATCGACACTGGCCTGATGACACGCATGCTCGACAAGCTCGAAGCGAAAGGGCTGGTGGTCCGCTCGCGCGACGATGAGGACCGCCGCGTCGTCAACCTGACGCTGACCCGACCCGGCATCGCGGTCGCCGACCAGATTCCTGAAATCGCACCCGACGTCCTCAATGCACGCCTGAAAGACTTCACCAAGGCCGAGCTTAATGAGCTGCGCCGCCTGCTGCGCAAGTTCCTGAGCGACTAAACGACTGCGCGCCCGAGCGCCGCTCGCGCTTCAGCCTCGTTCCCGCCGCCTTCGGGCGGCGCGTGTCCGCCGCATTATCCGATTGAGCGATAAGAACTGCTGCATCTGATGAAACAATGAGTTTCGCCGCCGTGCTGTTGACTGTATCTGACCTGTCAATTATTGTTGCTGCAAATAGCGAGGAGTCAGAGATGTCGCACTATTCGAAGGAAGATTTTCATTTGACCGACAACATCGGTTTTGCGATCAGCAAGGCGCGCAACCTCGTGGTCGGACAAATGGATGCAGCGGTGAAGGGCCTGAACGTGCGGGCACACCATGTGGGGATATTCATGTCGCTGTTGCGCGGTATCGACACGACGCCGGCCACGTTGTCGCGCCATCTCGCCATCGACACGGGCCTGATGACGCGCACGCTCGACAAGCTCGAAACGCTCGGCATGCTGACGCGCACGCGCAGCGCGGACGACCGCCGCGTCGTGAATCTCGAACTCACCGATGCGGGCCGTCATGTCGCGCTGCGTATCGCGGAGATCGCGCCCGGCGTGCTGAACGAGCGTCTTCAGTGCTTCACCAAAGAAGAATTCGACGAACTGCGCCGTCTGCTGCACAAGTTCCTCAACGGTTGAACATTTTTTTACCCAATTATCTGATAGGTCAGACAATGAGTGATCAATTAAACGCCAGTTGGCGCATTTCGGGGGCACTGAAAGTCGGTGTCTCCGTGATGTTCGCGGCGGTGCTGTCGGCATGCGTGAACTATGCGGGTATTCATAGCGATGCGAAGACGGCCGAGCCGCAGCAGTATGCGACGCAGCAGAGCATTCCCGCCGGGCAAGGCCATTGGCCCGCCGCCGATTGGGCGGACCAGTTCGGCGACGCGCAACTGAAGGCGCTGATCGACGAAGCGCTGAAGAGCAGCCCGACGCTCGACCAGGCGCGTGCCCGCGTGGCGGCGGCCTCGGCGTATAGCGAAACGGCGAAGGCGAGCACGATGCCGCGCGTCGACGCCAGCTACTCGCTCACGCGCCAGCAGTATTCGGGCACGGCGCTGGTGCCGCCTCCGACGGGCGGTTCGTGGCAGACGGAGAACAAGGGCCTGTTGAGCGCTTCGTACGATCTCGACCTGTGGGGCAAGAACCGCGAAGCGTTGAAGTCGGCAATCTCGCAGTTGCAGGCGAGCCAGGCGGATGCGGAAGTCATCAAGCTGACGCTTACCACGTCGATTGCGCGCACCTATAACCAGCTCGCACGCCTTTACGTGTTGCGCGACATCGCGCAGCAGGAGATCGCGCAGCGCGAACAGATCGACCGCATTACGGCGGGCCGTATCGCGACGGGGCTCGACACGGAGGTCGAACGCAAGACGGCGCAGGCGAATCTGGCGACGAGCCGCGCCGCGCTGAAGGCGCTCGACGGACAGATTCTCACCACGCGCTACCAGATCGCCGTGCTGCTCGGCGCCGGTCCGGACCGTGGGCTGCAAATCGCGCGGCCGACGCTGGGTATCGGCGACGAGGTGAACCTGCCCGACAACCTGCCCGCCGATCTGGTCAGCCGTCGCCCGGACATCGTCGCTGCGCGCTGGCGCGTCGATGCGATGACGCATGACGTGAAGGAAGCGAAGGCCGAGTTCTTTCCCGACATCAATCTGAGCGCCGCGATCGGGCTCGACGCATTCGGCTTCGGCCGCTTCCTGACGGCGGCGAGCCGCACGGCCTCGGCCGGTCCCGCGATCCATCTGCCCATCTTCGACGCGGGCGAACTGCGCGCGCAACTGAAGGGCCGTTACGCCGACTTCGATTATGCGGTCGCAACCTACAACCAGACGCTCGTGACCGCATTGAGCGAAGTCGCCACGCAACTCGCCGGCGTGCGCTCGACGGACGGCCAGCTCGTCGATGCGCAAGCGGCGCAGACGGCCGCGCGTCAGGCCGACCAGCTTGCGCTCGTGCAATACAAGGCGGGACTCACGAACCAGCTGACCGTACTGAATGCCGACGTCAACGCGCTCGCCGCCGATCAGTCCGTCGCGAACCTGCGCATGGATCGCCGCGACCAGCAGATCGCGCTCGCGTCGGCGTTGGGCGGCGGTTTCGTCGACACGTCGAACGCCGGTCAGAACGCGCGCGTCGCCTCGGCCACAGAAACGTCTGCCGCCGCTGCGCACTGAGCGGCCTTTCATCGCATTGCCTGGAGAACTGAAAATGAGCGAAATCAACACCCCGGAGCGCGAAACGACGCAAGCGCCGGATGCAAAGCCCGGTGCGAAGTCCGCTGCGGCACCGGCCCAAGCTGTCGAAGCGAACGAACCCAACACGCGCAAGCGCAAGTTGCTGCTCTCGCTGCTGGGCGCGGCCGTCGTCGTGTCGGCTGCGGCTTACGGCGCGTACTACATGACCTACTCGCGCTACCACGAGACCACCGACGACGCATACGTCAGCGGCAACCTCGTGCAACTGACGCCGCAGGTGACGGGCACGGTGATTGCCGTCAACGCCGACGACACGCAAATCGTGAAGGCCGGCGACCCGGTCGTGACGCTCGACAACGCCGACGCGAAGATCGCGCTCGGCAACGCGGAAGCGGCGCTTGGACAGACCGTCCGTCAGGTGAGCAGCCTGTACGTGAACAACGATTTCTACGCGGCGAACGTCGCGCAGAAGCAATCGGACCTGGCGCGCGCGCAGGACGATCTGCGCCGCCGCCAGGCTGTCGCGGGCACGGGCGCGGTATCCGCCGAAGACATCGCACATGCACGCGACGCCGTGAACGCCGCGCAGGCCGCGCTCGACGCCGCGCGTCAGCAGGCGGAAGCGAACCGCGCGTTGACCGACCACACGACGATCGCCCAGCACCCCAACGTGCAGGCCGCGGCATCGAAGGTGCGCGACGCGTATCTCTCGTATGCGCGCAACACGCTGCCCGCGCCCGTCACCGGTTATGTCGCGAAGCGTTCCGTGCAGGTCGGACAGCGCGTGTCGCCGGGAACGCCGTTGATGGCCGTCGTGCCGCTCGACGGCGTGTGGGTCGACGCGAACTACAAGGAAAACCAGTTGCGCAACATGCGCATCGGCCAGCCCGTCACGCTGACGGCCGACGTGTACGGCGGCAAGGTCGAATATCACGGCCGCGTGGTCGGCTTTTCCGCGGGCACGGGCAGCGCGTTCGCGACGCTGCCCGCGCAGAACGCAACGGGCAACTGGATCAAGGTCGTGCAGCGCCTGCCCGCGCGCATCCAGCTCGACCAGAAGGAACTGGAAGCGCATCCGCTGCGTATCGGCCTGTCGATGGACGTCGATGTCGACACGCACGACAACGCGGGTCCGCAACTCGGCGCCGCGATGAACACGACGTATCGCACGGATGTGTTCGCGCAATACGGCGCACAGGCCGATGCCGAGATCGACAGGATCATCGCGCAGAACATGGTGACGACGCGTGATGCGTCGCGGCCGCTCGCGAAGCGCGACGCAGGCGACAAGCCAGGCGACAAGCGCGCCACGGCGCAGCGCGCAGGCTAAGCCGCAACGGAGGACGCAAACACAAGGTGCGTCCTCGTTCGCTCAGATAATTGACAGGTCAGATAAAGAAAGCGCCATGAATCCCTCGACGCAAACCGCACCGGCCCCGTTCACAGGCGGCAAGCTGGTCCTCGCGACACTCGCCGTCGCGCTCGCGACGTTCATGAACGTGCTGGATTCGTCCATCGCGAACGTTGCGATTCCCACCATCTCGGGCAATCTCGGCGTCTCCGTCGACGAAGGCACCTGGGTGATCACGTTGTTCTCGGCGGCCAATGCGATCGCCATTCCGCTGACGGGCTGGCTCACGCAGCGCGTCGGTCAGATCAAGCTGTTCGTCATCTCGATCCTGCTGTTCGTGTTCTCGTCGTGGCTGTGCGGCATCGCCCCGAACCTGGTCGTGCTGCTGGCCGCGCGCATCTTGCAGGGTCTCGTGGCGGGGCCGTTGACGCCGCTTTCGCAGGCCATTCTGCTCGCTTCGTATCCGAAGGAGAAAAGCGCGACGGCACTTTCGCTGTGGGCGATGACGGCTACCGTCGGTCCGATTGCGGGCCCCGCGCTCGGCGGCTGGATCACCGACAGCTACAGCTGGTCGTGGATCTTCTATATCAACATTCCCGTCGGACTGTTCGCCGCCGGCGTGACGTGGATGCTCTATCGCGACCGCGAATCGCAGACGCGCAAATTGCCCATCGACAAGATCGGCCTGTTGTCGCTGGTCGTCTGGGTCGCATCGCTGCAGATCATGCTCGACAAGGGCAAGGATCTCGACTGGTTCAGCTCGCCCGTGATCTGTACGCTCACGGCTGTCGCGGGAGTCAGCTTTATCTTTTTCCTGATCTGGGAGTTTACGGAAAAAAACCCGATCGTCGATCTGCGGCTCTTCGCGGTGCAGAATTTCCGCGGCGGGACGATTGCGATTTCGGTGGCCTATGGTGTGTTCTTCGCGAACCTCGTGATTTTGCCGCAGTGGATTCAGGGCTATCTCGGCTATCGTTCGGTGGACGCGGGTCTCGTGACCGCACCGCTTGGCGTGTTCGCCGTACTGCTCGCGCCCGTGATGGCGAAGATCATGCCGAGGACCGATGCACGGCTGCTCGCGACGCTGGCCTTCCTCGGCTTTGCTGGCGTGTTCTTCATGCGCTCGCAATACACCACGGGCGTCGACCCGACCACCCTGGTCGTGCCGACGCTGCTGCAAGGCATTCCCATGGCGCTCTTTTTCACGCCGCTGACCGCGATCATCCTGTCGGGCCTGCCCGCCGAAAAGATTCCCGCCGCAGCGGGCCTGTCGAACTTCGTACGGATCTTCGCGGGCGGCGTGGGCACGTCGTTGATCTCGACGGGCTGGAACAACCGGACGATCCTGCATCACGCGCAACTCGCGGAACAGTCGAGCGTGAACAACCCCGCCTTCACGAGCGCGCTCTCCAGCATTCACGCGACGCTCGGCGGCAGCATGGATCAGGCCCGAGCGTTTTTCGAGCAATCGCTCAATGCACAGGCGGCGATGCTCGGCTTGAACGACATCTTCTGGTTGTCAGCAATGATCTTCATCGTCATCATTCCGCTGATCTGGCTGACGAAGCCGCGCAAGGGCGGCGGCGGTGGCGCAGCGGCAGCGGGCGCGCACTGAGCGCACTCGCCGGGTAGAGAGGGGCCCCGGCTTGCCGATGCAGCCGGGGCCTTTTTCGCTGACGTAGCCGCGCGTTCGGGTGCGTTGCGGCTGCGAGATGGCGGAGCAGCAACGTACACGTCATATCGAAGGCGGCCCGGGCGTCGAATATGAGGTGAAACAGCCGGTTTGCGCGGCTCGTCCGTTCGCCAACCGTAGGGCGGCGAAAGCAAGATGAATCTGCGAAAAAGCTAAACGCAAGGTCAAATCTGGTATCGTGCGTCCGGGCTCGACCAGCCGGAACGTGAGACGAATGCCGTCAGGGTTTGTACCAACCGGTACATTCGCCGCGAACGCGCCGGCAGTAAAGCGAGTGCCCATGCGGCCTGCGGCCGCGCGGCGCGGCCTCAGGCTCGCGAGCCGCGCCGCGCTGGGTCCACAGGAAGATTCAACTCAATTACCGATCGATCATCGGCCACATCAGGATTTCTTAAGCGAAAACTGCAAATAATCGCCTCCGGGTTGCTCCCGGTGTCAACCTTTTGGATAAATTGCCGTTGTCCATTTGTAAAGAGTTGAAAAGGCGAGATCAGGACGGCGATAACGCCCGTCCGGCGCGCTCCGAAATCCAACCTCATTCGATGCAATAGCAACGAGACCATTGTTACTGCATCAGGCATTACCCGGGTTCATCCATGTCTGACCTTCCCCGTTCTTTTATTAGCCGCGCCGCCGCGCTGCTTCAGCGAGCGTGCGCCGTGGCCGGCAGCCGGCACGTGCTGTCGCCTGCGTTGTCGCTCGGTGTCTGCGTGCTGCTTCTGATCGTGCTGCAGCACCTGTCGCAGGCCGTCGATTACCGCTCGGTGATCCGCCATCTGCGGCATCTGACGGCGGGCGAATGGTCGGCTGCGCTCGGCGCGACGATTCTCAGCTATATCGCCCTCGTTGGACGCGATGCCGTCGGGCTGCGTTACATCGGCAAGGCCGTGCCGCGCGCGGCCCTGTGGATCGGCGCGACGGCGGGCTCGGCGCTCGGCAACGCGACCGGCTTCGGCGCGCTGACGGGCGGCGCGGTGCGCGCGCGCGTCTATGCCGTCGCCGACGTGACCCCGGCGCAAATCGGCCGCATGACGGTGTTCACGAGCGTTTCGCTCGCCCTGGCCCTCGTTCTGATGACCGCGCTCGGCATGCTGTGCGACGCGCGCACGCTCGCGCCGATGCTGCACAGCCCGACGGGCGCGCTCGCCTGGGGCGGCGCGGCGCTGCTGACCGTGCTCGGTCTGCTGACGCTCGCCTGCGGCAAGCAGACGCGCCAGATCCGCACGCGCTGGAGCTGGCTGTCGTTCGACGTGCCCGCGCGCCGCGATTTCATCGAACAGGTCCTGCTGGCCGTGCTCGACGTCGTCGCGGCCGGTCTCGCGCTGTGGGCGCTGCTGCCGCACGCGCAGGTGGGCTTCGTGTCGTTCATCACGATCTATGCGGCGGCGATGCTGCTGGGCCTGATCGGCCACACGCCGGGCGGCGTGGGCGTGTTCGAGGCGGCGATGGTGTTCGCGCTCGGCGGCAGCGTGCAGACGCATTCGATGGTCGCCGCGCTGCTTGCGTACCGCGCAATCTATTTCGGTTTGCCGCTGATCGTGTCGGCGGGACTGCTGGCCGGTTTCGAAGGGCGCGCGCTGAAGAAGCACCTGCCCTTGCATCACGCGGCCACCGTGTCGCAGCTCGCGCCGCTGTTCCTGAGTCTCGTGACCTTCGTGGTCGGCGGCATGCTGGTGATTTCGAGCGCGACACCCGCGTTCTGGCAACGCATCGCGATCCTGCGCGATTTCGTGCCGCTGTGGGTGCTCGAAAGCTCGCAGATGCTGTGCAGCGTGGTCGGCGTCGCATTGCTGTTCGTCGCGCGTGGCCTGTCGCGGCGTCTCGATGCCGCATGGTGGCTTACGCTGGGTCTCGCGGTCGTGAGTCTCGCGCTGTCGCTGACCAAGGGGCTCGCGTTCGTCGAAGCCGGCGTGCTGACGACGCTGATCGTGTTGCTGGTCGCGACGCGCTCGCGCTTCAATCGCCGCTCGTCGCTGTTCGCCGAGCCCTTTACGGCGGGCTGGCTGGTTTCGGTGGCGATGGTGCTGATGCTCGCGGTGTGGGTGATGCTGTTCGCGTTCCGCGACGTGCCCTACACCCGCGACCTGTGGTGGCAATTCGCATTCGACGAGCGCGCGCCCCGTGCCTTGCGCGCGACCCTCGCCGCCAGCCTGTTCGCCGCGACGTTCGCGTTCTGGCAATTGTTGCGTCCGGCTGCGGGCCGCTTCGTGAAGCCCGTGAAGCAGGATCTCGACGACGCCGCGCGCATCTTCCGCGCGCAGGAGCGCAGCGACGCGGGCCTCGCGCTGATGGGCGACAAGAGCTTTCTGTTCTCCGAGTCGCGCAAGGCGTTTCTCATGTACGCGAAGTACGGGCGCACGTGGGCCGCATTGCACGACCCCGTTGGTCCGCGTGCGGAATGGGCGGAGCTGATCAGCAAGTTCGTGGCGCTCGCGCACACGCACGGCGGCCGCGCGGCGTTCTATCAGGTGCGCGCGAACGCCTTGCCGCTCTACCTCGACGCCGGCCTCACGCTGATGAAGCTCGGCGAGGAAGCGCACGTCGTGCTCGACGAATTCGATCTGAAGGGCTCGCACCGCGCGCATTTGCGCTATGCGCTCAAGCGCGGCGAGCGCGATGGCTTTGCCGTCGAAGTGATCGAGCCGGCGCGCGTGCCCGAATCGATTGCGACACTGCGCGAGATTTCCGATGGCTGGCTCGACAGCCGCGATGCGCGTGAGAAGAGCTTCTCGGTCGCCGCGTTCACGGAAGACTATCTCGCCGCGCAATCGGTGATGCTGGTGCGTCAGAACGGCACGCCCGTTGCGTTCGTCACGTTCATGACGACGGACCTCAACACCGAGGCCACCGTCGGCGTGATGCGTCACGTGCCGCAGGCTTCGCCGTATGCGATGGAGTATCTGTTCACGCGGCTCGCGCTGCATCTGAAGCACGCGGGGTTCCGCTCGCTCAGCCTCGGTATCGCGCCGTTCTCCGGCATGTCGCCGACGCCGCTCGCGTCGCGTTGGCACCGGCTCGCGAATATCGTGTGGCGCTTCGGCGGCCGCTTCTACAACTTCCGCGGACTGCGCGCTTTCAAGAGCAAATTCCAGCCTCAATGGGAGCCGCGCTATCTCGCTGCATCCGGTTCCGTCGGCGTGTTCTTCACGCTCGCGGACCTTTCGCTGCTGGCAGGGGGCCGGCGTTCATGATCATGCAAAAGTTTTACCGGCTCGCCGCACTGGCGAGCGTTTCGTTGTGCTCGCTCGCGGGCGTGGTGCCGGCGGCGCACGCCTATGAAACCGTATCCGGCGGCCGTTACGGCCAGGTCACGGTGACCAGGCCCACCGGCGACGTGCGTGGCTTTGTCGTGCTGTTCTCGCGCGAGAGCGGCTGGAACCCGGCGGACCAGCAGGCCGCCGACGCCCTCGCGAAAAACGGCGCGATGGTGGTCGGTGTCGATACCGCGAAGTACGCGGCGAATCTCGCAGCGAAGAAAGAAGCGTGTCATCAACTGGTGGGCGATGCCGAAGCCGTGAGCCATCAACTCGAACGGCAGGTGCAGTCGAGCCGCTATTTCATGCCGATCGTCGCGGGCTCGGGCCAGGGCGCGACGCTCGCGATGCAAGTGCTGAAGCAGGCGCCTGAAAACACGGTGGCGGGCGCCGTCTCCGTAGCCGCGCAGCGTGATCTCGACAAGCGTTTCAATCCGTGCGCGCCGGACCCGACCGTGACGCACGGCCCCGGTCTGCCGGGTTTCGCCGAAACGGACGCGAACGCTTCGGCGGGTACGCAACGCATCGTCGAGCTGACCACGCCGCATCTGCGCGTCGCCGCCATGAAGGAAGAGGACGTCTCGGACCTGCCGTTGATCGAACTGCCCGCCGCGCATCCGACGGGCATGATGGCAATCGTGATTTCCGGTGACGGCGGCTGGCGCGATCTCGACAAGACGATCGCCGAGGAACTGCAGAAAGACGGCGTGTCGGTGATCGGCTGGGACAGCCTGCGTTACTTCTGGTCGGAGCGCTCCCCGCAGCAGACGAGCAACGACCTTGCACGTGTGCTGAAAACCTATACGACGCGCTGGCATGCGGATCACGTCGCGCTGATCGGCTATTCGTTCGGTGCCGACGTGATGCCGTTCGCGTACAACCGCTTGCCCGATGCGGTGCGTGCGAAGGTTGCGCTGATTTCGCTGCTTGGCTTCGCGCCCTCGGCGGACTTCCAGATTCGCGTCACAGGCTGGCTCGGCATGCCAGCAAGCGACAAGGCGCTGCAGGTGAAGCCCGAGTTGGCGCGCCTGCCGCCGAAGATCGTGCAGTGTTTCTACGGCGAGCATGAAGAAGACACGCTGTGCCCGACGCTCACAAAGACGGGTGTAGAAGTTATCCGCACGTCCGGCGATCATCATTTCGGACACGACTATGCCGCGCTCGAAAAACACATTCTCGGCGCGTTGAAAAAGCAGGCTGGCGGAACCTGATGCTGGAAAGCAGTGCGGCGGCCGTGCATCAGCGATGCACAGTCGCCGCCCTTGCATTGAACCGCAGGCATGCCCGTGGTTCTGCGGAAAAGTAGCGGTCGCAATGACCGCGATGGCTGCGCGCAGTAACTGCGTGTCCTTAGTGGAAAATCAGATACAGAATCACAAGGACGATAAGCGGCACACCTAGCAACCAACCAATCAGATAAGGCATCTCTTTCTCCCTGTGCGACTGCCGAGACCACGAGGTCGTCGTGACACAGCGCTTGTGGCGATCATTAATGCAAGCGATATGCCACAGCGTTCGGATTGCAGCGCAGCATACCCGTTGGCGCACGCTAAAGCCTTGTCACAGCACGCTTTAACGCCTCTTGACGGCATCCGCTTATTGCGGCTCCGCACGTGTCTTGCGCGCGCGTCGCGCCTGCCAGGAATGCGCGAATTGCCGCGTCTTCGCAAACTTTTCAGCCTCTCATTCCCACTCATTCAATGCGGCGAAATTCATAACGCGCACTAATATGAACTTTGACGGGATCGACTGACGCTTGTCGAACCGGCGAGCGCGAACTTGTGAAGCGGCGCGACGCCGGTATTCGGATGCGCAATTTCAGTCGAGCCGCGGCTGGTGCGTTTTACTGGTGTCCGTGCTGGATTCCTCTGAGAGATGCCATGCTGAAGCGTCGAACCTTCCTGCTGGGCGGCGTGGGCTTAGCCGGCGCGCTGGTGGTCGGATGGTCGGCGCTGCCGCCGCGCCAGCGGCTCGTCGGGTCGGAAGCGTTGCCCGTGCGTCCCGGCGAAGCGGCGCTCAATGGCTACGTGAAGATCGCCGCCGACAACACCATCACGGTCCTCATGTGCAGGACGGAGATGGGGCAGGGCGTGCATACGGGACTCGCGATGCTCGTCGCGGAAGAACTGGACGCGAACTGGGCGGACATCCGCGTCGCCAATGCGCCGCTCGACCAGATCTATAACAACGTCGAAAGCGTGGTCGGCGACTTGCCGTTTCGTCCCGACGACGACAGCGTCGTCAAGGAACTCGCGGTGTGGCTCACGCGCAAGCTTGCACGCGATTTCGGCACCGTGATGACGGGCGGCTCGTCGACCATCAACGATCTCTGGCGGCCGATGCGTGAAGCAGGCGCGTGCGCGCGGACCATGCTGATCGCGGCGGCGGCCGAACGCTGGAGCGTGAAGGCCGCCGATTGCCGCATCGAAAAAGGCATCGTGGTGCACGACGCGGGACATCGCGCATCGTTCGGGCAACTCGCGATGGCGGCCACGCGGCAGCCGCTGCCGCGCAATCCCGCGTTGAAAGATCCCGCCGCGTTTCGACTGATCGGCAAGCCGCTGACACGCATCGAAGCCGCTTCGAAGCTGGACGGCAGCGCGATCTTCGGTATCGACGTCGTGCCGGACGGCCTGCTCTACGCGAGCATCAAGATGTGTCCCACGCCCGGCGGCACGGTGCGGGATTTCGACGGCGCGGCGGCAGCGGCGTTGCCCGGCGTGCGCAAGGTCCTGGCCGTCGATGCGTACAACGGCGGCACGGGCGGCGTGGCGGTGATCGCGGACAACGTCTTCATCGCGATGAACGCACTCGACATGCTGACGATTCACTGGAACGATGGACCGACCAGAGGACTGACCAATGCCGAGGTCGACAGGCGCCTCGTGCAGGCGCTCGACGAAGGCGAAGGCCACGCTTGGTATCGCCATGGCGACGTCGAAGATGCGCTGAACCGTGCCGCGCACACGTTGAAGGCAACGTATCGCGCGCCTTATCTTGCGCACGCGCCGCTGGAGCCCGTCAATTGCACGGCGCAAGTGAAAGACGGCAAGGCGACGGTGTGGGCGGCGACGCAGGTTCCCGCTGTCGCGCGCATGCATGTCGCGCGGCTGCTCGGCATCGGCACGGACGATGTCGATTTGCAGCAGCAGATGCCGGGCGGCGCGTTTGGACGCAGGCTCGAAGTCGACTTCATCGCCCAGTCGGTCGCGATTGCGCGCGAAGCGGGTGGGCGTCCCGTGCAAACGCTCTGGTCGCGTCAGGAGGACATGCAACACGACTTCTATCGCCCCGCGTGCCTGTCGCGCTTCAGGGCGGGACTCGATGCGCAGGGACAGCTGATTGCGTGGCATAACACGTCAGTGAGCCAGTCGGTCGTCGCGACGTGGCTGGCCCGCAACTATCGCATTCCCGATCTCGGCCTCAACCTCGACAAGACCGTTTCCGAAGGCGCATTCGATCAACCTTATGAAATGCCGAATGTGTGGATTGGCCAACGCGTTGTCGAGTTACCGATGCCCGTCGGCTTTTTTCGCTCTGTCGGGCATTCGCATCAGGCGTTCTTTATCGAAAGCTTTATCGACGAACTGGCGGCGTTGGCACGCAAAGACCCTGTCGCATTTCGCGCGAGCCTGCTGAGGCGGCATCCGCGTCATCTCGCCGTGCTGCAGAAAGTGGCCAGCATGTCCGGCTGGCGAGCGCCCGCCGTGTGGTCGGAAAAAGGCGTCAGGCATGCGCGCGGTGTCGCGCTTCATGAAGCATTCGGCAGCGTGGTGGGGCAGGTTGCGGATGTATCGCTCGAAGCGGGCAACACGGTGAAGATCGACCACGTGTATTGCGCGATCGATTGCGGCTTGCCGGTGAATCCGAACCTGATCCGTCAGCAGGTGGAAGGCGCGATCGTGTTCGGGCTTTCCGCTGCGTTCAAGGAAGCCATCACGCTTGCCGATGGCGCAGTCATAGAGGGCCTGTATACCCAGTTCGACGTGGTGCGGATGGACGAGTGCCCCGACATATCCGTCGAGATCATGCCGTCGAAAGACCATCCGCAAGGCGTCGGGGAGTCTGCGGTGCCGCCTGTCGCGCCTGCCGTCGCGAATGCGCTATTCGCGTTGACGGGCACGCGCAGCTACGCATTGCCGCTGAACATGAAGCTGTACTCCAGGGGCGCAACATGCTGAAGCTGAACATCAATGGCAAGACCGTCGAGGTGCACTCCGATCCCGCGACACCGCTGCTTTGGGTCTTGCGCTGCGAACTGAAAATGACGGGGACGAAGTTCGGCTGCGGTGTCGGCGTATGCGGCGCGTGCACCGTGCACGTCGGCAACGAGGCGAAGACCTCGTGTCAGGAAAAGCTCTCGGATATCGGCACCAGCCGCATTACGACGATTGAAGGTCTGCAAGGGACGCAAGCGCGCGCGCTGAAGGAAGCGTGGACGCATGTCGATGTCGTGCAATGCGGCTACTGCCAGAGCGCGCAGTTGATGGCCGCAAGCGCGCTCATACGGCGCAATCCGACGCCGAGCCGGAAGGAAATAGACTGCGCGATGCACGGCATCATATGCCGCTGCGGCACCTATCCGCGCATCAGGCAGGCAATTCTCGAAGCGACGGGGCAAGGCAAACTAACGTGACGCTACCCCGTCCCGCGTTGTCGCAACGGCTAGTTGTTCCCATGCGAGTACAGCGTCAGCTTGTTGCTGACCGACGTAACGCCAGCTACGCCTTTGGCCACTTCCGTTGCCTGCGGAATCTGCGATCCATCGGGGACGCTGCCCGATAACACCACCGCACCGCCGCGCGCTTTGACAAAGACGTTCGATACGTTGAAGCCCGGCGCCTTCGACAACGCCTTGCGCACATCGCGGCCAAGCTTCTTGTCCGCAGGTGTCGCTTTCTTCGACGGTGCTGAAGGCGTGGAGGCCATCGACATCGAATCGCTGGCTTGCGCGTACACGTTCGACGTCAGCGTAACGCAACCGACGACGGCGAGCAGCCTCAGGACGTTGCGGATCTTCATGGTTGCTTCTCCTTGTTTGCTTGTTGGACCGCTCAGTAAAGATAAGCCAACAATCCGCTTCCGCCAAAGCTGCGTTTGCGTTCTCAGGGAAAACCCGCATCCAGCTACTATCGCAAATAGAGATAACGCTTATTCACGCTATCGCGTTGCTCGATAGAGGCGCCGACGGCACACTTTGACCCACATCAAAGACACGCACCACGCATCTAGGAGACACACATGCGTACTCAAGTCGGCATTATCGGCGCCGGTCCTGCCGGACTGCTTCTTTCCCATCTTCTCCATCTGCAAGGTATCGATTCCGTCGTGCTCGAATCGCGCAGCCGCGAGCAGATCGAATCGACGATACGCGCTGGCGTGCTCGAACAGGGGACGATGGATCTGCTCACCGAAACCGGCGTGGGCGAGCGCATGAAAGCAGAAGGTGCGCTGCATCACGGTTTCGAGCTCGCTTTCGAAGGCAAGCGCCGCCGCATCGATCTCACCGACCTCACGGGCAAATCGATCACGGTGTATGCGCAGCACGAAGTCATCAAGGATCTCGTCACGGCGCGGGTGGCGGCGCAAGGCGCGCTGAAATTCGAAGTGTCGGACGTATCGCTGCACGGTACCGACGGCACGGCGCCGAGCATTCGCTATCGCCATCGAGGCGAGGCGCACGAACTGCAATGCGATTTCATCATTGGCTGCGACGGTTCGCAGGGCATTTCGCGCAATGCGATTCCCGAAGCACTGCGCCGCGATTATCAGCGTGTGTATCCGTTTGGCTGGTTCGGCATTCTGGTCGAAGCACCGCCTTCATCGGACGAATTGATCTACGCACGCCATGAGCGCGGCTTTGCACTCGTCAGTACCCGTTCGCCGAATGTGCAGCGCATGTACTTCCAATGCGATCCGAAAGACACTGTCGACAACTGGTCCGATGATCGTATCTGGGCTGAAATGCATGCGCGCGTCGACTCCGACGAAGGCCACCAGGTGGTCGAAGGCAAGATCTTCCAGAAGAACATTGTGGGCATGCGCAGCTTCGTATCGACGACGATGCAGCATGGCCGCCTGTTCCTTGCGGGCGACGCCGCGCATATCGTGCCGCCGACGGGCGCGAAAGGCCTGAATCTGGCCGTCTCCGACGTGCGTATTCTGTCCGACGCATTGCGCGCCTTCTACAAGGAAGACCGCAACGACCTGCTCAATAGCTACAGCGAAACGGCGCTCAAGCGCATCTGGCGCGCAGAACATTTCTCGTACTGGATGACGCGCATGATGCACCGTCTCGACGATGCGTCGCCGTTCGAACAGCAATTGCAGGTCGCGGAACTCGAGCACGTGACGACCTCGCGCAGCGCGGCGATTTCGATGGCCGAGAACTATGTCGGCGCGGTGCCGGTATAAGCGGCTTGCATTCAGTTCAATGACAGATCAGTGTGCGCGGCGGCCTGAAATTCTTTCGGCGTCGCGCCTGTCTGCTTGCGAAAAAAGCGGCTGAAATACGCCGCGTCTTCAAAGCCGAGCGCGTGCGCGATCTGCTTGATCGTCAGGCCCGAATAGACGAGATCGCGCTGTGCTTCGCGTATCAGATGTTCATTCACGAGCGACATCGGCGAATGGCCGAGTTCGTCGCGGCAAATGCGGCTTAGCTGCGCCGTCGTAATGCCGAGCTTTTCCGCGTAGAACTCGACGGTCCGATGCTCGCGGAAATGCGCGGCAACCAGTTCGCGAAAGCGCTTGATCTGGCCGCTTCGACGGTCGGCGACGGCGTTCGTCGCGGGCATTGCCGCCGCGTCGCCCAACCTCGCGACTTGCACGAAAAGTGCAATCATCAACGACATGCCCGCCGCGATATGACCGCGTGCATTGCCGCGGTATTCCTGTTCGAGCAGCGTGAAGAGCGGCATCAATATGTCGTCGCCTGCTGACGCCTTCACGGGAATCACGGCGGCGCGCTGAAAGATGGGCAGCAGACCCGGCGACACCGCTTTCGAAATCGACTCCAGTGCGCGCTGCGCGGCCGTAATCACGAGCCCGTCGATCTCGGGCGAAAACACGAACGCATGCACGGTTTGCGCGGGCAAAACGACGATGCACGGCGGCGCGAGCACATGCTTCTCGCTTTCGATCACGACGTGCCCGCTGCCGCTCCGAATGTATAGAACCTGCAGCAACGCGTCATGCCGATGCGCGGCGATATGCCAGTCGTTGGGCCGGCTGCGCTCGGGAATCCACTCGAAATTGAACGCGTCGAACCACGGCGGCCGCGCGGATTCGCCGTACAAATCGTAGTTAGGGATTTTCCTCATGCTATTTCCTCTGCCGTGTACGGATTGTCCTGCGATGTGCGCTCTTTGTCCAATCTCGCGGGGCGGCGCGTCCCTATACTTTTCTCCATGAAACGAGCGGACTCTCTCGGGGTTCGTCGATAACGATCAGTACATGGAGATTTGGATGACTAAACAAAATGAATCTGAATGGCTCGCTCTGAATGACAAGGTTTGTGTGGTCACGGGCGCGGCGGGCGGCATAGGCAGTGCAATTGCGAAAGTGCTTGGTGAGAGCGGCGCGCGTCTCGCATTGCTGGACCGCGAGGCCGGAAAGTGTGAAGACCTCGCGCAGACACTCGGCGCGAACGGCATCGAAGCGTTTTCATTCGCCTGCGATATCGGCGATGCGAGAAGCGTCGAAGCGGCAGCCGCAAGCGTCGAAGCAAAGCTCGGGGCAGCCGATGTGCTCGTCAACAATGCCGGCCTGTTGCGGCCGGGCGGTATCGAAGACATTGCGCTCGATGCATGGAACGCAATGCTGCAGGTCAATCTCACCGGCTACATGCTGTGCTCGCAGGCATTCGGCCGCGCGATGTTGCGCAAGGGCACGGGCAGCATCGTGCACGTTGCGTCGGTGGCTGCGCATCATCCGCAGACGTGGAGCGGTGCGTATAGCCCCGGCAAGGCGGCCGTCGCGATGCTGTCGAAGCAGATCGCGGCCGAGTGGGGACCGCGTGGCGTGCGCAGCAACGCGGTTTGTCCGGGGATGATCCGCACGCCGTTGTCGGCATCGTTCTACGAGCAAGGCGATGTCGAACAGCGGCGCAGCGCGATGACGGCAAGCCGTCGCATCGGGGAGCCGGTCGATATCGCAGACGTAGTGGCCTTTCTTGCGAGCCCGCGCGCGGGCTATGTGAACGGCACGGAACTCGTGGTCGACGGCGGGCTGGAATGCATGCTGATGGATCTGGTGCCGCGGCCCGGATTTGACGCAAAGGCCAATCCGGCGCGCTAGAGGCCAAAAGACATCTGGCAGGAGACAACCATCATGAATTCCAACACCCATTCGCCCGCGCCGTTGACGTGCGATGTACTCGTCATCGGTTCGGGCGCTGGCGGACTGTCGACGGCGATCACGGCGCGCAAGCACGGCCTCGATGTCGTCGTGATCGAAAAGGAAGCGTACTTTGGCGGCACGACGGCATTTTCGGGCGGCGTGCTGTGGATACCGGGCAACCGGCACGCGCGCGCCAACGGCGTGAGCGATACGCGCGAGGCCGCGAAGACGTACATGCGCAACGAAACAGGCGCGTTCTACGACGGAGCGGCCGTCGATGCATTCCTCGATACCGGCTCGCAGATGCTCGATTTCTTCGAGCGCGAAACGGAAGTCAAGTTCGTCCCGACGCTTTATCCGGACTATCACCCGAATGTGGGAGGTGGAGTCGATATCGGCCGCTCGGTGGTTGCTGCGCCGTTCGACGCGCGCGGGCTTGGCGATGACATTGCGCGCCTGCGCCCTCCGTTAAAGACAATCACGTTCATCGGCATGATGTTCAATTCGTCGAATGCCGATCTCAAGCATTTCTTCAACGCGACGCGTTCCATCAAATCCGCCGCCTATGTGGCGAAGCGTCTGGCGAGCCATCTGAAGGATCTCGCGCTCTACCGGCGCGGCGTGCAGATCACGAGCGGCAATGCGCTTGCGGCGCGGCTCGCTAAAACAGCACTTTCGCTGGGCATTCCGATTCACACGAATACGGCCGCGCAGGAACTCATGGTTTCGGATAAGCGTGTGACGGGTGCAATCGTCAAAGGACCGCAAGGTGAGATGCGTATTGCCGCGCGGCGTGGCGTCGTGCTTGCATGCGGCGGCTTCTCGCACGACGTCGCGCGCATTGCCCAAGCGTACCCGCATGTGAAGCGCGGCGGGGAGCATTGTTCGCCAGTGCCGAAAGGCAACACGGGCGATGGCGCACGCATGGCAGAAAGCGTCGGCGCTCGGGTGCCCATACGTTATCCGCAGCCGGCTGCGTGGATGCCCGTCTCGCGCGTGCCGATGCGCGACGGCACGTTCGGTGTGTTTCCGCATCTTCTGGACCGCTACAAGCCGGGCATTATCGGCGTGACGCGCAAGGGCAAGCGCTTTACGAACGAAGCGAATTCTTATCACGACGTTGGCGCGGCGATGATCGAAGCATGTCGCGACGAAAAAGATACGGCGATGTGGCTGATCTGCGATCACGCGACGATTCGCAAGTACGGGCTCGGTTATGCAAAGCCGGCGCCTGTGCCATTGGGGCCGCTGTTGCGCAATGGCTATCTTGTCAAAGGGCGAACGCTTGCCGAACTCGCGCAACGCGCGGGCATCGACGCCGAGGCGCTCGAAGCCACCGTGCGTATCTACAACGAAGGCGCGACACGCGGTGAAGACCCGGAGTTCGGACGCGGGTCGACATCGTTCAATCGCTATCTCGCCGATCCCGAATGCAAGCCGAATCCATGCGTCGCGCCGATAGCCCGTGGCCCTTACTACGCGCTCAAGGTCGTGATGGGCGACCTGGGAACGTTCGACGGCATCACTACGGCTGTCACGGGGGAAGTGCTGGATGCGCGCGGCGCGGTGATCGACGGGTTGTATGCAGTCGGCAACGACCGAGCCAGCGTGATGGGCGGAAATTATCCAGGCGCGGGCATCACACTCGGCCCGATCATGACGTTCGGCTACATCACGGGGCGGCGCCTTGCGGGAATTTCCGATAACGCGACGAGCGCGCAACAGAGGCGGCAATCCGAAACGGTATAGAGGACAGAACCATGAGTAGCGGCAAACCTTTTATCGACCATCGCATCTACACGATCCGGCCACGCGGCATGGCGGAGTTCATCGAGGTATTCGATCGACTGGCGATGCCCATTCAATTGAAGTACCTCGGCGCGCCAGTCGGATTTTATATGAGCGATATTGGCGCGCTCAACCAGGTCGTGCATTTGTGGGGCTACGAGAGCATTGGCGATTACGACCAGCGCCGCACCGCACGCGACGCAGACCCGGAATGGCCCGCATATTTGCAGGCATCGGCGCATCTGATCGTCGGGCAGGAGAGCAGGATTATCCGGCGCGTCGAATTCAGAACCCTTACCGCGTTGCGCTAACAGAAAAGAACAGGCAGCGACATCACAAACATGCGCGAGAAGCATCGGACGCATTCAAGGAGACACGCAATGCAGCAGCCCAAACACACCGTCGATGTGCAGGACTTTATCGACAGCCAACGCTTTTCGCCTTTTCAATGGACGATACTTGTCCTCTGTTTTCTGGTCGTCGCGGCCGATGGTTTCGACACGGCGGCGGTCGGCTTCATCGCGCCTTCGCTGGTGCAGGACTGGGGCGTTGCGCGCAGCGCGCTAGGACCCGTGATGAGCGCTGCGCTTGTCGGCCTGGGCATAGGCGCATTGGGCGCGGGTCCGCTTGCCGATCGCATCGGACGCAAAACGGTGCTGGTTTTATCGGTGTTTTTCTTTGGCCTATGGAGTCTCGCTGCGGCACGCGCGGATTCGATTGAGTCGTTGACGGCGCTGCGTTTCATGACGGGGCTTGGACTCGGCGCTGCAATGCCCAATGCGGTGACCTTGATGTCCGAATATGCGCCGGCCCGCATTCGCGCCGTTGCCGTGAATGCGATGTTCTGCGGTTTTTCGTGTGGACTTGCGATTGGTGGTGTCGCGTCCGCGTGGCTCATCCCGCATTTCGGTTGGCATAGCGTGCTCGTTGCGGGTGGTGTTGGGCCGATCGTGTTGACGCTCGTGCTCATTATGCTGCTGCCTGAATCTGCGCAGTTCATGGTGACGAGAAGGCGCGGCGACGCGCGCATCGCAAAGGTTCTTTCGCGAATTGCAAAGGATGTGCGCTTCGGTGAATGCCGGTTCGTTACGGGCGAGCCAGTCGCGGAACATCGCGGGTCTGCATTGCGCGTGGTGCTCTCGTCGCGTTTTCGCTTTGGTACGTTGATGTTGTGGCTCGCCTATTTCATGGGGCTGTTGATCTATTACCTGTTGACTAACTGGTTGCCCACGCTGTTTAAGGACACTGGGTTCTCGGGGCAAAATGCAGCGCTGATGACTTCGCTGTTTCCGCTTGGCGGCGTGCTTGGCAATCTGAGTGTCGGGTGGTTGATGGACAGGTTCAGGGCGAATCGTGTGATTGCGTGCACGTATGTCGTGGCGGCTGTGCTTGTCATGCTCGTGGGGCGCGGTCTTGGGCATCAGGTGTGGCTCGGTCTGCTGATTTTTCTGACGGGTACGGTTGTTACGTCGGCTGTTACGTCGATGTCGGCGCTGGCTGCGAGCTTTTATCCGACTCAAGGGCGGGCTACTGGCGTTGCATGGATGCTAGGCGTGGGGCGTATCGGTGGTGTCGCGGGCGCGCTGGTTGGCGCTGCGTTGATGGGGCTGGGTTGGCAGTTTGGTTCGGTGTTTAGCTTGCTTGCGGTGCCCGCGATGATTGCTGCGGTGGGGGTTTTTGCAGTGGCAGCGCGTGTGCGTGAGTCGGGTGTTGGAGCGGTCGAGTTAACGCCAGCGGTGGAGTGACGCAGTTTGGCGTAGTGTTTGTGGTTTTTTCCTGGCTTTCGCGTACTGTTTTCGGTGGCGCGGCCGGTTTGGTTTTTTGCGGTTTGTGCTGGCGTCTGCGAATTGTTTTTTGCTTTCGCGGACATCCGCGCATTGTTAGCGTGGTTTAGGCGTGGCCGGTCGGTGTTTCGGCCTTTGCTTTTCGCTGGCATCCGCGAATTGTTAGCGTGCTTCAGGCGTCGCCCCTGTGCGGGGCGGCACCTACTTTTCTTTGCCGCCGCAAAGAAAAGTAGGCAAAAGAAAGCGGCTCACACCGCCAATTCTTGACGTTTACCCACGGGCCCCCGACGTCCCCACACTTCACGCGGCAGTGCCCTGGTTGGCGCCCGTTGCCAACGCTTCGAACAGGTGCCTCACCCGCTTCGAATACCCGTACCCGGGCAAACGGCAGCGAATGGTATGCGCCGCCCAGGTGGCAAACTGTGTGTAGGTTTTCCCGACGTACACGTTCGCGCTCTTACGGGGTGGAGCGCGTGCTCAATCGGTCTGGAGTGAAGCATGTGGAGCACCGAGGGCCTACACACAGTTTGCCACCTGGGCGGCGGCGAACTGTCTGGCGCGGCATGCTGAAACGCGGGTGCGTGAAGCGGGTGAGGCGCTTAGCAAGAGCGCTGGCAACGAGCAGGAATGATGTGATTGCCGTGTGAAGCGTAAGACCCTTTGGGGGCCCTCAGGCAAGAACATGGGCTGGCGGTGTGAGCCGCTTTCTTTTGCCTACTTTTCTTTGCGGCGGTGTACAGACTGGAGACATCGCTGACAGGTGTACAGGGACATCGTTGACACTTTCGGGTAATCAAACGCCCGGATTTTCAACCATGCCCTGGGATGTAAAAGACATCATGAATCGCCGCGAAGATTTCGTCCGTGAGGCCGCCACACAGGCGCTCGCGTTCAGCGAACTGTGCCGCAAATACACGATCACCCGCCAGACCGGCTACAAGTGGCTGGCCCGTCACAGGGCGGAAGGCATCAAGGGCCTGGCCGACCGCTCCCGCCGCCCGCATCACAGTCCCAAACGCTCAGCGCAGACCATCGAGGCGCGGGTGCTCGAAATGCGCCAGGCGCACGGCTGGGGCGGGCGCAAGATCGCCCAGCGCCTGCGCGATCTGGGCGAAACACAGATTCCCGCGCCCGCCACGATCACTGAGATCCTGCGCCGTCACGGGCTCATCGATGAACAGGCGTCGCGCCAGCGCCAGCACTGGCAGCGCTTCGAGCACGAGTATCCGAACTCGCTGTGGCAGATGGACTTCAAGGGTGACTTCCCGACCCTGGAGAGCGGACGCTGCGCGCCATTGACGGTCATCGATGACCACTCGCGCTACAACGTCGTGCTGAGCGCCTGCTCGCGCACCACCACGCAGGTCGTGCAGGAAGCGCTGGAGCGGGCGTTCCGCTGCTACGGGCTGCCTTCGTGCATCAACACCGACAACGGCGCGCCATGGGGCTCGCCCAGCGCGCCGGGCCAGCTCACCGAGCTCGCGGTCTGGCTGATCCGGCTGGGCATCCATGTGAGCTATAGCCGGCCGTATCACCCGCAGACCAACGGCAAGGATGAACGGTTTCACCGCTCGCTGAAGGCCGAAGTGTTGCAGCGGCATGCGTTCACCACGCACGAGCACGTGCAGCGGGAACTGGATCGCTGGCGGCAGGTGTACAACACCGAGCGTCCGCACGAGGCACTGGGAATGGCGGTGCCGCTCACCCGCTACGCGTGCAGCCTGCGCAGGATGCCTGGGCGGCTGCCAGAGCCCGAATACCGCTGCGGCGACGCGGTTTTACGGGTCAACTCAAGCGGCGTGGTGCGCGTGCGCGGCGAGAAACTGAAGCTCTCGATCGCACTCAAGGGGCTGCAGGTGGCCGCCCGCCCGAGCGAGGACGAAGACGGTGTGATTGACATCTGGTTCGCCCATCAGCGGGTCGCAAAACTTGACCTGAAGGCAGCAAAACCCTGACCATCATGTGTCAGCGATGTCTCTGTACATGTGTCAACCATGTCTCCAGTCTGTACACGGCGGCAAAGAAAAGTAGGTGCCGCCCCGCACAGGGGCGACGCGTGAAGCACGCTAACGCATCGCGGATGCCAGCGAAAGCAAAGGCCGAAACACCGAACGGCGACGCCTGAAGCACGCTAACGCATCGCGGATGCCAGCCCAAAACCCAAAACCCAAAACCCAAAACCCAAAACCCAGAACAGCAACTCAATCACAAAGAAGCATCAACCCCAATCACCTCCACAGCCTTGCGCCGATACCCCCCCGTCGCGAGCAGGAGGCTGCGTGAATACTCACTCTCAACCTGCTGCGCGCGAACGCGCCCAATATCGAGTTCCTCAACAATCTCACCATTACGCATAATCGCGACCCGCGAACACAAAAACCCGACCACCGCGAGATTATGACTAACAAGAATCATCGTCAGATTGCGCTCCTGATGCAGGCGCTTAAGCAGGTTCAATATCTCGGCCTGCACGGAGACATCAAGTGCCGAGGTCGGCTCATCGAGCAACAGCACACGCGGCTCAACAATCAACGCGCGCGCAATCGCAACCCGTTGCCTTTGCCCACCCGACAACTGATGCGGATAGCGAAACCGAAACGACGCATTCAATCCCACTTCACGCAGCGCATTGACGATCCGCTCTTCATGCCGATCAATTCCACTGATACGCAACGGCTCGCGCAATGTCTGATCGACGGTGAAGCGCGGATGCAGCGACCCATACGGGTCCTGAAACACCATCTGCACATCGCGCTTTCGCGCCGCTTGTTCGTGCTGTGCAATACGCATCGTGCCTTGCGCAATCGGCGTAAGCCCACTCAATGCTCGCAGGATCGTCGACTTGCCGGAACCTGACTCGCCAACAAGACCGAACACTTCGCCCTGCGCAACATGAAAGCTGGCATTGCGCACCGCATCGACGGCGCCTGCAGCCGTCTTGAACCGAACCGTCACCGCATCGACGTCGATCATGCGGATGCTCCTTGCACGTCGTTGAGCCAGGCGGGATCGCGCGAGAGAACCGGCAACTCGTCGGGCGGATTGGCAAGCGGCGGGTTCGCAGCCAACAAGCCACGCGTATAAGGATGTTGCGCATGAACGAGATCGCGCGCCGCGCAGGTCTCGACGACGCGCCCCGCGTACATCACCACGACGCGGTCGCAGAACGACATCACAAGCGGCAGATCGTGGCTGATGAAGATGAGGCCAGTATCATGTTTCGCGATCATCTCGTCGAGTACGGCGAGTACCTGCATCGATACGAGCACGTCGAGCGCACTGGTCGGTTCGTCGGCGATCAACAGGCGCGGCCCCGTCGATACCATCATCGCGATCATCACACGCTGCCCCATGCCGCCCGAAAGTTCATGAGGATACGAATCCACCACGCGCTCCGGGTTGCGGATATGCACGGCTTCGAGCGCGGCGATGATCTTCTCGCGCATCGCGCGCCGGCCAAGCTTTGGCTCGTGCAGCGCAAACGCTTCGCGCATCTGCTGCGCCACGGTCATCACCGGGTTCAGCGAGTATTTCGGATCTTGCAGGATCATGCCCATCTGCTGGCCACACAGCTTCCGGCGCTGATCAGCACGCATGTCGAGCAGATCGCTTCCGTCGAAGCGCATCGTCTTCGCCGTGCAATGCGCGGCGGGCGGCAATAATCCCAGCAGTGCGCGACCCGTCAATGATTTACCCGAGCCAGATTCGCCGACAATGCCGAGCCGCTCGCCCTTGTTCAGCGTCAACGAAAGGCCGCGCACCGCTTCGTTCATCGTGCCGTCGTGAGCGCGGAACGCAATGCGCAGATCGTCGATTTCGCACAATGCGCGCGTCGTGTCGTGCGTGCTCATGTCAGTCTCCATGGCGCGGATCGAAAACGTCGCGCAATCCGTCGCCTAGCAGATTGAACGCGAGGCTCACGAGCAGAATCGCAAAGCCTGGAATGGTGGCGACCCACCACGAATCGAGCAGCACGTTGCGGCCCGAAGCGACCATGAAGCCCCATTCGGGACTCGGCGGTTGCGCGCCGAGTCCGAGAAAGCCCAGGCCCGCGACGGTCAGAATAATGCCCGCCATGTCGAGCGTCGCGCGCACGATCACCGACGACGAGCAGAGCGGCACGATATAGCGCAGCAAAATGCGCAGATTAGACGCGCCTTGCAGCCGCGCAACGTGAATGAAGTCGGTCTGTACGAGCCGCAATGTCTCGGCGCGCGCGAGGCGCGCATACGCGGGCCATGCGGTGATCGAAATGGCGATCACCGCATTGAACACACCCGGCCCCAAAGCCGCCGCGAACGCGAGCGCAAGCACGATCTTCGGAAAGGCGAGTGCGATGTCGGTCACGCGCATCAGTACGTTGTCGACCCAGCCGCCGAAAAAGCCCGCCGTCGTGCCGATCAGAAGTCCGATGGGCACGACGACCACGACGACGAGGATCGCTATGGAGAGCGTCAGGCGCGACCCGTAAATGATGCGCGAAAGAATATCGCGGCCGAGCTGATCGGTGCCGAGCCAGTGAGACGCCGAGCCGGGCGGCAACAGCCGGTCGGACAACACCTGCCTGAGCGGGTCGTGCGGCGCGATCCACGGCCCGATGATCGCGACGATCACCAGCAGCACGAGAATCGAAAAGCCGAACACCGACAGCGGATTGCCCCTGAAGCGCCGCCAGCGCCGGTATGCGAGGCCGAGCGCCGCCTGCCGGCGCGATGCGGGCGTGTCGGTCAGCAGCCATTCCTTCAAGGTCGGACGGGGCGTATTCATCGGCCAGTCCGATGTAGAGCGGTCAACAGGAGGTCGCACGTCGATAGTCTCCGTTGCATCAGCGGGCGCGCGGATCGAACACGCGATAGAGCGCGTCGGTCAGCAGATTCAACGCGATGAAGGTGATGCCGATCACGAGCGTGCTGCCAAGCACGGCATTCATGTCGGCGTTGAGCAACGCACCCGTCAGATACGAGCCGATGCCCGGCCACGCGAAGACGATTTCCGTCAACACCGAACCTTCGAGCAAGAAGCTGTACGAGAGCGCGATGACCGTGAGCAGCGGCACCGCGATATTGCCGAACGCATGCACCCACACGACGCGCCGCTCGGACAGGCCTTTGGCGCGCGCTGTGGTGATGTACTCCTGATTCAGCTGGTCGAGCATGAACGAGCGCGTCATCCGGCTCAGATATGCGACCGAGTAGTAGCCGAGTATCGCGGCAGGCAATGCGATGTGCGACAGCGCATTGAAGAACACATCCCATTCGCCCGCCATCAGCGAGTCGATCAGCAGGCTGCCCGTGCGCGGTTCGACCATGCCGTCGAATACCGGGTCGAGCCTGCCCGGTCCCGATACCCAATGCAGTTTTGCGTAGAACAGCAGCAGTCCCATCAGGCCGAGCCAGAACACCGGCACCGAACTGCCGATCAAGCCGATGAAACGCGCCACGTGATCGATCCAGCGGTTGTGCCGGACGGCCGCAATCACGCCGAGCGGCACGCCGACCAGCACGCCGATGATCGTCGACAGTGTCGCGAGTTCGAGCGTCGCGGGGAACACGCGCTTGATGTCGTCGATCACGGGGTTCGCAGTCAGCAGCGATACGCCGAGATCGCCGTGCAGCACCGCGCTCACATAAATAAAGAACTGCTCGGCGAGCGGCTTGTCGAGACCGAGCTGGATGCGCGCGGCCGCGTAGGCGCTCGCCGACGCGCGGTCGCCGAGTATGGCGAGCACGGGATCGATCGGCACCTTGCGGCCGATCACGAAGGTCACGGCCAGCAGGCCCGTGAACGTGATCGCGAGCGTGAGCACCCAGCGCAGCACGCGCAACGTCCAGCGCAAGCCCGCGCTGCGCGCGGACGCAGCGCGGATCTGGTCGATGGGAGTGATCGGTGTCGACATATCCGCCGTGCGCCTATTGCTTTTTCACGTGCAGATATGACACGAGATCGTTGATCGGGCCGACCTCGAGTCCCGACACGCCTGGACGCATCGCCACCTGCGAGACCTGCTGGAACATGATGACGAACGGCGACTTCGCGAGCATTTCCTTCTGCATCGCTTGATAGAGCTGTGCGCGTTTGCCCGGCGACGATTCGGCGAGTGCCGCGTTGGTTTCTTTCGTCAGATCGGGAATGTCCCACGAATTACGCCACGCAAGCATCTTGTACGAAGACTTGTCGGAGTTATCGGGATTCCACGCGTAGCCTTGCGCATTGCTGTGCGGATCGATGTAGTCCGCCGACCATTCGCCGATATAGATATCGTGCTGGCGCGCACGGTACTTCGCGAGCGTCTGCTTGTTGTCGCCCGGAATGATCTCGACCTTGATGCCGCCTTGCGCGAGATTGGCCTGCACGGCCTGCGCAATTTCGTTGTACGGATACGCGCTGCGTACGTCCATGGTCACGTTGAAGCCATTCGGCAAGCCGGCTTTCGCAAGCAACGCCTTTGCTTTGGCCACGTCCTGATGATACGGGTTGCTGTTCAGCGCACCGAGAAAGCCTTCCGGCAGGAACGTCTGATGAACCTTGAAGGTGTTCTTCGTCACGTTCTTCTGGATGCCGTCGTAGTCGATCAGCCATTTCATGGCTTCCTGCACTTCCGGCTTTGCGAGATTCGGGTTCTTCACGTTCAGGCCGAGGTAGAGCAGCGTGGCCTGCGGCACGGACGTCACCGTCACCTTGTTGCCCTTGGTGAGCGTGGCGAGATCGTCGGGGCTGAGATTGCGCGCGACATCCGCGTCGCCGTTTTCGAGCAGCAGGCGCTGACTCGACGCTTCCGGCACATGGCGCATCACGATGCGCTTCATTGCCAGCGGCATGCGGTAGCCGTCGTACTTTTGCAGGATGATGCTGTCGTTTGCCGTCCATTTGACGAGCTTGTATGCACCGGACCCGGCTTCGTTCGTGCGCAGCCATTCGTTGCCGAAATCATTGCCCTTCTGGTGCGACAGCAGCAGCTTCTTGTCGAGCACAGATGCGGGCCACGCGCCAAGCACGTTGAGCACGAAGGTGGGCGCGTACTTCTGGTCAGTCGTAATGCTGACGGTCGAATCGTCGATCTTCTTGACGTTTTGCAGCGCGTTGTCCTTCGTCAGGCCGATGCCTTGCAGCACGGCAGCCGCACCCTTGTCGAGCAGCACGCAGCGCTGGATCGACCATGCGACGTCGTCGGCTGTGAGCGGGTTGCCTGAATGGAACTTGAGATCCGGGCGAATCTTGAACGTGAACGTCAGTCCGTCCGGGCTGACCGTCCACGACTGCGCGACGTCGCCGTTGAATTTCGAGGGGTCTTTCAGATCGACGCGCACGAGTCGATCGTACGTGTTGGCGACATATTCCTCGGGCACCAGCTCGTACACTTCGCCCGGGTCGAGCGTCGAGAATTCGTCGAGCGTGGTGGCGATCACCAGCATGTCTTTCGGGGTGGCCGCCAATGCGGTGCTTGTTGTCGTCATCGTAAGCGTCAGGGCCGAGACAACGGCCACTGCCGCTAGCGCATTGCGCAGAACCAGATTCATACTCGCTCCGTATCGAGAGGGAACATGCGTGGGAAGGCTGAAAAAAGCGTGGATTACATCAGTTTCAACGGGCCGCTTTCGCTGTTGTCGATAATGGGCAGCGCGCGCGAACCGGGTATTTCGTAGTGCCACCACTCGCTGGCAATATGCGTGAAGCCGGCCGCGTGCATGATGCCGAGCAGCAGCAGGCGGTTGCGCTGCACATGCTGCGGCAGTCCGTTGTGAAAATGCTCGGATTCCTTGACCATTGCGTCGAAGCCCGTGCCCATATCGAGCGCTTCGCCGTGGCTGTCGATCAAGGTCAGATCGAGCGCCGTGCCGCGGCTATGATTCGAGCCGCGCCCGAGCTCCGCGATATAGGTCGGGTCGGGCAAGAAGTCCCACAGGACCTGTTGCGCTTGCGGCGGGCGGTACGCATCGAAGATACGCAGCTTCATGCCGATGCTGGCCGCGAGTTCGACCGCCTTGCGCAAGCCGGCTTCGGCGGGCGCGAGCAACAGGCAGTGCGCTTCCTTGTAGATCGGCTTGCCGGTGAAGTTATCGGCGGTGGCGTAGGCGAGGTCGAGTTCGACGCCATGCGTTTCGGGCGTGATGTGAATCAGTTGTGGGGTATCGGTCATGAGAATCAGAGGTCGAATTGATCGAGTTCGCGCTGCAACTCGCGGTTGCGCGCAACCCGTTGATCGATAGCCGGACCCAGTCGTTCGACAATCGACGTCAATAACAGATTGAATAGGCACGTAAGCGGCGCAAGCGAATCCCAGAACTGGCCAACGTCCGTCTTCACCTGAATCAGGTCGCAGGGAAACTCGCGCGCCCACGGGCAATAGAGATCGGTGACGAGTGCAAACGGCAATTCGCGCCGCGTCGCCGCTTCGCAATAGCGTCGCGCGATGCGCGAATAGGCGCGCGTGTCGGTGACGATCAGATATGGCGACGCGAACTCCGAATTGAGCGAATCGACATATGAGCCGGACATGCCGTCGGAATAGAACACGCGCGGACGCAGGTACTCCAGGTAGCTGTAGAACGCGTTGGAAATACCGCGCGTCGATTGAATGCCGAGGATGAATACAGCATCCGCCTCGGCAATGCGCTGCGCGATGCGGGCGAAAATCTCGCCTTGCGCCAGTTGATACACGTAGCGGATGGCGTCGAGTTCGAGATCGAGCGAGCGCGCGGAGGGATCGCCCGCGTCGCCTGCAGCGTTGCCGTTCGCGCCGTTGTCGTTAATGTCGTCGCGCTCGCTGCGGTAAGCGTCGAGCCGGTCGGTGATGAACCACGGGCGCGATTGCGCGCCGCGCAACTCGCGCTTCAGGTCGTCGAGATTGCGATAGCCGACGCTGCGCAGAAATCGCCCCACCGAGATCCCGCTCGTGCCCGTCTGCTGCGCAATCTGGTCCGCCGTTTCGAGGCCGAGGCGTTCGAGGTTCGCCAGCATGTAGCTGGCGATGCGCTTGGCCGTGGGCGTAAGCGTCGCGAAGCTTGCTTCGACTGTGTGGGCGAATGCGGTGGACATCGAGTGTCGTTCGGCGTTTTCTTGGTTAGTTATCTGTCATGGTCCGGCAATCTGGTATGTATATGACAAGGACAATAAAGCGAGCGCTAACTTAAAATTTTTATCGGATCTCGCAAGCTCATAGCACTTTGACCCGGAGCGCATGGAATGTCCCTCATCCGTCATCGCTTCCGGCAGCCCATCTTGCACGCGCCGCATGTCGTGCAATTCAAGGTCTGCCCCTTCACTGCCTGCTTGTTCGAATGGCGCTAAGATCGCTTCCGCAGCAACCGGTCCGTGCTTTCCGGGCACCGCGCGGGCCGGCATGACGACGGCATGACCGTCCCCGATTTCGCCTCCCGAGACAGCGGTTGCCTATCTGCCATGGCGACCGCAGTCGCTGGAAATCCCACAGTACGATCCGGTGGCGCGTCCCCGGAGCTTCCCATCAGTGTTGGAGGGCTAGACGTGAACAAACTGACGACCGCTTTTGGCGCACCCGTTGTAGACAATCAGAATATCCAGACAGCAGGGCCGCGCGGCCCGGCATTGCTGCAGGACGTATGGTTCCTCGAGAAGCTCGCGCACTTCGACCGCGAAGTGATTCCCGAGCGCCGCATGCATGCGAAGGGCTCGGGCGCGTTCGGCACGTTCACGGTCACGCACGACATCTCGAAGTACACGCGCGCCAAAATCTTTTCGCAGATCGGCAAGAAGACGGAACTGTTCGCGCGCTTCTCGACGGTAGCGGGCGAGCGTGGCGCAGCCGATGCCGAGCGCGATATCCGCGGCTTCGCCGTGAAGTTCTATACGGACGAAGGTAACTGGGATCTCGTCGGCAACAACACGCCCGTGTTCTTCCTGCGCGATCCGCTGAAATTTCCGGACCTGAACCACGCGATCAAACGCGACCCCCGCTCGGGCCTGCGCAGCGCCGAAAGCAATTGGGACTTCTGGACGCAACTGCCCGAAGCGCTGCACCAGGTCACGATCGTGATGAGCGATCGCGGCATTCCGAAGTCGTTCCGTCATATGCATGGGTTCGGCAGCCATACGTTCAGCTTCATCAACGCCGACAAGGAACGCTTCTGGGTGAAGTTCCATCTGCACACGCAGCAGGGCATCCAGAACCTGTCGGATGCCGAAGCCACGGCGCTGGTCGGCGCAGACCGCGAAAGCTCGCATCGCGACCTGTACGAATCGATCGAACGCAACGAATTCCCGAAGTGGACGATGTACGTGCAGGTGATGCCCGAAGCGGATGCTTCGAAGACCTCGTACAACCCGTTCGATCTGACCAAGATCTGGCCGAAGAAGGATTACCCGCTGATCGAAGTGGGCGTGATGGAATTGAACCGCAACGCAGACAATCATTTCGCCGATGTCGAGCAGTCCGCGTTCAATCCCGCCAACGTGGTGCCGGGCATCAGCTTCTCGCCGGACAAGATGCTGCAAGGCCGCCTGTTTTCATACGGCGACGCGCAACGCTATCGCCTGGGCGTGAATCACAGTCTGATTCCCGTGAACGCGCCGAGGTGCCCCGTGCACAGCTATCACCGCGACGGCTCGATGCGGGTCGACGGCAACATGGGCGGCGCGACGCCGTACAACCCGAATACGCGCGGCGAATGGCTCGATCAGCCGGATTTCAGCGAGCCGCCGCTGTCGATCGAAGGCGCCGCCGATCACTGGAACCATCGCACCGACGACGACTACTTCTCGCAGCCGGGCAATCTGTTCCGTCTGATGTCGCCGGAGCAGCAGCAGGCGCTGTTCGACAACACGGCGCGTGCGTTGGCGGGCGTGTCGGAGCCGATCCGGAAGCTGCACATCGAGCACTGCACGAAGGCCGATCCCGCGTATGGGCAAGGCGTGGCGGCTGCGCTCGAATCGGCGGGCACAGCGGGTGCGACGCCCAATCGCGCGCTGTGAGATGCGTTTTGCGTAGCGTTTGACGGCTGTTGCCGGTCGCGCTGAAGCTGCCCCGAAGGTCGAAAGGCCTTCGGGGTTTTTATTTCGACTGCGCGAGAGAATCCGGCGCGGAGGCGTCTTGCGACGATGATTTCCAGTCGATCGCGCATTGATCGACGAACCACGCGATGCGCGACTGACAGAACTCGAGATAGGTCCGCACGATCGCGGAAGGATGCCGATGCGACGGATACAGCAGATTGACCTGCTGATCCGGCAGCGGGTACGCGGGCAGCAGCGGGACGAGCCGCCCTTGCCGGATCGAGTCGGCGGCGAGAAAGGGCGGAATCTCGGTGACGAACTCGCCGTTCAGCGCGCGATGACGAAGCTGTGCGTAGTCGTTGGTGGTCAGCACGATATGCGGTTCGACCGTCGTCTTGCCTAGCTGCCATGTGTTGGCGTCATTGGGCGCGCGGTTCCAGAGCGCGCAGGGCAGGCGGCTGAGCGCCGCCGGTTCGCGCGGCATGCCGAAGCGCTCGATCAGTTGCGGACTTGCAACCAGCACATGACGATACGACAGCATGCGCCGCGCAACCATCGCTTCATGCGCAATCGCGCCGACGCGCAAGGCCACGTCGATGCCTTCCTCGATCAGGTCGACGCGCCGCTCGGTCGTGTACACATGCAGCCGGATGTCAGGGTAGCGGCGCTGAAAGTCGTGAAGCAGATCCCACCAGATGTCGAACGCGGGCGGCAGCGAAATGCGCAGCCGGCCTTTGAGCATGGCCTGGTCGGAGACGACGGCTTCCTCGCCGTCTTTGAGAATTTCGACGCCGAGACTTGCGTGCTGGTAGAGCCGGGCGCCCGCATCGGTGAGCCGGGTGCCGCGCGCCGATCGCTCCAGCAACTGCACGTTCAGCTCTTTTTCCAGCGCGCGAATGCGCCGGCTGATGGTGGCGAGCGGCACGCCCATCCGGCTGGCCGCGTTCATGAGACTGCCAGTCTGGACGACGCTGACAAAGATGCGGACGTCGTTGAGGTCCACCGCGTTTCACCCGAAGAGACGATGTGACCGCGATCTTAGTTCAAACGCCTGGTACTGGGGAAGAGGCGGAACCGCCAGGTGACCGGATTTTCAGTGCAGCGATGCGACGAAAATCCGCGCGACTTCTTCCAGCCCGCGGCGGTCTTCGTCGTCGAAGCGGGCCAGCACCGGACTGTCGATATCGAGCACGCCGACCAGTTCGCCACTCGCCTTTTGCAGCGGAATCACGATCTCCGAGCGCGACGCCGAATCGCACGCGATATGCCCCGGAAACGCATCGACATCCGGCACGACCTGGGTCTCGCGCGTTTCGGCTGCGCGGCCGCATACGCCGCGGCCCATCGGAATGCGCACGCAGGCTGGCTTGCCCTGAAACGGGCCGACGACCAGCTCGCCGTCGAGTGCGAAATAAAAACCCGCCCAGTTGAGCTCCGGCAAGCTGTGAAAGATCAGGGCCGACAGATTGGCCGCATTGGCGATCTGATTCGATTCGCCTTCGAGCAGCGACCGCGCCTGCGACGCCAGTTCCCGATAGAACTCGGCCTTGGGCAGCGCGGTATTGATGGTGGCGTCGAACATCGGTTGCTCTCGTGTTGGTTTCAGGAAAGCATGATTTTCGCATCAATGCGCGAAACGCGACGGCGGCCTGCTTTCATGCATGCGCTTTCATCGATCGCGGTACAGAATACGGTTGCCGGATCTTTGAAAGTCATCGCAGTCGTATTGGCAACATGAGCGGCCCGGCGCGGGCCAAAAGGACAGCTGATGCGTACACCGCTTGCGAAGTTCTCCGTGGCGCTGGGAGCCATTGCCGCGCTCTTCATCGCGCTGACGGCCGATGCGTGCACCCGCGCGCTCTATGTCGGCGACGGCAATCTCGTCATCACCGGCCGGTCGATGGACTGGTCCGAAGACATGATGTCGAACCTGTGGGTGTTTCCTGCGGGCATCGAGCGCGATGGGCGCGCCGGGCCCCGCTCGCCGCACTGGAAAGCGAAGTATGGCAGCGTGATCGTGTCGGGCTATGAGATCGGCAGCGTCGACGGAATGAACGAACGCGGACTGGTGGCGAACGCGCTCTATCTGGCGGAGACGGATTACGGCAAGCCCGACCCCGCGCGGGCGCCGATGTCGATCAGCCTGTGGGCGCAATATGCGCTCGACAACTTCGCCAGCGTCGCCGAGGCCGTCGACGTGTTCGGCAAGGAGCCGTTTCAGATCATTGCGCCGCCGCTGCCGAACGGCAAGCCGCTCACCATTCACCTGTCGCTCTCCGATGCGAGTGGCGACTCCGCGATACTCGAGTATCTGGACGGCAAGCTGGTCATCCATCACGGCAAGTCGTACAGGATCATGACGAACTCGCCCATCTACAGCGAGCAGCTTGCGCTGGACACGTACTGGCGCGGCGTCGGGGGCCTGACGTTCCTGCCCGGCACGAACCGCGCGGCCGACCGTTTCGTGCGCGCGTCGTTTCTGCTCGATGCGATTCCGAAGCAGCTCGATCCGAACTACATCGCCGGCGTGCCGAACCGTTCGTATGCGTATCAGGCCGTCGCGAGCGTGATGAGCGTGATGCGTTCCGTCAGCGTGCCGCTCGGCATCAGCACGCCGGATCAGCCGAATCTGTCGTCGACGATCTGGCGCACGGTCGCCGATCAGAAGAACCTCGTTTACTACTTCGATTCGTCGACGCGTCCCGATACGTTCTGGATCGATCTGCACAAGCTTAACCTGAAACCGGGCGCGCCCGTGCTCAAGCTCACCATTGACAAAGGCCAGGTCTATTCGGGCGAAGTTTCGGGGCGATTCGTGCCGACACCGTCGTTCAACTTCATGCCTGCGATGGGGTCGTGACGGTTTCTACTGTGATAGTCAGACGCCGATGAACTGCGCGAATTCGTCCAGCGGCGTGCGCTGCGAGCGCCACTGGTTGATCGCGGCATCCGTATCTTCGTAGCCGATCGCCATGCCGCTGAACAGCATGCGGTCGGCGGGCAGGTCGAGGAACGCGCCGATCGTCCGCGGATACTGCGCCCAGCATTCCTGTGGGCAGCTATGCAGCCCTTCTTCGCGCAACAGCAGCATGACTGTCTGCATGAACATGCCGAGATCGGCCCATTGCGGCGGGCCCATGCGCCGGTCGACGGTGCAAAACAGGGCGAGCGGCGCATCGAAGAAAGTGAAGTTGCGCGCGAATTGCGCCAGGCGCGCGGGCCGGTTTTCACGCGCCACGCCGATGCTGCGGTAAAGGTCTTCGCCCACCTGAAAGCGCCGCTCGCGATACGGCGAGTGAAGGCGAGGCGGATAGACGTTGTATTCCATCTCTTCGCCGTCCGGCGCATCGGCGACGCGTTCGCGCATGATGTGCTTGAGGCGCGCGAGTGCGTCGCCGCCTACCACGTGGATATGCCAGGGCTGCAGATTGCCGCCCGACGGCGAGCGCGCGGCGGTGGCGAGCACACGGCGGATCGCGTCGGGCGGGACAGGCGTCGAAAGGAACTGGCGAACGGATTTGCGGCTCGTGACGGCTTCACTGACGTTCACGCTGTGCTCCTCGAAGGCGTTGCATTTTGCTGGTGCGCGGTGGCGCGGATCGACACAGACCGATGATACAGGCGGCGGACATGCGGCCATTTGCCTGTCGCGCTAAAGCTTCTGTAAGACTTTGCCGTTAATGCGGGCGAAATCAGAACGACCACATAAAACGGGGAGTCGCGTTTGAACACGATGAAGCTGGCCATATCTTTCGCGGCGGGTGCCGCATTCGCGACGTTAGCCGGGTGTGTGACTAGTGAGCAGCAGATCGCCGCAGCGCCCGCGCGGCCGAGGCCGCAGCCTGCTGTCGTCGCCGTGCAGGCGCCGCCGCCACCGCCGCCTGCCGTTGTCGTGCGTGCGCCTGCGCCTGCGCAACCTGTCTATGTGTCAGCGCCGAGCGATGTTTATATTGCGGGTGTCGTGGATCGCGATGTGGTGTTTGTCGGCGGCAGCACGTATTTGTGGGTGGTGGGCCCGGATGGGAAGCGTCATCGGCATTTCTATGCGCGTGGCGACCGGCGTGCTGAAGTGTTTCGACGGCGCGAGCATTTGCGTGTGGAGATGGCACGTCGCGGTGGGCATCCGCCTGTGCATGCGGTCGTGCCGCCGCATCGCGATGAGCATCGTGCGAGGTCGGGGCCGGCGCGGGTGGCCACGAAGAGCGGGCACGATGCGGCGCCGCATGACCGCAAACATCCGCCGCACGTTGATGAGGCGCAGCAGCCGATGCATCGGCAAGGACATGCTGGGTGAGGGGCGAGGATGGTTTGGTTTTTTGCGGTTTGAGGCTTTGCGCTGGCATCCGCGAATTGCTTTTGCTTTCGCGGGCATCCGCGATGCGTTATCTAGCTTCAAGCGTCGCCCCTGTGCGGGGCGGCACCTACTTTTCTTTGCCGCCGCAAAGAAAAGTAGGCAAAAGAAAGCGGCTCACACCGCCAGTGCTAATTCTTGCCTGAGGGCCCCCAAAGGGTCTTACGCTTCACACGGCAACCACATCATTCCTGCTCGTTGCCAGCGCTCTTGCTGAGCGCCTCACCCGCTTCACGCACCCGCGTTTCAGCATGCCGCGCCAGACAGTTCGCCGCCGCCCAGGTGGCAAACTGTGTGTCGGCCCTCGGTGCTCCACATGCTTCACTCCAGCCCGATTGAGCACGCGCTCCACCCTGTAAGAGCGCGAACGTGTACGTCGGGAAAACCTACACACAGTTTGCCACCTGGGCGGCATATGCCATTCGCTGGCGCTTGCCCACGTACGGGTGTTTGAAGTGGGTGAGGCGCCGATTCGGCGCGCTGGCAACGGGCACCAACCAAGGCGCTGGTGTGTGAAGGATGGGGACGTTGGGGGCCCGTGGGCAAACGTCAAGCGCTGGCGGTGTGAGCCGCTTTCTTTTGCCTACTTTTCTTTGCGGCGGCAAAGAAAAGTAGGTGCCGCCCCGCACAGGGGCGACGCTTGAAGCAAGCTAACGAATCGCGGATGCCAGCAAAAGCAAAAGCAAAAGCAAAAGCAAAAGCAAAAGCAAAACCAAAAACCCCGACCAGCAACGCCTGAACCACACAAACAATTCGCCGCTGCCAACCCAAACACACGCGCATGCGCCAAGACGTCAGGGAAGGGCATCCGCTGACATCTTCATGCCCGGCTGCACGTTGCCGCCCAATACCGCACTAAACCGCCGCATATGCACCGCCACGCGGCGCGCATACCCTTTCCCGCCGCCGCTATAGCGCCACAGCGCGGCATCGATATCGCCGTCCGCAGCATCGAGATAACCGCGCAGAATCGACGAGCCGATGCGCACGTTGATGGCGGGATCATCGAGCTCTTTCACGTTGGAAAAAGCACGCGGATGCGCGGCGGGCAGCACCTGCATCAGCCCGCGCGCACCGAGCGTGCTCACGGCGCGCGGATCGAAGCCCGATTCGACCGCCATCACCGACAACAGCAGCACGGGCGACATCGAATAGCGGTTGGCTTCAGTCAGAACGGCTTGCGCGATCGTCAGCGCATCGGTGGCTGAAACGCGGAATTGCGCGCGTAAGGTGGCGACGATATCGGCGGGAGAGGGAAGCGCGGGCAGATCGGCGCCCTGCGTTGCCGACGACGCCTGCGGCGCGGTTTCCGCTTGTGCATGGCCGAACGGCAGCGCGCTGCATAGCGCGAGGCTCGCGGCCATCAACGCGAGCCTGATCAGCGTGTACCGCCACCGTCCTTTGGCCAGATTGTGTTGTTCCTGCATATCGTCTGATACGAGCCCGGATGCAAGCACTCTACGAATATCGCCGTCGAAATTTTCAAAAGAAACGCACAGTGCGCGTAAAAACCGCGTAAAGGCAGGTTCGCCGTGCGGACTCCGCTATAGTTGCGATTCAATCGGCAAGATGCTCAAAAACCAGATACCGGCCTTGCGCATTGCCGACACATCCGGCTCGCTATCGAGTACTTTCACCGTGCCGTCGGGCGCCGTGTCGACCCACACGATACCGCTCGTGCCGTTCGCTTTCGCGCGCAATTCGAGCCGCCATGCAATGCGATCGAGGTTCGGCTCCAGCGTATCGACAACCTGCGCGGCGGCTGGCGCGCTCTCGCAGTACACGCCAATCTCCGTGTTGAGTTCGACCGAACGCGGATCGAGATTCATCGAGCCGATAAAGATGCTGTCGCGGTCGAACACGTATGTTTTCGCATGCAGCGACGCCTTTGACGAGCCGAACAGATGCTTCTTGTCTTCCGTTTTGTCTTCCGCGACGGGTTTCAGTTCGTAGAGCCGCACACCTGCTTCGAGCAGCGCCTTGCGGTAGCGCTGATAGCCGGCATGGACGGCGGCGACGTCGGTGGCGGCGAGCGAGTTGGTCAGCACCGTGACGCGCACCTGCTTTTGCGTGAGTCCCGAGAGCCACGCGACACCTTCTTTTCCAGGCACGAAATACGGCGAGACGACGAGCATCTGTTGCGTCGGCTGCAAGTCGAGCGCCTTGAGTTGCGTCATCAGTTGGCCTTGCGAGTCGCCCGGCGCGCGCGCGATCTTCGCGGGATCGTCGTAGAGCAAAGTGGCTTTGCCCCATGAAAACACGGCATCCTGCGAATGAATGACCTGGGTGAGCCGTGCGCGCGCGTTCACGACGTAGGGGTTGCTTTCCTGCGAAGCCAGATACGCGTCGAGCTGTTTGCGTACGTCGGCCAGTGCCGCAGGGTCCGCCTTGCGGCCCATTAGCACGTCGATCGGATACGCGGCCTCGGAGTTCCAGAAAAGGTCGAATGCCGACGACACGTCATGCACGACAGGTCCATGCACGAGCACATCGAGATCGCCGAACGCGACGTCGTTCGAAGCGCCGAAGTACTCGTCGCCGATGTTGCGCCCGCCGAGTATCGCGCCCTGGTTGTCCGCGATCATCGACTTGTTGTGCATGCGCCGGTTCACGCGAAAGAACTCGGCGGCCATGCCGAGCTTCTTGAACGTACGATTGGCGACGGGGTTGAAGAGACGAATCTGCACGTTCGGATGTGAGTCGAGCGCGAGCAGCAGATTGTCGTCGGCATTGGTGCCGAGATCGTCGAGCAGAATCCGCACGCGTACGCCGCGATCGGCCGCGCGCATCACGGCAGCCGCGAGCCCGCGGCCCGTCAGATCGTCATGCCAGATGTAGTACTGCAAGTCGAGCGTGCGGTCGGCCGCTTCCGCGAGCACGAGCCGCGCGACGAGCGCATCGACGGCATCGGGCAGCAGGTGGAACGCGGTTTCGTCGGGATGCCGCTGTTCTTGCGGCGCGAACGCGATGGCGAGCCGCGTGTTCTGCGTGTCGGTGACGGCGTGCGTCTGGATGCGATCTGCCTGCGGCGGCAGACTCGCGCACGAAGTCAGCAAGGCGACGGTGAAGGCCGCGAGAAGACTTCGTAACTTGATCATGGGCGCGCTCCGCAACGGCGATGCGCGTCAGATTAACGGGACGGAACGGCCCTTACAAGTGGCGTCGCGCGGCAGTTACGAATGATAGTACCCGCGCTTCAACGCGGGCATGGCCAGCAGCGTCGAGAGGATGTCGACGACCGTCAGCGGATCGACGGGCTTTATGCATACGCCGTCGAAGCCGCCGGCGCGCAACTCGGCATAGTCATCGCCCGTTTCGCAGGCGGTGTAGGCGAGCAGCGGCACGCTCGCCATTTCAGGCAACGCTCGCAGTGTACGCGCCACCGCAAGCCCCGACAGGCCCGGCATTGCGATGTCGAGCACGACGCTGTCGGGGCGCCATTCGTTGGCGATCTTCAACGCGTCGCAGCCGTTGTACGCCACGCGTGTGTCGAAGCCGCTGTTGGCAAGAAACGCCGCGAGTGCATCGGCGGAATCGATGTAGTCGTCGACGACCAGCACACGCGGCGGCATCGAATGCGCGGCAAAGCGCGCAGCCGTCCATACGCGGCTTCGGGTTGGAGTGAAGGTTCTGTTGTGCATGCTGTCCCTCCTGCTCTTCTGGCACGGTTTCGGAAGTCTTATGGAGAAGACAGCAACAGGCATTCCACACGCCAAGCGGCGGCATTTGCATCAGATCGACGGTTGCAACGACTGAAATGGAGTGCGCCAGCGTGCAATACAACGTAAAAGGGAGGACCGAGCACGCGATTTGCCATGCTACGATTGATTCATCCGCCGGGAGAAACCCATGCCCGGATTGCATCGCACTTTCTTCGCTACAGGGGGTTTGCCGTGCATTTCGACTACAAGGGATTTCACATCGACTGCCGGGCCAGGCACGACGAGGACGGCCACTATGTCGCCCAAGCCAAGCTCACTCGCGGGGCGACGGCCAATACGCCCGCTGAAGTGCACCACTCGGGCGATATCGATTCATTCGTCGACGAATCCGACGCCATGACATGTGCGCGCACATGGGCGATCGAGTGGATTGACGAAAACTGGGATTGATCTTCCCTTTCACGAAAACCCATAAGGCACGCGTTTTGCCGCCGCACCGGCGGCGCGCAGGCGCTGCCCGTTTTACCCTTTGTTTCTCGCCTACTGAGTACTTTGGCAGGGGCATCCTGCCGATTCCCGCTCGCGTCGATTGAATGCCTGCGTAAAAACCCTAAATTGTTAAATATTGGAAGGCGGAAGCCGATATCCAGTAAATCGGAGCGAATCGGCGCGCAGAACCCGTAGACAGCGCGCGGACACCGCACGAACAACGCCTGAAACCTGAGAGCAGGCGTTTTTTTGCACAAAAAAGATTCATTGCGAAAACAGATTTTGTCGGTAAAAACCCGGGGGCCAGTAATGAAAAAGAACTTGACCATCAAGACAAGGCTGTTCGTCGGTTTTCTGTCCATGGCGGCCATCGCCGTTGTCATTTCCGTTGTTTCGCTATTCAGCCTTGCCAGCACGACGCAGGCATTCGGCCAGTACGTGCATGGCATCGACGCGCGCGCGCAGGTGGCGGCCGAGTTGCGCGCGGCCGTCGATCGTCGCGCGATCGCCGCGCGCAATCTGGTGCTCGTCACGACCCAGGCAGATTTCGACCTCGAGACGGCCGCGGTGAAACGCGCGCATGAGGATGTCGGCATCAAGCTCAAGCAGCTGAACGACATGATCAACAGCGCGAGCGACACGAGCGAAACCGCGCGTTCGCTGGCCGCCGAAATGAATCGCGTCGAAGGGCTTTATGGGCCCGTTGCGCTTAACATCGTGGGCCTCGCGCTGAACAAACATCACGATGAGGCGATCAGGGAAATGGACGACCATTGCCGTCCGCTGCTGGCCGCGCTCGTCAAGGCAACCGACGACTACGCGAGCTACACGAAGAAGCGCCAGGGCGAGATCGTGCAGAACTTCGAGGAGCGCTATGCGATGCTGCGCAACGCCATTCTCGGCGTGAGCGCGCTGGCGATACTCGCATCGCTCGTGCTTGCCATACGCATGGTGCGCTCGATCACGCAACCTATCACGCGCGCCGTCGAAGTCGCGCGCACTGTTGCGACGGGCGACCTGACAAGCCGTATCGTCGTCGACCGCGATGACGAAGCAGGCGAACTGCTGAAGGCGTTGCGCGACATGAACGACCGGCTCACCGAAACGGTCGGCCGTGTGCGATCGAGCAGCGCAAGCGTCTCCACGGCGACGAACGAGATCGCCACGGGCAACAGCGACCTTAGCCGCCGCACGGAGGCGCAGGCTGCATCGTTGCAGGAGACGGCGGCGAGCATGGAACAGTTGACCTCGACCGTCAAGCAGAACGCCGACAGCGCGCAGCATGCGAAGTCGCTGGCGTCGAACGCGTCGGAGATTTCCCAGCGAGGCAGCCACACCGTCGAACGCGTGGTGACGACGATGGAAGCGATCAGCTCCAGCTCGGGCAAGATCGCGGAGATCACCGGGATCATCGAAGGCATTTCGTTCCAGACGAACATTCTCGCTCTGAACGCTGCTGTCGAGGCGGCGCGCGCAGGCGAGGAAGGCCGCGGCTTCGCGGTGGTCGCAGGCGAAGTGCGCAGTCTCGCGCAGCGCTCGGCGCAAGCGGCAAAGGAGATCAAGGAACTGATTGCACGCTCGGTGCAAGAGATCCAGAGCGGCGCGTCTCTCGCAGATGACGCAGGCCGTACGATGGCCGATGTGAACCGGGCTGTCGCGCGCGTTTCCGAAATTATCGCGGAGATCGCTGCGGCTTCAGAAGAGCAAGGGCGAGGCATCGAACAGGTCAACCAGGCGATCTCGCAGATGGACACGGTGACGCAGCAGAACGCGGCGCTGGTGGAACAGGCTTCGGCTGCCTCGCAATCGCTGCGGCATCAGGGCCGCGAACTCGACGATACCGTTTCTTCGTTCAAGCTCGCCGTGGCTTGAACGCGGCCTTTACTAAAGCTGGACGCGACAGCTTGCAAGCGGCGCGATTCATTCGCGCTGCTCGCGTATTCGCGCAGATATCGCATCACCAGGCGATGAATGATTTCCGGCTTCACGTTTTTGCCCAAGCGACAACCGGTAAATCATCAAGTCATATATGCACTTTAGTTTCCATTCGATGTGAAAAAGAAATGCCAGGCGTATCCGTATTGCAAACAGGTTGCAGTGCGGTATAAACCTACTATGATAGGAACAACGCGCCGGTCTCGATCCAGATGCCCATAGCGCCTTGTATGACGGCGTTTCAAAGGGTTTTGTGTTGCCGAGGCCCGCGTGTCGAAGGCCGCCGGGCCGCGTCATGTGCACGGCTTGTCGGCGAATAAAGCGGCATTATCCCGGCGTCAATATTGCGCGATGAAAATCGCGTCGTTATATTTTGCGCCGGAAAACCATGCGCGGTCGTTTGATGTACTCAATTCAATCGCGCTTAACAGATGTGCACGGATGCACCGCTTTGCAGTGCGATCCGATTGCACGCGGAACCTGAGAGAGCAAACGCCGCAGCGGGCGGGGTTGAGCCATGGCGTTTTAGCGGAGAGGGCACGATGAACGCGGCATTGACCATTGAATCGTTCTGGAAGGCATTTTGCGCACGTCAGATTTCGCGTGGGGTATCGCAGGCGCAGCTTCGCGAGTCGAAGACGGCGTTCTATTCGGGCGCGGTCGCCATGTACGACATCATGATGACGGTCACCGATCCCAATCTCGATCCCATAGAAGCACACTCGATACTCGCCGCGCTCTACGACGAGCGGGAAGACTTCCTGCGCATTCACGATATGGCGGCCATCGACCGCTAGCCAGCCGTCAGGCATGACGCGCGGCATCGCGCCGCACAATCATGAATCGCTTTATTGCGCAGTTTGCTGGCGCTGGTACTCGTTCTTCTTCATCTGCAGGTACGCTTGCCTGTCCACTTCGTGCAATTGACGCGGATATTGCTCGGTCGCATCGAACCACGTGGCGAAACGCTGATCGACGCGCTTGTCGGCGGGAAGCGCAAGCGAAGCCAGGTAGGCGTCGATGGCGAGGTAATAGCGCATCGTGTTGCGTTCCACCAGCCCGCGCACTCCGCCCACATAGTCGCCCGACGCTTTGGTGAATCCCACTTTCGCACTGCCTATCGTCGCGAGATACGTCTTCATCGCGATGCGTCCTGCCGTGCCGAATCCATATGAATACGTGAGATGCAGGAACGTGTGTCCTTTTCCGATATCGACGGCTTCGAGCACGATGCGATAGTCCCTCGTGCTGAGCGGTCCCGTTGCCGCGCTCAGATCGACCTGGAAATAATCCGGGTTCGTCGCCACTGACCTGTAGTTGAATTGCACGCGGTACGTGTCGCCGAGTTCCTGCTCCGTCTTCTTGCCCACGTTCATGCTGATGGTCGCGCCGTTGCCGCTGGCGGAGGCGCGGCAGTACTTCGTGTTCAGATGCAGGATCAAGACTTCGCACCAGTTGGCCGGGCCTTGCTGCGGGTCGTTGAAGGCTCGGTTGACGGTGGCGAACGGGTAATCGACGACTGCATAGATGTCGCCCTTCAACGTGTTCGAGGTCTCTTCCGAATCCAGATGGATCGGCCGGTTGAACGCGTTCGACTTGAGTTGCGGCGCGAGCGCGTCGTATTTGTCCTTGAGCGCTGTCGCGTTGTCGTCGGCCCAGCTCAGCGCGCCGAGCGTGAGGCCCATTAGCGCGAACACAACCAGTACGAATCGCCTCGTTATCCGCATGATCCCGTGAGTGCTCATGGCACGCGCTCCCGCTGACGGCGCTGTTATTGGGCAAACGTCGCACGAATATAGCAGAGACAGCGCACCACGCCGGTCAGCCGATGAGCCGTTCGAGCATAAACGTGATTTGAACCAGCATTCACCGTAGCAACGCACGTTCCTAGAATGACTTCCATGCGCTGACCCAGTCGCGCAACGCAAAGACCTCATCAACATATGGAGAACATCATGGAACGTCTGAATCGCCAACCCGTCAGCGAAGCAACCGGCCAGGCAGCAGAACTCTTTACAGGCATCAAGCGCGCGGTCGGCATGGTGCCGAACGCTTATGCGGCCATCGGCTCGAACAGCCCGGCTGCGCTGCAGATCGTGCTCGCCACGGGCGATGCGCTCGGCAAGGGCGCGCTGTCGCGCAAGGAAGTCGAAGCAATCAAGCTCGCGATCAGCGGCGTCGCGGAGTGTGACTACTGTCTCGCTGCTCACTCGCTGGCGGCGAAGAAGGTGGGCATCGCGGCCGACGATCTCGTCGCGCTGCGCGAAGGACGCGATGCAGCCGATGCGCATCTGAATGCCATCGCCACGTTCGCGCGGACCGTGTTCACGTCGCGCGGCACGGTGCCGGCGGCAGTCGTCGATGCCGTGAAGGCGGCGGGTTACAGCGATCAGCAGATTACGGAGACGCTGCTCGCGATCGCCGACATCACGTTCACCAACCTGTTCAACCGGGTCAACGACACGACTGTCGACTTCCCGAAGATCTGAACGCGCGGCGCGTCAACGCTTCGAATCGCGGCTTTTCCCGCGGCGGGTGTTGTCCCGCCGCGGGAGTAGCCGTTCCAGGCGCACAGCGCCTGGAATCGCGCAATGGCGTAGTGCGCACGTATTTGTAGCAAGTTGATTCAGGTCTCCTGCCGCGCAGCGACGATCCGCTAGAATGAGGCTCGCTATTCACACCAAGGAGATACGCGTGAAATCAGTTGTTGCCCTGCTCGCTGCGGCCGCGCTCGCATCGGTGTCGCTCACCGCAAACGCTGCATCGACGGAGAAGTTGCCCTCTGGCGTCGTCGTCGAACACCTGACGCAGGGAAGCGGCCCGCAACCCACGGCGGCCGACGTCGTGCGCGTCAACTACCGCGGCACGCTCGCCAACGGCACCGAGTTCGACAACTCGGCCAAGCATGGCGGCCCCGCAGAGTTTCCGCTCGGCCGCGTGATCCCCTGCTGGACGCAAGGCGTCGCGACCATGAAAGTGGGCGAGAAAGCCAGGCTGACCTGCCCGGCTGCGACCGCGTATGGTTCGCGCGGCGTCGGCGTGATCCCGCCGAACAGCGATCTGACGTTCGAAGTCGAACTGCTCGCGATCGTCAAGTAACAGTAACGTTTCAAAAAAGCCGGTCTTTCAGACCGCGCAACGCCATGCGCAATCCGGCCGCCGAACGGCCGGGTTGCCCCGCCTGGCGCGCCACACCCGGCGCCCCCGTCACGCTGGCTCGACCCGGCAATTGGGACCAGACGCCTGATTATCGTTAACGCTGGCTGGCTGAACGCAAATTGGCGTGATACCTAAACGGTCTTGCGGCGAATCGGTTGGACGATTGGGATTCTGTCACCAATATGAAAAACTGTGCGCTCAGAATCCCGCTAAAAATAAAATCTGCATGACGGGGTGTAGGGTGACCAGAAAACAAAGAGTGCTGTTCCTTTGCAGGGACAACGCGACGCTCAGCATTTTGGCGGAAGCCTTGCTACGCGAGCTGGACGGATTGCATTTCGACGCATTCAGCGCAGGTCTCGAACCCGCCGACAAGGTTCAGGCGGCGGCCATGGGCGAGTTGCGCCATGGCTTTTCCAGTCTGGAGCTGCTGAATCCGAAAAGCTGGCTGGAATTCACGAGCGAATGGGCGCCGCAGATGGATTTCGTGGTGACGTTGTGCGACGAGTCGGCACGCGTCGACGCGCGCGCGTTCCATGGTGCGCCCACCTTTCGTCACTGGACGCTCACGCCGTCCGCGTACGGCGCTGCGGGCGCCGTCGAAAACGCGTTCTGGCAGATATTGAAGCGCGTCGAAGACTTCATCGCGGCCGAGCGCCGCCCGTGGCCATCGCTGAAGCTGCCCGCCGTGGCGGGCTGCACGCCGGACGCCTGCGACCTGCTGCTGAGCGGGCAGTGAGCCGCAACGCCGTTGCGGTATCGCGCGCCGCAGCGGACGCAAGCCGACGGCACATCAAGGCAGCAGGTCCCTGAATTGCTTACTCGGTCATGACAGACACGCCAGGTCAGCAACCCATTCAGGGAACGCCATGAAAGACGACACACGGACTGCGCTGCCGCACGATGGCAACGCGCAAGCCCATTTCTCGCACTACGCCGCGCCGCTGATCGACAATGCGCTAGCCTGCGCCGCTGCATTGCGCGCGGATCCCGATGCCGAAGTCCTGCACAAGCTGCGCGTTTCGCTGCGACGCCTGCGCACGTTGCTGTGGGCGTACCGGCCGCTGCTGAACGAGCAGTTCGACAACCAGCAGCGCGCGCTTTTCAAGTTCTACGCGAGCGCTGCGGGCAAGACGCGCGACTGGGACATCCTGATCGCGTTGCTCGATGATACGAAAGACGCCCCAAAGCAACCGCGCGACGCGATGCGCGCCGCCCGCTCGAAATCGCTCGACTCGAGCCGCGAGACCCTCGAACAGGCCGACGTGAAAGGCGCGTTGCGCGACACGCTCAAGGAAGCGAACCGGGAACTGAACACCGCGCACGAACGCACGCCGCTGCCGAAGTTCGCGCGCAAGCGTATCGGGGCGGCGCAGAAGTCGATGGCGAAGCGCATGAAGCGCGCCGCGCGTGCCACGCGCTCGGACTATGCGTCGTATCACGAGGTCCGCAAGGCGGGCAAAAAGCTGCGCTATCTGACCGAGTTCTTCGAGCCGATGCTGCCCAAAAAACAGCTGAAGGCAATCAAGCCGCTCAAGAAACTGCAGAAGCGCTTCGGCGCGTTGAACGACGTCGTGGCGAGCGAGCAGTTGCTGCGCGACAACCAGGCGCTGTTCGCCGACGATGCGGCCGCCGTGCACGCACTCGATGTGCTCGCGAAAGAGCGCAAGCGCCGCATGCGTGCCGCCGCGAAACTATTGTGACGCGGATGGAATGCGCTGTGAGGCTGGAACCTTACCGCCGTGACGCCGTGCGCGAGCGCAAGGTCTCGCGCACCCGCTTCGCCGCGAAGAGCGGCACATAGTCGAGGATGCGTGCGTCGCGCTCATAAGCCTGCACGGCATCGGTGTACATCTGCGAGACGACTTCTTCCGGGGCATCGGTGGATTCTGCGATTTCGTGCACGATCTTCTGCGAATCTTCCGTCTTCATGCAAGGCTCCTTGGAGTCAGTCGGCAATCTCGGTAGTCGGAACCTTGAATTGAAGGACATGCGATGCGAGTGCGCCAATAGAACTTCGCAATCGGTGGAACCGCGCGGTGGGAGGATCGGGGGCACGTGCAAGGAAAGCCTGTTTGATCATACAGATAGCGCGTGCACCCCAAACTTTTCCACAGGTCTTTCAACAGAAATTGTGGATAACATGAGCGCAATTCGGCCCCGACGGGCGCAGGGCTATTGAAGCCACTTGCGTACGTCTTTTTCCCATTCGGGGTCGCCGCAGCCCTTCGGATTTTCCGGGCCGAGCACGGTGATATAGCCTTTGCTCTTCATGCACGACTCGTAGGCGCGCACCTTGGTGCACTGCCCCGGCCCCGCGTTGCGCGAGACCGTCTTGCACTGCGCGATGGTGCGGTCCATCGGGCCGAAGTCCATGTCGTTCGCGTTGGTGGTCATCGGCGCGTCGGCGCCTGACAGCGAGAACTCGACCGGGCCGGTGTGAGTGCAGGCTGCGGTCAGCATCGCGAGCGAGGCCGCCGCGACAAGAACAGGCGCGCGCAAAATCATGTTTCACTTCCTTGTTGGTGTTGTGCGTTGAAATGTCATTCGCCGATCAGATGCAACACGATATCGCGCTCCTGCGGCCGCGCGCGATGCTCGAACAGATAAATGCCTTGCCACGTGCCCAGCGTCATGCGGCCATGCTCGACGGGTATCGACAATTGCACCTGCGTCAGTGCCGTGCGCAGATGCGCGGGCATGTCGTCGGGGCCTTCCGTGTCGTGCTCGTAGCGCTTGGGATCTTCGGGCGCGAGCATCGCGAAGTGCCGTTCGAGATCGCGCTGCACCGAAGGGTCCGCGTTCTCCTGGATCAATAGCGACGCCGACGTGTGCCGGCAGAACACCGTCAGGATGCCCGTGGCGATCGACGCGTCGCGTACGAAAGCGGCGACCTCCGTGGTGAAATCGAACAGTCCGCGAGCGCGCGCCCGCACGTTCAGATGGCGAATGGCCTGGCGCATATATCGTTCTCCGTTGTGCGATATGAAATGACGGCTAACGAAGAGTTTACCGCGAGCCGCGCTGCCGATCCCTTGATGCAAAACCGGCTATGCTGATGCTTCTGCGTCATCGCACACACGAGAAAGGAAGGCCATCATCATGGAACGCGACGAATTCATCAATGCATTGAAGCGCGAAGGCTACGCGGAAATCGCGACCGCCACGCGCGACGCGAACGGCACGGTCGACGATCATGTCCACTCGTTCGAAGCGAAGGCGTTGATTCTGCACGGCGAACTGGCGATACGCGTCGGCGCTGCGGAGCAGGTCTATAGAACGGGCGATGTATTCCATCTGCAAGCCAATGAAAGCCATTCGGAACGCTACGGGCCCGAAGGCGTTCAGTATCTGGTGGGCCGTAAATAAGCGCGAAGGTAAGCCTGAACCCAGGCAGACCGCCAGCAAGTTTCTCGTCTACCGGCTACCATTTTTTTTCGAAGCTTCGACGCGATGTACACGCGTCGATGCCAGATCGCTCATTCCGTCATCGAGGAGGTTTTGAATGCCCACGTCCACGACGCCCGTCTGGTTCATTACTGGCTGTTCAACCGGCTTCGGCAAGGAACTGGTCCGCGCGGTGCTCGAACGGGGCTGGCGCTGCGTGGCGACGGCGCGCAACGTCGCGTCGCTCGCCGATCTGGCCGAGCCCGGCAGCGACGCCGATGGGCGTCTCGCCCGCGTGAAGCTCGACGTGACGGATGCCGCGCAGATCGCCGCTGCCGTCGAGACGGCGCAACAGCGCTTTGGCGCGATCGACGTGCTGGTGAACAACGCGGGCTATGGCTATCAGTCGTCGGTCGAAGAGGGCGACGAAGCGGAGATACGCGCGCAGTTCGACGCGAACGTGTTCGGCCTGTTCGCGATGACACGCGCGGTGCTGCCGGGCATGCGCGAGCGGCGCAAGGGGCATGTGCTGAACATCACGTCGGTGGCGGGTATCGCGGGCTTTCCTGGCTCGGGTTACTACGCGGCGAGCAAGCACGCTGTCGAAGGCTGGTCCGACTCGCTAGCGACGGAAGCCGGGCCGCTCGGCATCCGCGTGACCTGCGTCGAGCCGGGCCCATTCCGCACCGACTGGGCAGGTCGCTCGCTCAGGCAGACGCCCAACCGTATTGCCGACTACGCGGACACGGCGGGCAAGCGCATGCAGGCGACGGCGCAAAACAGCGGGCATCAGGCCGGCGATCCCGTGCGTGCTGCTCAGGCAATGATCCGCATCACGGAGACCGACCAGCCGCCGCGTCATCTGGTGCTGGGCGCGTTTGGCGTCGATGCCGTTTCGAAGCGCCTGCATTCGACACTCGCCGATATCGAAGCGTGGCGCGACACGAGTGTCGGCGCGGACTTTCCGGACAGCGGGAAATAAGCTTCAGCCAGGCCGTGCAGCGTCGGGATAGTATTGCGGCGCTTCGCGGCGGTCGAACATGCCGTAGTCGCGCACCACGCGCACGCTGCGCAGCCGTGCGCCATCGGGCAATGCGAGCGCGTCTGCAAAGGCCTCGGCGGCTTGCGCATCGCGCCATGCAGTGAGCAGAACGACGTCGCCCGGCGTCAACACAGCGTCGAACGCATCCCAGGATACGAGCCCCGTTGTGTCTTCACGCAAGCCCAGCTTGCCCGCGACTTCGCGCGCGCCCGCCTGTTTCACCCAGTCCGGGTCGCGTCGCGCGTCGATCAGCACGATCGTGGTCGCGTCGCCCGTTTCTGTTTCGTCGAGTCGTTGCTCGTGCAACGTGTGACGGGCGGGCAGGCGCGTGTCGCGCGTCACCTGCCCCACGCGCAGCCGATAATCGCTAAACGTCTGCGTGCGGCCTTTTTCCTGCACGCCGTGATGCGTCGCCTGCGTGCGCCATCTCACCAGCGCTTTCTCGTCGCGCCAGCCGGACAGCGACAACAGCACGCCCTCGCGCGTGAGGCTGCCGTAGCGGACGTTATCGACGAAGCCGTCGATCTGCTCCAGTTCCGGCCTCAGCAGCTTCGCGTAACCGAGATACGCATCCCAACGGTCGGCGCGCGGTTGCACTTCGAACAGCACTGAAAACATCGTGTCCTCCACGTGAGCGAACGCGGTTCAAATCGCCGCAATGCAATCTATTTCGATGTCGAAGCGCCCCGGCCACGCGGGCACGCAGACAAAGATACGCGCCGGTGGATCGTTCGGAAAATAGCGCGCGTAAATCGCGTTGACGGCCGCGAACTGCTCGACCGACGTGCAATAGACATGGCACTTGAGCACATTGTCGAGCGACGAACCCGCCGTCTCGACGCACAGCTTCAGCTGTTCGAGCACGAGCTCGGTCTGCCGTTCGAGTGGCACGTCGGCGACTTCGCCTGTCTCGGGATCGAACGGCGGCAGGCCCGACACATAGATCGTGCCGCCGTGCCGCGTGACGGCGGAAGTGGGCGCCTTCCAGCGTTCCAGCCAGCCCGATAGCGGTTCGACCCGGATGATCTCGCGTTTCATTGCAATGCTCCGTTTGCATGATCTGGCTGTCATCGTAGCGCCGGGCGCCGCGCCGACGTTTCAGGCTGAGACGAAATGACGGTGCGAATGCGCAAATGCGCTGCTCATTTTCCTCTCATTCTTCGAGCTTACGATTCACACATCGAAAGAACCTGCAACGCGCCACACAACCCGGTGCGCTGCTCATAGAGGGGAACATCATGAACAGGTCATTCGTTACAGCATGTGCTTCGGCGCTCGTCGTCTCGCTCGCCTTGAGCGGCTGCGCAACCTTCGACGGCTCCGCCAACGTCTACAGCGCGTCGCAGGCCCAGCGCGAGGCAACGGTGCGCTTCGGCACCATCGAAGGCGTGCGCCCCGTCACCATCGACACCAGCAACGGCCAGCCCGGCTTTCTCGGCGCGCTCGGCGGCGGCGCGCTCGGCGGCATCGCCGGCAGCGCGATCGGCGGCGGACGCGGCTCGATCCTGACGGGCATCATCGGCGGCATTGCGGGCGCGGTGGCGGGCAACGAGGTGCAGAACCACTTCGAGAAGAAGCAGGGCGTCGAAATCACCGTGCGCCTCGACGACGGTTCGCTGCGCGCCATCACGCAAAGCACCGACGGCCCGATGTTCTACGCGGGCGAGCGCGTGCGGTTGCTGTCGGAAGGCGGCGTGACGCGCGTGACGCTGTAAGCGCGGCAACGCGGGCAACAAAGGCAAAGGAAGAAGGAGAGCATCATGTTCATGCGCGACGACGTGATCTACGAGTTTCATCACATCGGCATTCCGACCAGCGACGTGCGCGAAGGCGAACGCTACAGCCCGCAGTACCGGATGTACACGAGCGACAGCGATTGCAAGCTCGCGCGCATCCAGTACCACCGCTTCGAAGCCGATAGCCCGCTGCACGAACTGATGCGGCGCATGCCGCACCTGGCGTTCAAGGTCGACGATCTCGACCGCGCGATCGAAGGCAAAGAGGTCCTGCTTGCCCCGTATGAACCGATCGACGGGTTTCGCGTGGCCGCGATCATCGACGGCGGCATGCCCGTCGAACTGATCCAGACCGTCCTCGACGACGAAGAGATCTGGACCCGCGCGGTGACGGGCAGGCACGCGCGGCTGTACGCCGCGCAATACGAAGCGTGAGTTTCAGGCGGCGCGCTGCAGCCACGCGCGCCAGCCGCCGTATTGCGTGATATCGACGGCGCCTTCGAGCCCGTACGCCTCGCAAACGAAGCCGGTTTCCCAGCGCCCGTCAGCAAGCTCGACCTTGCCGAGCGCGAGCGGCGCCGGAATGCCCGCGAGGAAGGACCCTGCTTCGCTGGCGGGCAATTCCCATACTTCGACTTCGATTGCCGCGCCGTTCGCCGCATCGCGCATCATGCCGGGCCGCTGCGTTGCGCCGCCGCCCGCGAGCGCATACAGCCGGTAGCGCGGCGCGCTGGCCGTCTTCTCGACGAGCCGCGCGCCACGTGCGATCAACTGCCCGTTCAGCGCCAGCCCTTGCAGATGCGCGCCGCACACCACGAGCTTCATCCTGTCATGGCGGGCTGCATTCGAGGGCGCATTCGCATCCTGTTGCGCGCCGCCGATCAGCGGCACATTCAGCTTGCGATGCAGCGCATCGGCGACGCTCAGCAGGTATTGATCGGTGAACGCGCGGCCGAACAGCGTGACGCCCCACGGCAGCCCATTGCGCATGAAGCCGGCAGGCGTCGCGACGGCGGCGTAATCGAGCAGGTTCATGAAGTTGGTGTAATACCCGAGCAGCGAGTTAGGGCCGATAGGATCGCGCTCCAGTTCGTCGAGCGTGACGGCGCGTGGAATGGACGGCGTCAGCACGCAATCGAGTTCCGCGAGCACGGCGTCGCAACGCTGCTTCAGCGCCTGGAGCCGGTATTGCGCGCGAAATGCATCGACGGCCGTCGTGCCCGGCGCCTTGGCGAGCACGTCGCGAATCACGGGCAGCACGGCGTCGGGTTGCGATTCCATCAGCGCGCCTGCCACGCTGTAGCGCTCGGCAACCCACGGTCCTTCGTAGAGAAGTCGCGCCGCTTCGACGAAGGGCGCAAAGTCGATCTCGACGGCCTCGCCGCCGATCCCTTCTAGCGCCGCGCGCGCCTGCGCGAACAGCGCGGGGCTCTCGTCGCAGCCCGCGAATTCGAGCTGACGCGGCACGCCGAAGCGAAAGCGCGTGACGGCGCCGAACGCGGTCGCGTCGTTCCATTGCGGATTCACGCGGCTATAGGCGTCGGCGGGATCATGGCGGGCGGTGAGCGCGAGCAGTTCGCTCGCCTCGCCGGCTGTCGCGGTGAAATACGTCACGCAGTCGAGCGTGCGGCAGGCGGGCACGACGCCCGCCGTCGACAGCAAGCCCTTCGTTCCTTTGGTGCCGACCAGGTTGTTCAACGCGGCGGGCACGCGGCCCGAGCCGGCCGTATCGGTGCCGAGCGCGAAGCTCGCGACGCCGAGCGCCACCGCCAGCGACGACCCCGCGCTCGATCCGCCCGAGGGATACGCGGCATGCACGCTGTTGCGGCACTTGCCGTATGGCGAGCGCGTGCCGTTGAGGCCTGTCGCGAACTGGTCGAGGTTCGTCTTGCCGATCGGCACCGCGCCGAGCGCGATCAGTTGCGCGACGAGGGTTGCAGACTCTTGAGGCGTATACGCGAATGCAGGGCACGCGGCCGTGGTCGGAATACCGGCGAGGTCGATGTTGTCCTTCAAGGCGAACGGCACGCCGTAGAGCGGCAGCGAATCGGCATCGCGCCCGTCGAGCGCCGCGAGATAAGGCTCGATCTCAGCGTCCGACAGCAGATGAATGAACAGGTGATAGTCCGGGTTCAGCGCGGCGGCGCGCTCGCGCAATGCGCCAAGCAGCGCGCGCGGCGTCACGCGGCCTTCTCGATACGCGGCGCGCACTGCGGGAAGACGCAGATCGAATGAAGCCATGTCGGATGGTTCCTTAATGCGTTGAAGTGAGTTGTCTCATGCATGCTGTTCGATCACGACGACGCGTTGTCCCGCGCGAACGGGCGAACCCGGCGCGACGTGAATCTCGCCGACGGTGCCCGCGCAAGGCGCGATAACGGATATCTCCATCTTCATCGATTCGATCACGAGCAGCACGTCGCCTGCTTCGACAGTCGCGCCGGGCTCGACGCGCACTTGCCACAGGTTGCCGGCAATTTCGCTATCGACGGCGATCTGGCCGTCGGTGAGCGGCGCGATTTCCGCGTCGGCAGTGACGGGAGGCTCCAGCGCGTCTTCGTTGCTGCCCGCTTCGTGCCAACGCTGCCGCTCGGCCTGAAACGCGGCTTGCTGACGCGTGCGGAATTGCGCGATGTCATCTGCTTCGCGTTCGAGAAACGCCTGATAGTCGGCGAGCGACAACTCGGTCTCTTCGATCTTCAGCGGATAACGGCCAAGCGGAAACGCTTCGCGGATGCGCAGCAGTTCGTCGGCGGAGACTTCGTAGAAGCGGATCTGATCGAAGAAGCGCAACAGGTACGGACGTCCAGCGAAATCCGCGACTTCGCGATAGCGGTTCCACATCTGCAGCGTGCGTCCGACGAACTGATAGCCGCCAGGTCCTTCCATGCCGTACACGCACAGATACGCGCCGCCGATGCCGACGGAGTTCTCGGCCGTCCACGTGCGCGCCGGGTTGTACTTCGTCGTCACCAGCCGGTGACGCGGATCGAGCGGCGTCGCAACGGGCGCGCCAAGGTAGACGTCGCCGAGCCCCATCACCAGATAGCTCGCGTCGAACACGATGCGCTTCACGGCATCGATCGAATCGAGGTCGTTGATGCGGCGGATGAACTCCAGATTGCTCGGACACCAGGGCGCGTCCTTGCGCACGGTGGTCATGTACTTGTCGATGGCGAGCTGGCACGCGGGGTCGTCCCACGACAGCGGCAGATGCACGATACGCGACGGCGCCCGCAGATCTTTTTGCAGCAGCACGCGCTGCCATGTCGCCGCGACGTGATCGAGCAGCGTCGCAAGCGGCAACTGCTCCGGCTGATAGTGGACCTGCAGCGAACGGATGCCGGGCGTCAGATCGATCACACCGGGCAACTGCAACGCCTCGAGCGATTGCATCAATGCATGGCCGCGAAAGCGCAACACGAGATCGAGTTCGGACGGGCCGATTTCGAGCAGCAGATGCGTGTCGCCGGACAGTCGCGCGACGAGCCGGTCATCGCCTTCACCGACGTTGAGCACGATGGGCGACTGCAACGCCGCGCGTTCTTCGCCGGCTTGCGGAGAGCTTGCGTGCGCGGCGAGCGTGACTATTTCTTCGATACGTGCGCGTGCCGCTGCGCGCGCGGTGGCGATATCGACGGGCACGAAGCGCACCTTGTCGCCTGCCTTCAACTGGCCGATCTGCCACAGGTCCGCTTCGATCACCGTGACAGGACACACGAAGCCGCCGAGACTCGGGCCATCGGGGCCGAGAATGACGGGCATGTCGCCCGTGAAATCGACTGCACCGACGGCATACGGATTGTCGTGAATGTTCGACGGATGCAGCCCCGCTTCGCCGCCGTCGGCGCGCGTCCATTCGGGCTTCGGGCCGATCAGCCGCACGCCTGTGCGGCTCGAATTGAAATGGATCTCCCAGTCGGTGTCGAGAAACTGATCGATATAGGGCGCGCTGAAGTATTCGGGCGCGCCATGCGGGCCGTAGATCACGCGCAGCACGCGCACATCGTCGAGGCGCTGGGTGAGCGCAGCAGGCATTGAAGCGCCCGCATTGCGATCAGCGAGCGGATGAAGATGCAGCACGTCGCCCGCCCGCAGCGCGCGTCCGCCGTGGCCGCCGAACTGCCCGAGCGTGAAGGTGCTGCGGCTGCCCAGATACTGTGCGACGTCCAGCCCGCCGCGCACGCACAGATAGGCGCGCGCGCCAGCGCCGCGGATCGTGCCGAGCGCGAGGGTCGAACCGGCTGCGACGAGGAACGTCGTGTTCATCGGCTGCGGAATCTCGTCGAGCATGACGGGCAATGTCGCGCCCGTCACGGTGACGACGGCATCCGTGTTGAACCGCAACGTGGGCCCGCTCATCGTGATTTCGAGCGCGGCGGCCTGTGCGTCGTTGCCGAGCAGACGGTTGCCGAGGCGCAGCGCACGGTCGTCCATCGGTCCCGAGGGCGGCACGCCGACGGCCCAGTAACCCGGACGGCCCGGGTAGTCTTGCACGGTAGTCTGCGTGCCGCCGCTGAGCACTTCGAATGTCGATGCGCGATAACGCAGGCCTTCAAGGCAACGCGTCCACGGATGGCCGCTCGCGAATGGCGTGTCGGCAAGAATCTGCCGCAGATAGTCACGGTTCGTCTCGACGCCGTAGATGCGCGACGCTTCGAGCGCGGCGTCGAGCGCGTGGCGCGCCGCATCGCGGGTCGGTTGCCAGGCGATCAGCTTCGCGAGCATCGGATCGAACCACGGCGGCACCTCGCAACCGGCCTCGATCCATGTGTCGATGCGCAGCGCGCGGCCATCGGCAGGCGGGAACGACACGTCGGTCAGCAGCCCGGGGCAGGGCTTGAAATCGCGGCCGGGATCTTCCGCATAGAGGCGTGCCTGGATCGCGTGGCCTTGCGGCCTCAGATCGCGCGCCAACACGTCGAGCGGCGCGAGCGTGCCCGCCGCCAGTTCGATCATCCAGCGCACCAGGTCTACGCCCCACACCTGTTCGGTCACGCCATGCTCGACCTGCAAACGCGTGTTCACTTCGAGAAAGTAGAAGCGCGCAGCATCGCTGTCGTAGACGAATTCGACCGTGCCCGCCGAGCGATACGACACCGCTTGCGCGAGCCGGATCGCCGCTTCGCATAGCGCGGCTTCGACGCCGTCGGGCAGGTTCGGCGCGGGCGTTTCTTCGAGCACCTTCTGGTTGCGCCGCTGCACGGAGCAGTCGCGCACGCCGAGCGCAATGGCCGCGCCCTCGCCGTCGCCGAATATTTGCACTTCGAGATGCCGCGCTTTCTCGATGTACTTTTCGAGGAACACGCCGGCATCGCTGAAATTGTTCTGCCCGAGGCGCTTCACGTTGTCGAACTGCGCCGCCAGTTCCTCTGCCGAGCGGCACACGCGCATGCCGATCCCGCCGCCGCCCGCCGTGCTTTTCAGCATCACCGGGTAGCCGATGCGTTGCGCCGCTTCGAGCGCGGCGTCGAGCCCGTCGAGCAGGCCCGTGCCTTCGAGCATCGGCACGCCTTGTTCGGCGGCGATCGCGCGGGCCGTGTGCTTCAGACCGAAGGCGCGCAATTGCGCGGGCGTCGGCCCGATGAACGCGATGCCAGCCGCTTCGCATGCTTCGGCGAACGCCGCGTTTTCGGACAGGAAGCCGTAGCCCGGATGGATCGCCTGTGCGCCTTGCGCGCGTGCGATTTCCAGAAGCTTCGCGATGTCGAGGTAGGTGACGCTTGCCGCGCCGTCGCCGAGACTGCATGCCGTGTCGGCGAGGCTGACGTGACGGCTCGCGCGGTCCGCTTCGCTATAGACGGCGATGCCTTCGACGTTCAGTTCGCGCAGCGTGCGCAGAATGCGGCAGGCAATCGCGCCGCGATTCGCAATGAGGACTTTATCGAACATGAGTGGATGTTCAATGCGTGGGCGGGTCGTCCCGCCACGTGGGCATGCATGCCGAGGTCGTCCACGGCAGGTCGCTTCGTTTCAGTTCTTAAAAGCGGGCTGGGTGCTTCGTGTATTCCATAGCGCCGTCGATGCGCAGCAAACGCCCGGCGCGTACTTTCATCACCGTGTAGAGCCACAGACGCAGCGTGCTCAGTTCCATATCGTCAGCTCCGCGGGAGTGGGGTTATATGCGTTGCACGGATTGTTCAGTTGCGGGCAGTTCGAAATCAGCACGATCACGTCCATTTCCGCGCGGACTTCGACGTATTTGCCGGGCGCGGAAATGCCGTCCTCGAATGTGAGGCCGCCCTCGGATGTGACGGGCACGTTCATGAAGAAATTGATGTTGGCGGCGATGTCGGTTTTCGACAGACGGCCGTCGTGCGCGCAGGCGCGCAGGTAGTTGTCGCGGCAGCTGTGCATGTAGCGCTTTTCGAGCGCGTAGCGCACGGTGTTGCTTTCCTGCGCGCATGCGCCGCCGAGCGTGTCGTGACGTCCGCAGGTGTCGGCGACGATGGTCAGCATGGGGTTGCCGAGGTTCGAATAGAGCACGGTGCCCGTGGTCAGATAAAGGCTTTGCTGGCGGCGCAGCGTGCGTTGCGCGTCGTAGCGCTCGCGCGGATCGGCGAGGCTGTAGAACAGCGTGTCGATTGCCTGATTGCCTTCTACGTCGCGAATGCGCAGCGTCTGGCCGGCTTTCAGTTCCTTGAGCCATGGCTCGCCCGCAGGCAAGGTCTCGCGAAAGATCGCGTCGGCGGGGTCGAGCGTGCTGGTCGTGAGGATGGATGTCGTCATGGCGCGCGTTCCGCTCAGAGAAAGAATCGTTCGGTGTTGATGAAGCCGCGCGCGTTTTCATCGCACGACGTGCGGCAGATTTCCGCGACCTGGCTGTCGGCGGCGCGCAGCGTGAGCTTCACGGGTTTCGGTGCGTACTCGGGGTTCGGGTCGAGCGGATGCTGGATCGCCGTCAGCACGACGAGCGTGTTCATCGGCGCATATAGTTCGATGTAGTCGCCCGTTTTCGAATTGCCTTCGACGAAGCTGAGCGCGCCCGCATCCGTCACATCGACGCGGGTGAAGAGATTGAGCGTCATCAGCAGATCCGACACGCCGAGCCCCCACTTGCCGAGTTCGACGAGCAGGTTGTCGGTGCCGTTGCGATAGAACGCGTTGCGCAGTTCCTGATAGCGGCCTTGTCCGTACTTCTCGAACACTTCCGCCGCGTTCGATACACCCGCGAGACTGTCGTGCCAGCCACACGTATCCGCGACGATGGCAGCGAGCACGCGGCCCATGTCGGAATACAGGCAATGGCCTTTGGTCAGTTTGGCCGTGTGCTGGCACTTGAGCGTGTCGGGCAGATTCAGGCGCTCGCTTTTTTCGGCGGCATTGAAGAGCAGCATCGCGACGTTCGCGCCGCCGCGCGGATCGGTGATGCGCAGCAACTGTCCGCGCTTGACGATCAGCGATGCATGGCCGCCGCCGGGCACGGTTTCTTCGAGCAATGTTTCGTTCATGTGTTGTGTCCTTTCCATCATGCAGGCACGGCGAGCAGCGGCGGAATCGTCGTCGCCGCGTGCGGTTCGCGCACGCCGTTGCGTTCGAGGGGAATGTCGTAGGTGATGCGCGCGCCGTACGCCTGCGGCGCTTGCGGATCGATGCGCACCTTGTCGAACACCAGCACGCGGCTGCCGAGCGTGAAGCCTTCCTTCAGATCGTGCGTGACCATGAAAACGGTCAGCTTCGCCTCGCGCCACAGGCCCGTCAGCAGTTCGTGCATGTCGCGGCGGATGCCGGGGTCGAGCGCGCCGAACGGCTCGTCGAGCAACAGCACGCGCGGCTTCATCACCAGCGCCTGAGCGAGCGCGAGACGTTGCTGCATGCCGCCCGACAGTTGATGCGGATACTTGTCGAGCGAATCGGCGAGACCGACGCGCGCGAGCATCGCCACGGCTTCATCTTTTGCAAGGCGGCGGCGCGCGCCGAACAGGCGCCCCGTGAGCGGCGCATGCGGCAGTTCGAGGCCGAGCATCACGTTGCGCAGCACGGTGAGGTGCGGAAACACCGAATAGCGCTGGAACACGACGCCGCGATGCGGGTCCGGCTCCGGCGGCAACGGTTCGCCATCGAGCAGGATGGCGCCGCGCGTCGGACGTTCCTGGCCGAGCAGCAGGCGCAGGAAGGTCGACTTGCCGCAGCCCGACGCGCCGACCATCGAGCAGAATTCGCCCTCCGCGATGCGCAGATTGAGCCGCTCCAGCACGACCTGATCGTCGTATTGTTTCCACAGGTTGCGGATCTCGATCATGCGCGGCCTCCGTTGTACCAGGGGAACGCCCACTGCGTGAGACGGCGCAGCGCTTCGTCGATCAACCACGCGAGCAGCGTGATCCACGCGACGTACGGCAGGATCACATCCATCGCGAGATAGCGGCGCACGAGAAAGATGCGATAGCCGAGGCCATCCGTCGAGGCGATCGCTTCCGCCGCGATCAGAAACAGCCACGCCGACGTCAGCGCCAGACGCAATGCGATCAACAGACGCGGCAACAGTTGCGGCACGATCACGCGCAGAATCAGCGTCCAGCTCGATGCGCCGAGCGTTTGTGCCTTGATCCATAGCTCTTCGGGAATTTCGCGCGTGCGCTGTTGCAGATCGCGGATCATCATCGGCGTGATGCCGATCACGATCAGCACGACTTTCGACAGCTCGTCGAGGCCGAACACGATGAAGAGAATCGGCAGCACCGCAAGCGGCGGGATCATCGATATCACCGTGATGAACGGCGACAGGGTGGTGCCCGCGAGCGGAATGCTGCCCGTCACGATGCCGAACACCAGCGCGATCGCCGCGCTCGCGGCCAGCCCGATGCCGAGCCGCTTCATGCTCGACACCGTGTCGTCCCACATCATGTATTCGCCCGTGCGCTTGTCTTCGGAGAACGCGTACTCGTGCAGTGCGTCCTTCATCTGCGTGGCGCTCGGCAGCAGCTTGTCGTCGGGATTGGCCTGCAGCCGCAGCGACGAGCCGGTGAAGTACACCGCGATCAGCACGATGAAGGGTAGCAGCAACAGCATGAGACTGCCGGTGCGGCCGGGATGTCGGTTGATGAGCCGCATGGGCCTCTCCTTCAGAACGCAGCCGCGCTCACAGCTTGCCTTGCGCGGCGAGGCGCACGTACGTCGGATCGAAACGCAGCTTCAGGTTGCTCTTGCTGCCGACCACCACGTTGTTGTCGAACGCCATGCCCACTGCGCCCGCGTTCGGTGCGCCCTTGCCGAGCAGCCCGTGATCGAACGAGAACTGCGCGACGCGCGTCATGATCTTCGGCATGTTCGGGCTGGTGGCGAAATCGAGCGCCTGTTGCGGCGTGTAGAAGAGCGCCGTGGTCGAGAGTTGCGCCTTGTAGCCGGCGAGGTCGGTGCCCGATGCTTTCGCCATCTCCGTGAGCGCGGCCTGGCTGTCGGGCGACGTGCCGTGCATCGTCTGCATGATTTCGAACCATGCGCCCGTCAGCGCTTTGCCGAGCGCGGGGTTGTCATGCAGCGTCTTCGTGTTGACGACCATCATGTCCATGATCTCGCCCGGAATGCGGCTCGAATCGAACACTTCGGTGACGTTCGGTTTCGCCTTCAGATCGGCGAGCATCGGGTTCCACGTGACGGCGTTGTGCACGGCGGGCGTCGCGAACGCGCCGGAGATGTCGGCATCCGACGTGTTGACGGTCTTGATGTCGCGCTCGCTCATGCCTGCCGATTCGAGCGCGCGCGCCAGCAGATAGTGCGAGACGGAGAGTTCGACGAGATTGACGGGCTGACCCTTGAGGTCGGCGACTTTCTTGCCCACGCCCTTGATGAGCACGCCGTCGTTGCCGTTCGAGTAGTCGCTGACGATCAACGCCGTGCTGTCCACGCCGCCCGTGGCGGGAATGGTCAGCGCGTCCATGTTGGTCATCGCGCAGCCGTCGAACTTGCCGGCCGTGTACTGGTTGATCGATTCGATGTAGTCGTTCAACTGCACGACATCGACGTTGATGCCGTACTTCTTCGCCCATTTGGACATGATGCCTTGCGTTTTCGCATAGCCCCACGGCATCCAGCCGGCGTAGATGGTCCAGCAGACCTTGAAGTCCTTACGGGCTTGAGCGAATGAAGGCGTGGAAAAACACAGGGAGAGAGCGACGGCGGCAGCGGCTGCAAAACGAAGCTTGCGCATGAGGTTGACCTCGCAGGGACGGTTATCGACGGCAGGAGCGGCGCGACGCATCGCGTTCTCTCCCGGGCTTTTATCCCGCCGTGTAACCTCATCGAGGTCGACAACTCTCGGACCAGCGTCGCACACCGGATGCTTGCGTTCGCATCGATGCGGACCGGAACCCTAGTCGTCCATTTGCCAGATTGTGACTGCTAAACCGGATGCTGCACCGGCTCCTGCCTGTCACTAAGCGATAAGCATGCCATTGCCGTCTTTACTTGGATTCGGCGCTTGTCGCATGCGGTTCGTGCACAAGGTTGAAGCGCGATCGCGATCTGCGCGCGCGCGTGCGCACCAGTCGGGTGCTTCGCAAACAGGTCATTTGCCCAGTCGTTCCGCCAGCGCATAGCGGCGCATGCAGCGCTCCATGCTGTCGAGAAACGCGTGATCCGCCGCATTCATCTTGCGCTCGCGATGCCACAGCAGATGCACGTCGACATCGACGAGTCCTTCTTCGGGCGGCAGACGCCACAGGCGCTGCTGCGCGATGTCGTCGCGCACGATGTGCTCGGGCAGGCAGCCGATGCCGAAGCCCGCGAAGATCAGCCGCCGCACTTCATCGAGACTCGGCGACGACGCGACGATGCGCCCCGTGAAGCCCTTCTGGTCGCGAAACACGGTCAGCGGCGACAGGCTGTCGCCGATCTGGTCGCTCGTGAACGACACGAAGTTTTCGGCGAGCAGGTCTTCCATTGTCAATGGCGACTTGCCGTACAGCCGGTGATGACGGCCGCAGAAAATCGCATAGCGTTGGCGCAGGAAGCAGCGCATTTCCAGTTTGTCGTGCGGCGAGCGGCACAGGCCGAGGCCCGCCGTCGCCGTTTTCTGCAGCAGGGACGAGATGATGTCGGACGAGCGCATCACTTCGATCTGCAAGTCGATACGCGGATACGCGCGATGAAAGTCCGCCAGAAACTCGTCGTACACGGGCGACTCGATGCGGCTGATGGTCAACAGGCGAATCGACCCGCTGATGTCCTCGGTGCGGTCGTCGATCTCGGTTTCGAGCCGCGAGATGTTGCCGTAGATATCGCTCGCAATGCGATAGACCTCTTCGCCCGCCTGGGTCGGCGCGAAGTACGGGCCGCGCCGGTCGATCAGCTTGCGCTCCAGCGTTTCCTCCAGCCGCCGCAACGCCTGGCTCACGGCCGGCTGCGTGACGTGCAGGCGTGCCGCGGCACGGCTCAGGCTGCGCTCCTGCATGATGACGAGATAGGTGCGCAGCAGATTCCAATCGAGCCGGTCGTTCAGAAAGCGGGCGATGTCGGTACGCATCGAAGGCAACTATAAGTTGAATTTATGCGCAGAATAATAACTCGAAATTTGACTAATGTTTTCTGGCCGCCGATAAACGTCACATGCCGTGGCGCGCGACCGCCCGGAGAGAAGGGCGGCATATCCATCCCAACACCGCGCGCGAAACCACGGGTTCAACCCACGTCAGACGTGTATCAGGAGCCAGCATGACCCAAGCCATCAGTACCGCCCGTCAGCCGGGTCGCGCCGCAACGGCCGCGTTCATCGGCACGATGATCGAGTGGTACGACTTCTATATCTACGCGACGGCCGCCGCGCTCGTATTCGGCGAGCTGTACTTTCCGTCGGGCGACCGCTTCGTCAGCACGATGGCGTCGTTCGCGACCTTTGCCGTGGGCTTTTTCGCGCGGCCGCTGGGCGGCATCGTGTTCGGCCATCTTGGCGACCGCATCGGCCGCAAGAAAGCGCTGATGACCACGCTGATGATGATGGGCATTGCGACCGTGTGCGTCGGCCTGCTGCCCGACTATTCAAAAGTCGGCATGCTCGCGCCGGTGTTGCTCGTGCTGCTGCGCGTGGTGCAGGGGATTGCGGTTGGCGGCGAGTGGGGCGGCGCGGTGCTGATGGCGGGCGAACATGCGCCGCAAGGGCGCCGAACGTTCTTCGCGTCGTTTGCGCAGCTAGGCAGCCCGGCGGGACTGATTCTGTCGCTGATCGCGTTTCGCGCGGTGACCTCGATGGACAAGGCGGACTTCATGTCCTGGGGCTGGCGTCTGCCGTTCCTCGCCAGCTCCGTGTTGTTGATCGTCGGTATCGTGATCCGTCTCGGCGTGAACGAATCGCCGGAATTCCAGCGTGTGAAGGAATCGAACCGCACGGCGAAGCTGCCCATCGCCGAAGTGTTCAGCTCGGCATGGGGCCTCGTGCTGCTGTGCATCGGCACGAATACGATCGGTATTGCGGGCGTGTACTTCACCAACACGTTCATGATCGCGTACACGACGCAATACGTCGGCGTGACGCGCTCGCTGATTCTCGATTGCCTGTTCGCCGTCGCGATCATCCAGTTCGTGTCGCAGCCGCTCGCCGCGTGGCTGGCAGAGCGCATCGGCGGCGCGCGCTTCCTGAAGATCGCCGCCTTGCTCGCGATGATCTCGCCGTATCCGATGTTCATGCTCGTGCAAAGCGGCTCGGCCGTGCCGATGGTGATCGGCATCGCGATTGCCGTGGTCTGCATGGCGAGCTTCTACTCGGTGATCGCAGGCTTCGTCAGCGGCATCTTCCCGACGCGCGTGCGCTACTCGGGCATCTCGCTCGCGTACCAGGTGTGCGGCGCGGTGGCAGGCGGTCTCACGCCGCTGGTCGGCACGTGGCTCGCGCATCGCTATACGGGCCAATGGTGGCCGCTCGCGGTGTTCTATACCTGCCTCGCAGGGATTTCGCTGGTGTGCATCGTCGCGCTCGACGCACGGCGCGCGGCGCACGCGGAACAGGCTGAAGCCGTCGGCGCGCATTGAACCGAACTCACGTTGAACGACCCGGAAGACTCATGAAAGATCTGTTGCAAATCGACGGCGCGCGCCTTTGGCGAAGCCTGATGGACATGGCGCAAATCGGCGCGACGCCGAAGGGCGGCGTGCGGCGTCTTGCGCTCACCGATGAAGACGTGCGCGGCCGCGATCTGTTCGCCACGTGGTGCCGCGACGCGGGCATGACGGTGAGCGTCGATGAAATCGGCAATCTGTTCGCGCGGCGTGAAGGTGCGCAGCAGGATGCAGCGCCCGTGCTGATCGGCAGCCATCTCGACACGCAGCCGGAAGGCGGCCGCTTCGACGGCGTCTACGGCGTGCTCGCCGCGCTCGAACTCGTGCGCGCGCTGAACGACGCCAACATCGTGACGGAGAAGCCAATCGAAATCGTCTCGTGGACCAACGAGGAAGGCGCGCGCTTCACGCCTGCGATGCTCGGTTCTGCGGTGTTCACGGGTATCACGTCGCTCGACGACGCGCTGGCGAAGGAAGACGCCGATCACATCACGCTCGCCGATGCGCTGACAAAGAGCGGCTATCGCGGCGCACGCGCGGTTAAAGGCCAGGCCGTCGATGCGTATTTCGAAGCGCATATCGAACAGGGCCCTGTGCTCGAAGCGAACGGCACGACCATCGGCGTCGTGACGGGCGGCCAGGCGATCCGCTGGCTCGACGTCACGGTGACGGGCATGGCCGCGCATGCGGGCACGACGCCGATGCCGTATCGCAAGGATGCTTACTTTGCGAGCGCGCAGATGGCGACGGAGCTGGAGCGCATCGTCGAACGCTACGCGCCGCGCGGCCTCGTGACGATCGGGCAGGTTGGCATCAGGAATGCGTCGCGCAACACGATTGCAGGCGAAGTGTCGTTCACCGTCGATCTGCGTCATCACGAAGACAGCGAAGTCGATGCGATGGAGCGTGATCTGCGCGCGGCCTTCGAGCGCGTGGCGCAAGCGCGCGGCGTGCAGCTTCGCGTCGAAACGTACTGGCGCAGCCCCGCGACGCCGTTCGATAGCGCATGCGTCGATCTGGTGGCGCAAGCGGTCGAAGCGCTCGGCTATTCGAACGAACGCATCGTCAGCGGCGCAGGTCACGATGCGATTCATCTCGCGCGTTATTGCCCGACGGCGATGGTGTTCATTCCGTGCGTCGACGGACTGTCGCACAACGAGGCCGAAGACGCGCTGCCTGAAGACGTCACGCGCGGCGCGAACGTGCTGCTCAATGCGGTGCTGGCGCGCGCGGGCGCGATGGCGACGGCGGATGCGCAATAAGAAAGGATTGGCGATGAAGACTTTTTTTCACCCCGAACAACTGCTGCATCATCCGCGCTCTTATCTGTCGCGTGGCCAGATGCGTGAGCCGCAGGAAGTGCCCGAACGCGCGGCGCGGCTGGTGGCCGCGGCGAAGTCCCTGGACTTCGATGTCGTCGAACCGGCCGATCATGGCACGGCCGCCATTGCCGCTGTGCACGACATGAACTATCTGCGCTTTCTGGAAGAAGCGCACCGCGACTGGAAGAAGATGCCCGACGACTGGGGCGACGAAGTAATGTCGAACATCTACGTGCGCGATCCGAATCCGTTGCGCGGCGTGCTCGCGAAGGCGGCGCGGTATCTCGCCGACGGCAGTTGCCCCGTGGGCGCGAATACGTGGCGTGCCGCGTACTGGTCGGCGCAGAGCGCGTTGGCGGCGGCGTCGGCCGTCAACGAAGGCGCGCGCGAAACCTATGCGCTGTGCCGGCCGCCGGGCCATCACGCACGCGCCGATGCGGCGGGCGGCTTCTGCTATCTGAACAACGCGGCCATTGCGGGGCAGTCGTTGCGCAGCCGCTTCAGGCGCGTCGCGATTCTCGACACCGACATGCATCACGGCCAGGGCGTGCAGGAGATTTTCTACGGACGCGACGACGTGCTGTACATCTCCATTCACGGCGATCCGACCAACTTTTATCCCGTGGTAGCGGGCTATGAGGAAGAGCGCGGCGCGGGTTCGGGCGATGGCTTCAACGTCAATCTGCCGATGCCGCATGGTTCGTCGGAAGCGGTGTTCTTCGACAGGCTCGACGAAGCGCTGCGCGTGTTGACGCGCTTCGAGCCCGACGCGCTGGTGCTCGCGCTGGGCTTCGATATCTACAAGGACGATCCGCAATCGCAGGTGGCCGTCACGACGGAAGGTTTCGGGCGGCTCGGTGAAGCGATCGGCGCGTTGCGCTTGCCTTCCGTGATCGTGCAGGAAGGCGGCTATCACCTGGAAAGTCTCGAAGCGAACGCGCGCGCGTTCTTCGGCGGATTTATGGAGAGGCGCGGCGGTTAAGCGCGCGTTTCAGGCTCGATGTAGAAACGGCCTCGCAGCGATGCGAGGCCGTTTTTTTGTTGGGCCAGCGCGAATGCGCCAACGCAAATGCGCCAACGCAAATAAAAACGGGCGTCCGATGGACGCCCGTCGAATGCTTGCCGTCGAAGCCGATCAGCCCGGCATACGAGGCGCAGCAGCCGGCGCACGGTTGTTCGAAGCGACACCCGTATCCGTCGGCAGCGCGGAGCCCTGTGCTTGCGCAACGAGGTTTTCCGTGGCCGGGCCGATCGCGTCCGTGAAGGTCTTCGGACGCACGCCGATGGCCAGCACCAGCACGGCCATCGCGCCGAGCAGCACGAATTCGCGGCGGCCCAGATCGCGCAGGCTCGACACGCGCGTGTTCTTGACCGCGCCGAACATCACGCGCTTGTACATCCACAGCGTGTACGCGGCGCTCAGGATCAGCGTCAGCGCAGCCGTCGCGCCAACCCAGAAGTTGAAGCGGATCGCGCCCATCAGCACCAGAAACTCGCCGACGAAACCCGACGTGCCCGGCAAGCCGACGTTCGCCATCGAGAACAGCATCGCAAACGTGGCGAGCTTGGGCATCGAGTTGGCCACGCCGCCGTAGGCATCGATCGAGCCGTTCTTCGTGCGGTCGAACAGCATGCCCGTGCACAGCAGCATCGCGCCCGACACGATGCCGTACGACAGCATCTGCACCACGGCACCTTCCGTGCCCATGCGGTCGAACGTGAACAGGCCGAGCGTGACGAGGCCCATGTGCGCGACGGCGGAGTAGGCGAGCAGCTTGCGCATGTCGGTCTGCGCGAGCGCCAGCAGGCTGCCGTAGATCACCGCGACCAGCGACAGCGCGATCATCGCCGGTGCGAAGAAATGGCAGGCGTCCGGCACGATAGGCAGCGCGAAGCGCAGCAGGCCGTAGCCGCCCATCTTCAGCATGCCGAGCAGCACGGCGGCGCCCGTCGGGCCATCCGAGTGGACGTCGGGTAGCCACGTGTGCACGGGCCACATCGGCACCTTCACCGAGAAGGCCGCGACGAAGCCGATGAACACCATGATCTGCGGCATGAAGTCGAGCTTCAGCGTGCGCCACGTGGCGATGTCGAACGTGTGCGAGTGCGCCCAGAGGTAGATCAGCGCGGCGAGCATCGCGAGCGAGCCGACCAGCGAAAAGAAGAAGAAACGCACGGCTGCGTAGACGCGGCGCTTTTCGCCCCACGTGCCGATCAGCAGATACAGCGGAATCAGCGACGCTTCGAAGAACACGAAGAACAGCATGCCGTCGAGCGACGTGAACACGCCTTGCATGCAGCCGGACAGCAGCAGGAACGCGCCGTAGTACTGCGCGACGCGCGTGGTGATCGATTCCCACGACGCGATCACGATGATCAGCGTCGTCACGGCCGTCAGCACGGTGAACCACAGCGAAATGCCGTCGACCCCGAGGTGATACGAGATGCCGAACTCGGGCAGCCACGCGGACTGCTGCTCGAACTGCATCGTCGACAGCGACGAATCGAAACCCGCTACCAGCGGAATGACGGGCAGGATGCTGACGGCCGCGCCGATTAGCGCAAGCCAGCGCGTGCGGCTTTGCGCGCTGTCAGAGCCGCCGAGCAGCACGACGATACCGGCGACGATGGGGACCCAGATCAGGAGGTCGAGGACTGATGGGAGGTGCATTTGCTCTTTGATGAAACGCCTGAACGCGAATAGCAGGCCCTCGCCCCCAGGGCGAAGGATCAAAAAACCTTACATGGACATTTCGACGGACGGCCCCGAGGGGCGCGGGACGATGCGCGGCTTGCGCACGCGCGTAACCAAAACGCATGACGGTCAGGGTTAACGAGGATAACTCAAAATAATAATGTTGCGCTGCCACAAGTGCGTTTTTTATTTATTGCGGAACTCGGCATTGACATTGCTGGATGGTCCTGCGCAGGAGAAGTGCGCTGCACAAAAAAGCGGCACTGGAAGCGCTTCCACACGATGCGGCGCAATCGCGGCTTACAGGGGTTGCCCTAGATTTAAGCGTCCGTTGTTCGCTGTACGCTTAAGTCGCGAGGAGACGAACCCATGAGAAAAGTTTTCCACATCGCCGTTATTGCCGTTTTGGCTTACCTGGTTGCCGACCGGGCGCTGCTGCATGCGCAGGCGCGGGAGGCCAGCACGTTCGCCTGCGCGCAAGGTGCCGAACAGGTGAAGCTCGATGCGCTGGGCAGAGGGTTTGGCGACGCTGCCGCCAGCAGTCAGGGCGAAGCGTTCAGGTCGGGATGTCTCGTGACGGGACGTGGCCGTCCGATGGAGATGCTGGCGCGCAACTGATCAGCAGTTGATGTGCAGATAAAGCGCAGATGAAGCAGGGGAGGGAAACCGCGCCGGCCGCACGCTATGGCATGTGCAACCGGCGCGAGGATGCGCGCTTAACGCAAGGTTAGCGCGACATCATGTTCATGCTGACGTTATGCATGACCCACAGCGTACCGCCGATCACGATAACAGCCGTCAGCACGGTGAACGCAAACGCGGTCACGTTCCAGCGCTGACCCGACGACGTGTTCATGTGCAGGAAGTACACCAGGTGCACGATGATCTGCACGAGGCCGAGACCGGCGATCGCGTAGAGCGCCTGCGTGCCCGTCGCCCAGCCCGCCAGCACCACGCCGAATGCGGCTGCCGTCAGAATGACGGACAGCACGAACCCGATCATGTAGCTGCCGAAACTGCCGTGGCTTTCGTCCCCGTGCGCCGAATGTGATGAGTGAGAATGGCTGCTCATTTAGATCACGCTCGCAAGATAGACAAACGAAAAAACACCGATCCACACGATGTCCAGGAAGTGCCAGAAAAGGCTCAGGCACGTCAGACGGCGCAGTTCGCGCTCACCCAGAGCGGGCGCGCGCACCACCTGAATCATCATCACCAGCATCCACACCAGACCCGACGTGACGTGCAGGCCGTGCGTGCCGACCAGCGTGAAGAACGCCGACAGGAACGCGCTGCGGTCAGGACCCGCGCCGTCCGCGATCATGTGCGAGAACTCGCGGATTTCCAGCGCGACGAACGATGCGCCCAGCACGAACGTCACAGCCAGCCAGAACAACGTGGTGCTCTTGTTGTTCTTGTGCGCGCCGAGCATCGCGAAACCGTAGGTGATACTCGAGAACAGCAGGATCGCCGTTTCGATCGCCACGCCCTGGATCTCGAACAGATCCTTGCCGCTCGGACCGCCCGCGAACTGGTGGCTCATCACTGCAAACGTCGCGAACAGCGCCGCGAACAGAATGCAGTCGGTCATCAGGTACAGCCAGAAGCCGAACACGGAATTGGACGGAGCGTGTTCCGCGTCGTGATGATGCGGGTCCGCAACAATAGCTTTTTGTAGCATCAGGCAATCTCCTCAGCTTCGGGCAGTTGCTTGGCGATCGCCGCGCCCGAACCAGCGCCGTTACGTTCTTCCATCATGCGAACGGTTTCGGCGGGGATGTAGTAGTCGGTGTCGTTATCGAAGCTGCGTGCGATCCACGTACCGATCGCGCCGATAAAGGCCGCGATAGCCAGCCACCAGATGTGCCACGTCAACGCGAAGCCCAGCGCGAGGCTGAACACGCCGATGAAGAAACCTGCGCTGGTGTTCGACGGCATGTGAATGTCGCGGTAGACGGGCTTCTCGACATTGCCGCGTTGCTTCATGTCGTGGAATGCATCCAGTTCATGCACGACAGGCACGGTCGCGAAGTTGTAGATCTGCGGCGGCGAAGTCGTCGCCCATTCGAGCGTACGGCCGTTCCACGGATCGCCCGTCAGGTCGCGGTTTTCCGGCTTGTTGCGGTCGCGGATCGAGACCACGAGTTGCAGCAGCTGGCAGGCGATACCGATTGCGACGAGCACGGCGCCCAGTTCGGCGACGAGCAGCCACGGGTGCCATGCCGGGTTGTCGTAGTGGTTCAGACGGCGCGTCATGCCCATGAAGCCGAGCACGTACAGCGGCGTGAACGCAACCCAGAAGCCGATCTGCCAGAACCAGAACGCAGCCTTGCCGAGCTTCTCGTTCAGCTTGAAGCCGAACGCCTTCGGGAACCAGAAGTTCATGCCGGCGAGGTAGCCGAACAGCACGCCGCCGATGATCACGTTGTGGAAGTGAGCAATCAGGAACAGCGAGTTGTGCAGCACGAAGTCCGCGCCCGGAATCGCCATCATCACGCCCGTCATGCCGCCGATCGTGAACGTGACCATGAAGCCGATCGTCCACAGCACGGGCGTCGTGAACTCGATGCGGCCCTTGTACATCGTGAACAGCCAGTTGAACACCTTCACGCCCGTCGGGATGGCGATGACCATCGTCGCAATGCCGAAGAACGCGTTGACGTCGGCGCCCGAACCCATCGTGAAGAAGTGGTGCAGCCACACGAGGAACGACAGCACCATGATCGCGCACGTTGCGTAGACCATCGTCTTGTAGCCGAACAGCGGCTTGCGCGCGAACGTCGAGATGACTTCCGAGAAGATACCGAACGCCGGCAGGATCAGGATGTAGACCTCAGGGTGGCCCCATGCCCAGATCAGGTTCAGGTACAGCATGGCGTTGCCGCCGGCATCGTTCGTGAAGAAGTGCATGCCGAGGTAACGGTCCAGGCCGAGCAGCGCGAGCGTGACGGTCAGGATCGGGAACGCGGCCATGATCAGCACGTTCGTGCACAGCGCAGTCCACGTGAAGACAGGCATCTTCATCAGCGTCATGCCGGGTGCGCGCATCTTGATGATCGTGACGAAGAAGTTCACGCCCGTCAGCAAGGTGCCGATACCCGACAGCTGCAAGCTCCACAGGTAGTAGTCGACACCGACGCCCGGGCTGAACTGCAGCTCCGACAGCGGCGGGTATGCGAGCCAGCCCGTTTGCGCGAATTCGCCGACCAGCAGCGAGATGTTGATCAGGATCGCGCTGATCGCCGTCATCCAGAACGACAGCGAGTTCAGGAACGGGAACGCGACGTCGCGTGCGCCGATCTGCAGCGGCACGATCAGGTTCATCAGGCCGACCATGAAGGCCATCGCCATGAAGAAGATCATGATGACGCCGTGCGCCGTGAAGATCTGATCGTAGTGGTGCGGCGGCAGATAGCCAGGCGCGTGATACGCGAGCGCGAGCTGCGTACGCATCATGATCGCGTCGGCGAAGCCGCGCAGCAGCATGATCATCGCAACGACGATGTACATCACGCCGAGCTTCTTGTGGTCGACCGACGTGAGCCATTCGGTCCACAGGTAACGCCACTTGCCGAAATACGTGATTGCGCCGAGCACGGCCAGCGCGCCGAGAATCATCCCGGCGCCTGCGACCACGATGATGGGTTCGTGGTACGGAATGTCTTCCAGGGTTAATTTACCGAACATGCTTACCCCTTGGTCCCGTTAGGTGCACAGTTCACGTCTTTCATGTTGTCGATGACGTGACCGTTGTTGTAGCGGGCAACAATGTTGTTGAAGAGCTTGGGATCGACCGACGAGAAGTACGACACGGAGGCCTTTTCTTCCGGCTTCGCCACTGCGTAATAGCGATCCATGGAGAGGTGGTCCGTCGATGCGCGTGCTTTCGCGACCCATGCGTCGAAATCTTGCTGCGACTCGGCGAGCGTGCGGAACTTCATGTCCGAGAAGCCCTTGCCGCTGAAGTTGGCCGAGGTGCCGGCGTAATCGCCCGCTTCTTCAGCCAGCAGATGCAGACGCGTCTGCATGCCTGCCATCGCGTAGATCTGGCCGCCCAGTTGCGGGATGAAGAACGAGTTCATCACCGTGTCCGACGTGATGCGGAAATTCACCGGGGTGCCCACGGGAATCGCCAGCTGGTTCACGGAAGCGATGCCGAGATCCGGATAGATGAACAGCCACTTCCAGTCGAGCGCGACGACTTCGACATTGATCGGCTTCACGTTCGATTCGAGCGGCTTGTACGGGTCGAGCTCATGCGTGCTCTTCCACGTCAGGACGGCGAGGAACAGAATGATCAAGGCGGGGATCGTCCAGACGGCGACTTCGATTGCCGTCGAATGCGACCAGTTCGGACGGTATTCGGCGGACTTGTTCGATGCGCGATAGCGCCATGCGAACAGCAGCGTCAGGAAGATGACGGGAATCACGACGATCAGCATGGCCCACGTCGAGGTCGCGATCAGCGACTTCTCGGCGGCGCCGATGGGGCCTTTCGGCGTGAGCAGCTCGAGGTTGTTGCACCCCGAAAGCAGGAGGGCTGGGGCAATTGAAACGAGACCGGCTAGCCGGCCCGCGATTTTTTTCGTCATCGCGGCCCTCTACAAAAACAAACGAACGAACGCATGCATTTCCTTGCTCCTTTTATAAGCGCTCGCATAATACGAAATGCACGTGTTGCAGTACAGCACTTTGATGCGAACGAACTATTGCGCGATCAGAGGTGAGACATAGTGTCGCAATGCCGCATCGGAGCCCCTTTTGTGGCGCGCCGACGGTCGGAAAGGCGGGGCTGAAAGGTTGTTGTATGGAATTGGCGGGTATGCCGGATGCGTTTGCTGCGGCACGCCAAAGAATTGCGGAGGACGGGATGGACGATAAATTCGACCTTCGACGCTTCGTCGATGCTCAGGCACCTATTTATGAGCAGGCGCTAGCGGAATTGCGAGGCGGGCGCAAGCAAACCCACTGGATGTGGTATGTCTTTCCCCAGTTTCAGGGGCTCGGATCGAGTCAAATGGCCCAAAAATTTGCCATTGACTCACTCCCCGAAGCTGTCGCGTATTTGCAACATCCGGTGCTCGGTCCCCGTTTAAAGCAGGTGACGCGGGCCGTCAACGAAGTCGAGGGCCGGTCGATCGAGACCATCTTCGGCTATCCGGATTACCTGAAGTTCCATTCGTCGATGACGCTGTTTTCGAAAGCCGCGCCCGACGAGCCGGTGTTCACCGAAGCGCTCGCCAGATACTTCGGCGGCAAGCCGGACGAGAGGACGCTGGAGCTCCTCTGAGCGTCGTACGCAAAGCGCGCGAAGCACCCAAGACGCGCTGCGCCCGCCCCGCAAGCCCGCTAAGCAATTCTTAAGGATCGCGCGGCCAGAATGGCCCGTTGCGAAGCCCGACAGAGGCTTTGCGCTACCGGACGGGGCTCCCCATGATTGCAATCTACGCTGCGTTAAAAGCGGCCGGCCTGCGCCCGACCTCGAGCCGGGCCTCCGTGCTGAGGCTTTTCCACGAGCTCCCGCACGAGCATTTCACTGCCGATCAGGTGTATCGCAAGCTGTCGCGCGAGCCGGAGCCTTGCAGCCTGGCGAGTGTCTACCGCGCGCTCTCGCAGTTGCATGAGGCGGACCTCATCTCGAGCGCGACATTGGGCGATGCGCGCATCATCTACGAACTCAATCGCGGGCAGCGCCACTATCACCTCGTCTGCAACCGCTGCGGACGCATTCAGGACGCGTACGATCCGGGCCTTGAACAGCAGCAGGCCAAGATCGCCGCCGATCAGCACTTTCACTACCTGGCGTCTAGCCTCGTGATCTTCGGCCGATGCGAAGCCTGCGAAGGCCTCCCTGCGATACCGAAGCGCGTCGGCGCGAGCGTCTGAGCGGCCTTCCGGCGAACCGCTGCTTAAGGGCGCGTTAAGCTACGGGTTCCGAGAATGGAGGCTATCGACGGAGAGCATGGGCCATGCGTTTGCTGCTGGTGGAAGATGACGAAATGATTGGCGAGCCCGTCGTGGATACGATGCGTGGCGCGGGCTATGCCATCGACTGGGCGCACGACGGGCGCGAAGCCGAGCTGTCGCTCGCCCACGACGTCTACGATCTGGTGCTGCTCGATCTCGGCCTGCCGAAGGCCGATGGCATCGACGTGCTCAACCGCTACCGGCGCAGCGGCGGCAGCGCGCCCGTGATGATTCTCACCGCGCGCGACGCCGTCGAGAGTCGCATTGCGGGGCTCGACGCGGGCGCCGACGACTATCTCGTCAAGCCCTTCGATCTCGACGAACTCGCGGCGCGCGTACGCGCGTTGCTGCGCCGGCGCACGGGGCACGCCCATCCCGAGTACGCGCACGGCGATCTGACCTTGAACCCGGCCGCACACGAAGCGACGCTGAAGGGCGAACGGCTGTCGCTCGTGCCGCGTGAATTCAGCCTGCTGCAGGCGCTGATCGAAGAGCCGGCGCGCGTCTTCACGCGCTCCGAACTCGAAGACAAGCTGTATGGCTGGGGCGAGGAAGTGGGCAGCAACACCATCGAAGTGCATGTGCATAGCCTGCGGCGCAAGATCGGCGCCGACCAGATCGTGACGGTGCGTGGCGTCGGCTACCGGCTCAAGCGCGCCGTATGACGTCGATCCGGCGCTGGTTGCTCGGCTGGCTGATTGCGGGTCTCGCGCTCGCGGCGTTGAGCGCGGCGTATGGCATTTTCTATACCGCGCGGCTCGAAGCCACCGAGCTGTTCGACTACGAATTGCGCACGGTGGCGCTCTCGGTGCCGGCGACGGTCGGCAGCATCAACGAACTCGCGCGGCGCACGCCGGACTTCGCGGGCCTCGCCGACGATCGCCTGTTCATCGAAGTGTGGGACGACGCAGGTCAGAGCGTGTACAAGTCGCTCGAAGGCATAGACGTGCCGCGCTATCCGCCGGGCTTGCGCACCGTCGAGCGCGACGAGTATCACTGGCGGGTCTTCGGCGTACAGGAAGGCGACCGGTTCGTGCAGGTCGCGCAACCCGTGTCCGTGCGCGAAGATCTCGCGCTGCATCTCGCATTGCGCACGCTGTGGCCGCTCGCGCTGCTTCTGCCCGTCATCGTGCTGATCGTGCTGTTCGTGGTGAGACGCGGTCTTGCGCCGATCGGCAGCATCTCGCGCGCACTCGCGACCCGTTCGTTCGATTCGCTCGATCCGTTGCGCCTGGACGGACACATGCCCGTCGAACTGAAGCCGCTCGTCGATGCGCTCAATGACCTGCTGCACCGCCTGAACCTCGCATCGCAATCGCAACGCACTTTTGTCGGCGACGCTGCACACGAACTGCGCTCGCCGCTCGCCGCATTGAAACTGCAGTTGCAGGGGGCCGAGCGCGACGGCTCGCTGGTCGGTAACAAGCAGACTTTCGAGCGCATCGAAGGGCGTCTGAACCGGCTGATCCATCTCGTGCAACAACTGCTGACGATGGCGCGCGAAGACGCGCAGCGCAGCGCGCATTTCGAGCCGGTAAGCCTGCGCCGCCTGTGCGAGCGCGCCGTGGGCGACTTTTCGACGCTCGCCGAAGCGCGGCAGATCGACCTCGGCCTGGAGTTCAATCCCTCTCGCGATGCCGACGACGCCTACAAGGTCAGCGCCGAGCCAGCCGGTATCGAGGTGCTGCTCAACAATCTGATCGACAACGCTATCCGCTATACGCCGCGCGGCGGCAAGGTGGATGTGATCCTGAAGCGCAATGGCGACACCGTCGGCCTGTGCGTGTCGGACAGCGGGCCCGGCATTCCGGACGTGGAGCGCGAACGCGTGTTCGACCGCTTCTATCGCAGCGCGGGCAACAAGGAACATGGCAGCGGGCTGGGCCTCGCGATTGCGCTGAAAGTCGCGCAACGCCATCAGGCGACGCTGAGCATCGACAACAACGAAAACGGTACGGGGCTTCGCGTCACGCTGTCGGGGCTGCGGGCGCAATAGAGGCGCAATAGCCGCTGAATAGCAGCTGAATCGCAGCTGAATCGCAGCTAGCTTGGCGCGCGCACTCAACGAAACGTCAGCACGAAGCGCGTGCTGCGCGCGTCGCTTTCCGCATGCACGGTGCCGCCGTGCAGCTCCATGATCGTGCGCACGATTGCGAGGCCCAGCCCCGTCGATCCCGGCGAGCCTTGCGGCGAACCTGATGACGGCAACGAACTGCGCGACGGGTCGACGCGATAGAAGCGGTCGAAAATCCGTTCGAGATGTTCGGGCGCAATCGGCTCGCCTTCGTTCGACACCGTGATGCGTACGCTGCCGTCGGTCTCATGAGCGTCGAGCACGATCTCGCGGTCGCGCGGTGTATAGCGCAGCGCGTTCGCGAGCAGGTTGCCGATGGCGCGGCGGAAGAGTTCGAGATCGGCGGTGAGCATCGCGGCGCCTGTCACGCGAACGCGCACGCCGGCATCTTCCGCGACACCTTCGAAATACTCGCCGATGCGCGTCAGTTCCTGTACGGCATCGAACACGCGCATGTGCTTGACGAATTGTGGATGCTCCGCGCGCGCGAGAAACAGCACGTTCTCGATCATGCGCGACAGGCGTTCGCACTCTTCGAGGTTCGATGCGAGCAGGGCTTCGTATTCGTCGGCGGAGCGCGTGCGTGCGAGCGCGACTTCCGTCGCGCCGCGCATATTGCTGAGCGGCGTGCGCATGTCGTGCGCGAGATCGGCGGTGAAACGCGACATCTGTTTGAAGCCGTGATCCATGCGTTCGAGCATGGCGTTGAGCGTGGTCACCAATGTTTCGAGTTCGCGCGGCACGCGTTTAACGGCAATGCGCGTGTTCAGGCGGTTCACGGTGACTTGCGCGGCGCTCGCGGCGATATCGCGTACGGGCCGCATCGCCGCGCGAATCAGCAGATAGCTGAGCACGGTGGTCAGCAGCACGCCAATGATGCCGTAGATCTTGATCTGATCGCGGTAGTGATCGAGCAGTTCGTAGCGGTCGCTCAGGTTGCGCGCGATCAGAATGCTGACGGTTTCGCCGTCGCGCAAGGTCGCGTCGGTGGCGACGCCGCGAATCGGCGCACCCGTGTTGTTGCGCCACGCGACGATGTCGTCTTGCGTGATGCGCACCGTTGGCGGCACGCGCTGAATGGAGCGGCCGGTGGCGAGAATCGAGCCGTCGCTGGCGGGCATGGGCATGCCGAGCGTGCTCGTCAGATTGTGTTCGATGGCGAGTTGCCCGTTGGGATCGAACACCTCCATCGACATGCCGGGATTGCCCAGCACGATGCTCGTGATGCGGTCGCCATGCTCGCGAATGCCTTTCGATGCTTCGATTTCCTGCGCGAGGCGTCGTGCATGACGGGCCGCGAGCACGATGCTCATGTCGTCCTGCGAACTGATCTCCCGTTCGAGCGCGCGATACAGAAAGTTGCCGACCAGCACGAACACGGCGAGCGTCGTCGCGCCGAACGCGAGCGCGAGCGTGGTGGTGATCGAACGGCCGCGCATCAACCCGCGTCCTTGATTTCGAGCACATAGCCGACACCGCGAACGGTATGAATCAGCTTGACGGGGAAGTTGTCGTCGATCTTGCTGCGCAGGCGGCGAATGGCGACTTCGACGACGTTCGTATCGCTGTCGAAGTTCATGTCCCATACGTACGACGCGATCTGCGTACGGCTGAGCACCTCGCCGTGCCGGCGCGCGAGCAGTTGCAGCAGCGAGAACTCGCGCGGCGTGAGATCGATGCGCGTCGTGCCGCGCTTGACGCGGCGGCGGTTCACGTCCATTTCCAGGTCGCCGATGCGGATCAGTTCGCTTTCGCGCGGCGGCCCGCGACGCGCGAGCGTGCGTACGCGTGCGAGCAGTTCGACGAACGCAAAAGGTTTGACGAGGTAGTCGTCGGCGCCGAGTTCGAGACCGCGCACGCGGTCGTCGACGTCGTCGCGGGCGGTGAGAAAGAGCACGGGGGTGGTGCGCGTGGCGCGCAGCGTTTTCACGACGGTCCAGCCGTCCATCCACGGGAGCATTACGTCGAGGATGATGACGTCGTAGTCCTCCTCCTGCGCGAGAATCAGGCCGTGGGAGCCGTCGTTCGCTACCTCGACTGAATAGCCGGACTCTTCCAGTCCTTTCTTCAGGTAGGCGGCTGTTTTGGGTTCGTCCTCGATGACCAGGATGCGCATTGTTCTGCTCCGCTTTGCGGATAGAGGGGGATGGTTTGATCATACCGAGATGTGGGTGGGGGTTGATTACATTTCGGTAATGTTGGTTTGGTTTTGGTTTTGGTTTTGGTTTGTTGGTGTTTGCGCTGGCATCCGCGAATTGTTAGCTCGCTTCACGCGTCGCCCCTGTGCGGGGCGGCACCTACTTTTCTTTGCCGCCGCAAAGAAAAGTAGGCAAAAGAAAGCGGCTCACACCGCCAATTCTTGACGTTTGCCCACGGGCCCCCAACGTCCCCACACTTCAAACATCAGTGCCATGGTTGGCGGCCGTTGCCAACGCTTCGAATGAATGCCTCACCTGCTTCGGATACCCGTACCCGGTCAAGCGGCAGCGAATGGTATGTGCCGCCCAGGTGGCAAACTGTGTGTAGGTTGTCGCGTCGTATAGCCTGGCGCTCTTACCGGGTGGGACGCGTGCGCTAATGGTCCGGAGTGAGGCGTGTGGAGCACTGAGGGCCGACACACAGTTTGCCACCTGGGCGGCGGAGGACTGTCTGGCAAGGCGTGCTGCGACGCGGACGCATGAAGCGGGTGAGGCGCACCGCAAGAGCGTTGGCAACGAAGATGGGTCACGTGATTGCCGTGTGAAGCGTAAGAACCTGTGGGGGCCCTCAGGCAAGAATTAGCGCTGGCGGTGTGAGCCGCTTTCTTTTGCCTACTTTTCTTTGCGGCGGCAAAGAAAAGTAGGTGCCGCCCCGCACAGGGGCGACGCTTGAAGCAAGCTAACGTAACGCGGATGCCAGCGCAAAGTCCAAAATCCAGAACGGCGACGCCTGAAGCAAGCTAACGAATCGCGGATGCCAGCGCAAAGTCCAAAACCCAGAACGGCGACGCCTGAAGCAACCTAACAAATCGCGGATGCCAGCGCAAAGGCTAAAAACACCAAACCGCGACGCGCAAAGCCCGCCAACAACGCAAACACCAAAACACCAAACCGCATTGCCCAATTCGACCACCCCTCCGCGCAGCGTCTATCATTGATCTGGCAATACGAGAGCGAACACCGCAAAAAACATCACGTGCATGCTCTCTGGCTAGCTAACAGCAGCCGCTGCACAAACCTTATGGAGCGGATATGGACGCAGTCCGGACATTGCTCGAATCGCAGCCATTGCTCACCTTGTTTCTCACCGTCGCACTGGGCTATGTGATCGGCGAATGCAGCATCAAAGGCGTGGCGCTCGGCTCGGGCGCGGTGCTGTTCGTCGGACTCGCAATCGGCGGATTCGCGCCGAAGTCCGCGCCGCCCGCGGTGCTCGGCACGTTGGGTCTGCTGCTGTTTCTCTATGGCATCGGCGTGCAGTACGGCGCGCAATTTTTCGCTGGCTTGTCGAGTGCCGATGGACTCAAGGCAAACGCAGCCGCCGTGCTCGGCGTGATCGGCGCGGGCTTCGTGTCGCTCGCGCTCGGGCCGCTATTCGGCGTGAAGCTCGATCAGGCGCTCGGCCTGTATGCGGGCGCAGGCACCAGCACGGCAAGCCTGCAGGCGGTGCTCGCCGTGCTGAAGGGCGAAGGCGCGGCCGTCGGCTATAGCGTCGCGTATCCGTTCGGCGTCGCGGGGCCAATCCTGTTTTTGTATCTGCTGAGCGTCGCGCTGGCGCGCAAGATCGAAGCGCCGCCCGCGCACATCATGGAGACAGCCGAGATCGCGCTGCGTAACCAGGCATTCGTCGGCCTCACCTTTCCCGAACTCAAGGCGCGCCTGCCCGCAGGCCTCGGCATCGCAGCCGTGCGCCGCGCGCATCACAACCAGCTGCCCGCCGACGATCTCGTCATGCAAGCCGACGACGTCCTGCTCGCCACATCAATGGATGGCGACGAACTGCGCAAGGCCACCGAACTGCTCGGCGAATTGCACCCCGGACGCATGACGCGTTTCCGCGAAGACCTCGACTATCTGCGCGTGTTCGCGTCGAGCCGCATCGTCGTCGGCCACGCGCTGCGCGATGTCCGCTTCCCCGACGGCATGGTGTGCTCGATCGCGCACGTGCGCCGCGGCGACGCCGACATGCTGCCGAGCCCCGAGCTGATACTCGAGTTCGGCGACCGTGTCGGCTTGCTGATCGGCCCCGGTCAACGCGAAGCCGTGCGCAAGCTGTTCGGCGATTCGATCAAGGGCACGGCGGAGTTGAGCTACATCTCGATCGGCGTCGGCGCCGCGATCGGCTTGCTGGTCGGCCTGATTCCGCTGCCGATACCGGGCGTCGGCAAGTTGTCGCTGGGGCTTGCCGCGCTGCTGCTGGTCGCGCTCTATCTCGGCAAGATCCGGCGACTGGGTGGACTGGTCTGGACGATGCCGCTTTCCGCCAATCTCGTGCTGCGCAACTTCGGCCTGACTGTGTTTCTCGCGCAAGTGGGGCTGTCGTCGGGACCGAAGTTCTTTGCGACGATCGGCCTCACGGGCATCTCATTTCTGCTGTACGGCGCCGTCATTCTGATTGCACTCGTGTGCATTACTGCGGCGTGCTGCCTGTGGCTTTTTCGCCTGCCGTTCGACGCGACCGTCGGCGTGATCAGCGGTGCGACGGGCAACCCGGCCATCCTCGCGTTCGCGAACCGCATTGCGCCCACCGATCGCCCCGATGTCGGCTACGCCATGATCTTTCCGTCGATGACGATCGTGAAAATCCTGTTCGTCGAGATCGCGGCTGTGGTCCTGGGCGGATAAACCAAACCGCTGTTCAGGCACTATTGATCTGAGGAATGCCCTGCAAAAATGGGCTTTTTGCGAGCATTAGCAGGCGTGTTGCGCAAGCGTGTGTGGCGCCGTCGACACAGCGCGGCACATCACGCAGGTTTCTTTACTGGCGAACGCAGTCGCTCTCGTATCATCAGGTTCGCCGTGAAACTGCCGTAAACATGCAGGAGCGTGACAAACGCGACCGCGTCCCGCAGCCTGGACCAATCGACAGGCGGCGCACCTTGCCGACCCATTCACGCTGCCGAGCCATGATTCGCCCGCAGGACCTCGCTTCGTTCCGCACCATTCCCGCCGTGAAGGCCGCGCTGTCACGCTCGCAGTTCGACGCGTTTTCGCGGCAATTGCCGCTGCTGTACGTGATCCTCGTGATCAACAGCGTTGCTGTGGCCGCAACGCATGTCGCCGTTGCGCCGGCGTGGCTCGCCATCTGGGTGCCGCTCGCGATGTGCACGGCCTGCGCGATCCGGCTCGTCGTGTGGGTGAGGCGAAGAAAATACCTCGCTTCGCTGACGGACGAGCAGGTCGCGTCGCGGCTCAAGACGACCGTCTGGCTGATTGCGCTGCTGGGTGTCATCTTCACCGGCTGGGGATTGCTGTTGTTCCCGTATGGCGATCCGTACGCGCGCGCGCACGTAGCGTTCTACATGTCGATTACGGTGATCGGCTGCATCTTCTGTCTGATGCATATGCGCAAGGCCGCGTTGCTGCTGACGGCCATTGTGATCGTGCCGTTCTCGCTGTTCTTTTCGCTGACGCATAACGCGGTGCTCGTCGCGATTGCGATCAACATGTTGCTCGTTGCCGTCGCGATGATCTTCATTTTGATCACCTACTATCGCGACTTCGCGAACCTCGTCGAATCAAAACACGCCTTGCAGGCGAAACAGGCCGAACTGCAACGGTTGAGCGACGAAAATTCGCGCCTCGCCAATCTCGACCTCTTGACGGGACTGCCGAACCGCCGACGCTTTCTCGCCGATCTCGACGCGCTTTTTCAAACGGCGCAGGACGGGCATGCGCGCTTTGCCGTTGGTGTAATCGATCTTGACGGCTTCAAGCAGGTCAACGATCTGTACGGCCACGGCGCGGGCGACCGGGTGCTCGAAGAAGTGGGCCGTCGGTTGCTCGATGTGTCGGGGCCGCGCATCAGGCTGGCGCGCCTGGGCGGTGACGAGTTCGGGCTGCTGGTGACGGACGTGCGCGAGACGCAGGAACTGCGCGATATCGGCGCGGCGATCTGCGAGATGCTGCGTGCGCCGTATGCGTGGCCGGGTGCGACCGCGCGGCTGTCGGGATCGCTGGGCTTCGCCGTTTATCCCGATGCGGGGTTTTCGCCCGCACAACTGTTCGAGCGTGCGGACTATGCGTTGTATTTCGCCAAGGAGTATCGCCGCGGCTGCACGACGATCTTCTCGTCGGAGCATGAAAGGCAGATTCGCGAGTTGGGACAGGTGGAGCAGGCGTTGCGGCACGCGGACCTCGAACGCGAAATGACGCTGCATTTTCAGCCTATCGTTGACACGTTGCACGAGCGAGTCGTGTCGTATGAGGCGCTTGCGCGATGGCGCAGTCCGGCGCTGGGTGACGTGCCGCCGTCGCTTTTCATCAAGGTTGCTGAACGCAGCGATTTCATTCATACGGTGACGGCGGCGTTGTTGCGCAAGGTGCTCGCAACGATGCGCACGTGCGATCCGGCCGTGCGTGTCGCTTTTAATCTGTCGGCGCGCGATATTGGCTCGGCGGATGCGGTTGCGAATATTGCGGGCATGATTCGCGAGAGCGGTATTGCGCCTGAGCGTTTGACGTTCGAGGTGACGGAGACTGCCGTGATTCAGGATTTCGAGCAGGCGTCTGCAGCGCTGGATGCGTTCAAGCAGCTTGGCGTGCATATCTCGCTCGATGATTTCGGCACGGGGTATTCGAGTCTTACCTGTATTCATCGGCTGCCGTTGGATAAGGTAAAGATCGATCGCGGGTTTCTGGATCGAATCGACAGTGATCCGGCGGCGCGGGATATCGTGAGGAGCATTCTGGAGTTGTGCCGGTCGCTGGAATTGACGTGCGTTGCGGAGGGAGTGCAGACGGAGGCGCAGGCTGATGCGCTGCGGGGGCTGGGGTGCACGGTCATGCAAGGGTTTTTCTTTGGCGCGCCCGCGCCGTTTGAAGAGCAGTCTCTTGTGGTGTGATTTTTGGGGTTTTTTGTCTGCGACGGCTGGATGGGGGTTGGGGTTTGGTCTTTGTGCTGTCGCATTGGCGGTTTGCCTTTGCGTTGGCATCCGCGATTCGTTAGCTTGCTGCAGGCGTCGCGGTTTGGTGTTTTGGCCTTTGCGCGGGCATCCGCGTTACGTTAGCTTGCTTCACGCGTTGCCCCTGTGCGGGGCGGCACCTACTTTTCTTTGCCGCCGCAAAGAAAAGTAGGCAAAAGAAAGCGGCTCACACCGCCAGCCCATGTTCTTGCCTGAGGGCCCCCAAAGGTTCTTACACTTCACACGGCAATCACGTGACCCACGTTTGTTGCTAACGCTCTTGCGGTGCGCCTCACCCGCTTCATATCCCCGCGTTTCAGCATGCTGCGCCACACAGTCCACGGCCGCCCAGGTGGCAAACTGTGTGTGGGCCCTCGCTGCTCCACACGCTTCACTCCAGACCAATAGCGCACGCGTCCCACCCGGTAAGAGCGCCAAGATATACGACGCGACAACCTACACACAGTTTGCCACCTGGGCGGCCCATACCATTCGCTGCCGCTGGCCCGGGTACGGGTAATTGAAGCGGGTGAGGCGTTTGTTCGAAGCGTTGGCAACGGGCACCAACCAAGGCGCTGGTGTGTGAACGATGGGGACGTTGGGGGCCCGTGGGCAAAGGTCAAGAATTGGCGGTGTGAGCCGCTTTCTTTTGCCTACTTTTCTTTGCGGCGGCAAAGAAAAGTAGGTGCCGCCCCGCACAGGGGCGACGCGTGAAGCGCGCTAACAAAACGCGGATGCCAGCGCAAAGGCGAAAAACACCAAACAGCGACGCGCCTGAAGCACGCAAACAAATCGCGAATGCAAGCGCAAACACCAAAACACCAAAACACCAAACCGCGACGCGCGAAGCGCGATAACAAAACGCGGACGCCAGCGCAAAGGCGCAAAAACCCCCGACCTGGCAACGCCCGCGCCGCGAGGGCACATTCCCGAGGGTTTCCCCCCATACCCCGCGCCGCAGGCAAATTTGTATGATGACCCTATGACATGGCAAATCCACTGATATGTTCGAAAAAATCCCGAGCCGGGCACTCAGCGACACCGTCGCCCAACAACTGCTCGCGCAAATCGACAAAGGCACCTTCGCCCGCGGCGGCAAGCTGCCGACAGAAGCCGTGCTATCGCAAGAATTCGGCGTAAGCCGCACAGTCATCAGGGAAGCCATCTCGCGCCTGAAGAACGAAGGCGTGGTCGAGCCCCGCCAGGGCAGCGGCGTGTACGTGTCAGTCCACGGCGCGATCCGCCCGCTGCGAATCGACTACGCAGAAGCAATGGAAGGCGGCTCAGTACTGCACATCCTCGCAGTGCGCCGCGCGATCGAAGCCGAAGTCGCAGCGGAGGCTGCCATGCGCCGCACGGACGCCGACATGCTGGCAATCGACGCCGTCCTCAAAAAGATCGACGAAGCCGTCGCCGAAGGCCGGGACGGTGTCGCTGAAGACGTCGCGTTTCATCGCACCATCGCCACCGTGACGGGCAACCCGTATTTCCTGAAGACCCTAACGTTCCTCAACCAGTATCTCGAAGCAGGCACCGTCATCACGCGCCGCAACGAAGCGCTGCGCGAGGACTTCTCGCGTCAGGTGCGCGACGAGCACGCCGCAATCGTCGCCGCGATTCGCGCAGGCGATCCAATGGCCGCCCGCAACGCCGCGCAAACGCATATGTACAACGCCGCCCGCCGCCTGGCCGAGGCCGGCATCTGCTGATCCACACACACGTGCGCTCGCGACACGCGCGAGCCGTTGTCCGAAGCATTGTTCGTAGGGGAAGGGTATGTCCAGAAATGTCGGAGTGATCGGTCTTGGCGCGATGGGAATGGGCGTCGCGCGCTCGCTGCTGCGCGGCGGCTTCAATGTGCATGCGTGCGACGTGCGCCGCGAAGTGCTCGACCAGTTCGTCGCCGATGGCGGCAAGGCCTGCGCAAGTCCCGCTGAACTCGGCGCGCGATGCGACGTCGTCGTCACGCTCGTCGTCAATGCGGCGCAAACCGAAACCGTGCTGTTCGGTGAGCAAGGCGCCGTTCGCGCGATGAAGCCGGGCGGCGTCGTGATCGCCTGCGCCACCGTTGCGCCCGACTTCGCCATCGACCTCGGCCGCCGCGTCGAAGCGGCCGGCTTGCACCTGCTCGACGCGCCCGTATCGGGCGGCGCGGCGCGCGCGGCATCGGGCGAAATGACGATGATGACCTCCGGCCCCGCCGCCGCCTACGCCGCCTGCGACGACGTGCTCGCCGCGATGGCGGGCAAGGTCTATCGCCTCGGCGACCAGCATGGCGCGGGATCGAAGGTGAAGATCATCAACCAGCTGCTCGCAGGCGTGCACATCGCCGCCGCCGCCGAAGCCATGGCGCTCGGCCTGCGCGAAGGCGTCGACCCCGACGCGCTCTACGACGTCATCACGCACAGCGCGGGCAACTCGTGGATGTTCGAGAACCGCGTGCCGCACATTCTCAACGGCGACTACACGCCGCTTTCCGCCGTCGATATCTTCGTCAAGGACCTCGGTCTCGTGCTCGATACCGCGCGCCGCTCGAAGTTTCCGCTGCCGTTGTCGGCGGCGGCGCATCAGATGTTCATGATGGCGTCGACGGCGGGGCATGGCGGCGAAGACGATTCCGCCGTCATCAAGATTTTCCCCGGCATCGACGTGCCGCCGAAGCGCTAAGCGGAGCCGAAAGAGATGACCACCTCTACCCGCAAGCCTCTGCTCGGCTGTATCGCCGACGACTTCACCGGCGCGACCGACCTCGCGAACATGCTGGTGCGCGGCGGCATGCGCACCGTCCAGACCATCGGCGTACCTACTGCCGATACCCACATCGAAGCCGATGCGCTGGTCGTCGCGCTGAAGTCACGCACCATCGACGCCGCCGATGCCGTCGCGCAGTCGCTCGCCGCGCTCGAATGGCTGCGCGCGCAAGGCTGCCGCCAGTTCTTCTTCAAGTACTGCTCGACCTTCGATTCGACGGATCAAGGCAATATCGGCCCCGTCGCCGATGCGCTGCTCGATGCGCTGTCGGCCGCCGGCGGCGGCACGCCGTTCACGATCGCGTGCCCGGCGTTTCCGGAGAACGGCCGCACGATCTATCGCGGACATCTGTTCGTGGGCGACGTGCTGCTCAACGAATCGGGCATGGAGCATCATCCGCTTACGCCGATGACGGACGCGAACCTGGTGCGCGTGCTGCAACGGCAGACGCGCTCGACAGTCGGCCTCGTACGCCATGACGTGGTGGCGCAAGGCCCGCAAGCCGTGCGCGCGTCGATCGATGCGCTGCGCCGCGACGGTGTGCGCATGGCGATCGCCGATGCTGTTTCGGACGCCGATCTCTACACGCTCGGCGAGGCCTGCGCGGAACTGCCGCTGATCACGGGCGGCTCGGGCGTCGCGCTCGGCTTGCCGGGCAATTTCCGCCGCGCCGGCCTGCTCGACGACGCCGCCGATGCGGGTGAACTGCCGCGCGTCGAAGGCGCGTCGGCCGTGCTGGCGGGCAGCGCATCGAAAGCGACCAACGCGCAGGTTGCCGCATGGCGCGAAACGCGCCCCGCGTTCCGCATCGATCCATTGGCGGCCGCGCGCGGCGAGCCCGTCGTCGATCAGGCGCTCGCCTTCGCGCGCGAGCATATGAATGCGGCGCAGCCTCAGCCCGTGCTGATCTACGCAACGGCATCGCCGGACGACGTGAAGGCCACGCAACGCGAACTCGGCGTCGCGCAGGCCGGCGAACTGGTCGAACGCACGCTGGCTGCGATCGCGCGCGGGCTGCACGATCTCGGCGTGCGCAAGTTCGTCGTCGCGGGCGGCGAGACATCGGGCGCCGTGGTGCAGGCGCTCGACGTCGAAATGCTGCGCATCGGCAAGCAGATTGATCCCGGCGTGCCGGCGACCGCGACCATCGGTGCGCAACCGCTCGCGCTCGCGCTCAAGTCGGGGAACTTCGGCGCCGTCGATTTCTTCGCGAAGGCGCTGCGTCAACTCGACGGAGGCGCGCAATGACGCTCGCCATCCACGCGAACAGCGAGGCGAAAGTCCGCGAAGAAATCTGCGTGACGGGCGCGAGCCTGTACGAGCGCGGCTACACCGTCGGCAGCGCGGGCAACATCAGCGCGCGCCTCGACGACGGCTGGCTGATCACGCCGACAGACGCGTGTCTCGGCCGTCTCGACCCCGCGCAGATCGCGAAGGTCGATCTCGAAGGCAACGCTGTTTCAGGCGGCAAGCCGTCGAAAACGCTCGCCCTGCATCGCGGCGTCTACGAGCGCAACCGCGAGGCGCGCGGCATCGTGCACACGCATTCGACGCATCTCGTCGCGCTGACGCTCGCGGGCGTCTGGAACGATGCCGACGTGCTGCCGCCCATCACGCCGTACTACGTGATGAAGGTCGGCCACATTCCGCTGATCCGCTACCGGCGTCCCGGCGATCCGCAGGTCGCGCAACAGATCGCGGCGCTCGCCGAAAGCGTGCGCGGCGTGCTGCTCGAACGGCTCGGGCCGGTGGTATGGGAGCGGTCCGTCTCTCAGGCTTCGTACGTGCTCGAAGAACTCGAAGAGACAGCGCGCCTGTGGCTGATGACGAACCCGCGTCCCGCCTCACTCGACGAAGCCGCGCTCGAAGAGTTGCGCGCGGTGTTCGGTGCGCGCTGGTGAATCGCTCGCACGCGTAAAGGCTCAACGGTCCGCGAACGCCGCGGACCATCCGCATGACCAACCAGGCATAAAGCCGGAGGACCGACCGCCATGAAGCGGTCGGCCAACAACCGGCGCCATCCGAAGGAGACAGTGCATGACTAGCTATCAGGCGGCATCCGCTCGCCCCGCCTCAACCGCCGACGCAGCCGGCCAACCCGGCGCGGCCGAAATCGAACGCACCTACGGCAAGGTGTTCTGGCGCATCGTGCCGTTCCTGATGCTGTGTTACGTGGTCGCGTATCTGGACCGCGTCAACGTCGGCTTCGCGAAGCTGCAGATGTCGCAGGACCTCGCGTTCAGCGAAACCGTATTCGGGCTGGGCGCGGGTGTGTTCTTCGTCGGTTACTTCCTGTTCGAATTGCCGAGCAATATCCTGATGCACAAGCTCGGCGCGCGGATCTGGATCGCACGGATCATGATCACCTGGGGCGTGATGTCCGCGCTCTTCGTCTTCGTGAAGACGCCCGCGCAGTTCTACGCGCTGCGCTTTCTGCTCGGCCTTGCCGAAGCCGGTTTCTATCCCGGCGTGATCCTGTACCTGACCTACTGGTTCCCGTCGCATCGTCGCGCGAAGATCATCGCAGTGTTCATGTCGGCGATTCCCGTGTCGGGCATTTTCGGCAATCCGCTGTCGGGCTGGATCATGCAGAGCTTCGATTCGCATCACGGATTCGCGGGCTGGCAATGGATGTTCGTGATCGAAGCGGTGCCCGCCATCGCTATCGGCATCGCGACGATTCTGTATCTCGACAACGGCATCGCCAGCGCGAAATGGCTCACGCCGCGCGAGAAGAAACTGCTCGCCGATGAAATCGCCGCGCAGCCGCAAGAAAAAGCGAAGTCGCATTCGGTGCGTGCTGTGTTTCGCGATCCGCGCACGTGGTGGATGTCGCTGATCTATTTCGCTTTCGTCACGGGTCAATATGGGTTGACGTTCTGGATGCCGACGCTCGTTAAATCGACGGGCGTGACGGGCGCGTTCCAGATCGGCCTGTTGAGCGCCATTCCGTTTCTGGTCGCGATCGTCGTGATGAACGTGATGGGCCACAGCGCGGACAAGCGCCGCGAGCGCCGCTGGCATCTGATCGGCCCTGCGCTCGCGGGTGCTGTCGGCTTCACGGTCGCGGCTTCGTTTGCTGACAACACGGTCGTATCGATCGCGTCCCTGTCGATCGCGGCAGCGGGCGTGCTGACTTGCGCGCCGCTGTTCTGGTCGCTGCCGACGGCGTTCATGTCGGGCGCGACGGCGGCGGCGGGTATTGCGATCATCAATTCGATCGGCAATCTGGCGGGCTTCGCGAGTCCGTACATGATCGGCTATCTTAAGGACCTCACGCACAGCACGCAGTCCGGCATGTACGTGCTCGCCGCGATGCTCGTGATCGGCGCGCTCGCCACCTGGCTGACGCCCGCGCGGCTCGTGAACCGCTAAACGTGCTTTAAAAGGAGTTGCTTCGATGCCTCGCTTCGCCGCCAATCTGACGATGATGTACAACGAACACGCGTTTCTCGATCGCTTCGCCGCTGCGGCGCGCGACGGTTTCGAGGCCGTGGAGTTCCTGTTCCCCTATGACTTTCCCGCTGCCGATCTGAAGGCGCGCCTCGACGAGCATGGCCTCACCCAGGCGTTGTTCAATGCGCCGCCCGGCGACTGGGCGGCGGGCGAGCGCGGCATCGCGTCGTTGCCGGGCCGCGAGGACGAGTTTCGCCGCAGCGTCGACACGGCGCTCGACTACGTGCGCGTGCTCGGCAACGACAAGCTGCATGTGATGGCGGGTTTGATCAAGCCGGAGCAATCGCGCGCCGCGCATCGCGAGGTGTATCTGAAGAACCTCGCGTACGCAGCGAAGGCCGCGCAGGCGGACGGCATCACCGTCGTCATCGAGCCGATCAACACGCGCGACATCCCCGGCTTCTTTCTGAACCGGCAGGACGATGCGCAGGCGATCTGCGCGGAAGTCGGCGCGGCCAACCTGAAAGTGCAGTTCGATCTTTACCACTGCCAGATCGTCGAAGGCGATCTCGCCGTGAAGCTCAAGCGCGATATGAAGGGCATCGGTCATATCCAGATTGCGGGCGTACCCGAGCGGCACGAGCCGGATATCGGCGAAGTGAACTATCCGTATCTGTTCTCGCTGATCGATGAACTGGGTTACGACGGCTGGATCGGCTGCGAATACCGGCCGCGTGCGGGCACGTCCGATGGACTTGGATGGATCAGGCCATACGTGAAGGCACGCGGCTGAGGTTGTACCTGAGCGCGTTCGACAGACACACTGAGGATTAACAGGAACATGAAAGTACTGATCACGGGCGGCGCGGGATTTCTCGGCCAGCGTCTCGCGCGCGAGTTGCTCGCGCGCGGCGAACTGAAGGGCACGGACGGACAGCGTCAGCCGATTACCGAACTGGTGTTGCTCGACGTCGTCGCGGCGCAAGGTCCGAAAGACGAACGCGTGCGCGTCGAAGTCGGCGACATTGCCGAGCGCAGCGTGCTCGAACGTCTGATCGACGACAAGACGGCGGCGATCTTCCATCTCGCGGCGATCGTCAGCGGCCAGGCGGAAGCCGATTTCGAGCTTGGCATGCGTATCAATCTGGACGCGTCGCGGCTGTTGCTCGACGTGTGCCGCGCGCGCGGGCATCGGCCGCGCGTTCTGTTCACGAGTTCGGTCGCCGTCTACGGCGGCGACTTGCCCGATGTCGTGCTCGACGAAACCGCGCTCAATCCGCAGTCGTCGTATGGCGCGCAGAAAGCGGGCGCCGAGCTGCTGCTCAACGACTACGCACGGCGCGGTTTCGTCGATGGCCGCGTGCTGCGGCTGCCGACCATCAGCGTGCGGCCGGGCAAGCCGAATGCGGCGGCGTCGTCGTTCGCGAGCGGCATCATTCGCGAGCCGCTGACTGGCGAGCCGGCCGTCTGCCCCGTGCGCGGCTCGACACGCTTGTGGCTGCTGTCGCCGCGCAAGGCGATCGAGTGTCTGATCGCGGGTAGCGAGATCGACAGCGCGGCGTTGGGCAAGAGCCGCACCGTGAACCTGCCGGGCGTGTCGGTGACGGTCGACGAAATGGTCGCCGCGCTGCGCGAAGTGGCGGGCGAGGCGGTCGCGGCGCGCATCGAATGGAAGGCGGACGAGCGTGTCGAGAAGATCGTCGGCAGCTGGCCTGCGCGATGGGATGTATCGCGCGCGACGCAGCTTGGGCTGCACGGCGACGCGTCGTTCAAGGACATCGTCCGCGCGTTCATCGACGACGAACTCGGCGGGAAGATTCCGCAGCACTGAGTGCATCGAGTTGAGCGGGAGCGTGCGTTCGCTCCCGTTATCTGCGCGCATCGGCTTCTATAATCGGACGATCCACTCACACCGAGGGAATCTGATGCGGCGCAGCGCGATTCTCCTGATGTTTTTTCTGACCGCGTGCAGCGCGACTGTCAAGCCGACGCTCACGAACGGCCGCGACGGTGCGGTGATTGCGTGTGACGGCCTGCTCTATAGCTGGAAGATCTGCGACAAGGCGGCAAGGAAAACATGTCCGGGCGGCTACGATGTGGTGGATCGCCAGGAAAGCAGAAACCACACCGATTACGGCAGCTATCCGACGCGCAAGCTCGTCGTGAGCTGCAAACAGTATTAGCGCGGGTCACGCATTGCGCTATTCGACACCGTGGCAGACACGCGAGACTCCCCGCGCGGCGCTGCCAATTTCTTCTTCTCTACGAGCGGCTTCTTCGATCTGAACCGGTCGCGATAGTCGGCCGGGTTGATCTGCAGACGGCGATGGAAGGTCCGGCGAAATCCGTCGGTGTCGTCGAAGCCGCAGCGTTGCGCGATGTCGCGCAGCGACAGGTCGGTGGCTTCGAGAAAGCGCCTCGCTGCATCGATACGCGCATTGGCGAGAAACGTCATCGGCGTGATGCCGCATTCCTTGGCGAACAGTCGCGACAGGTTGCGCGCGCTCATGTGCACGCGTTCGGCGAGCGACGCCACCGTATGGTCGACATGCAGGTTGTCGAGCATGAACTGCTGCAGCGCGACCATCTGCGAACCCGGCGACGCCTGCGTCTCCAGCAGCGGGCTGAATTGCGACTGCCCGCCCGCGCGCCGCAGATAGACGATCAGATACTTCGCGACATCGAGCGCCATCTGGCGGCCGAAGTCGTCTTCGATCATGGCGAGCGACAGATCGATGCCCGCCGTCACGCCCGCTGTCGTGTAGATATTGCCGTCCTGCACGAAGATGTGATCCGGTTCGATCTTCGCCTTAGGAAACGTCGCGGCAAGGCGAGGCACGTCCATCCAGTGTGTCGTCACCACCTTGTTGTCGAGCAGGCCCGCCGCGCCGAGCGCAAACAGCCCGTTGCAGATCGCCGACACGCGGCGGCAATGCCTGTGCTGTGTCCTGAGCCAGCCGCTCAACGCCGGGTCGTCGAACGTGTCGAAGATGCCGAGGCCGCCGGGCACGATGATCGTGTCGAACTCGGGGCATACGTCGAAGATCGTGCGGTCGGGCATGGTGTTCAAGCCACTCGACGATTGCACCGCGCCGCGCGTCGTGCCGACCGTCAGCATTTCGTATTCGCACTCGCCCTTGCTCAGTATCTTCACTTCGGCGAACGCATCCCTCGGCCCGGCGATATCGAGCAGCTGGAAACCGGGAAAGACAAGCATGCCGACCTTGATGCGTTTCATCGCGAGTGTCCGAATACGCTGGAAGACGGGCGCCCGCTTACGCGAGCGCCGCGAACGGTTAGTCTATACGGCAATGTCCGATGCGTCCGGGCGGTCAAAAAGCTTGCGTTGCTGCGCTCGCTTCGCGCGCATTGCGGCGCGCGGGCGAGTCCGCGAGCCCGAGGCGTTCGGCGAGCACGCCGAACAGCGCGCCTAGCGTCGCCCAGATCACGGCCTGCATGCCGATCGCGGCGATGCGGAATTTCCACAAGAGCGTGGCAGGGAAAGCGGCCGGGACTTCGTCGATGGCGGGCAAGGCCGCGAGCACGGCGGTCAGCATCACGACGAACGCGAGCAGCCCCGCCAGCGCGCCGTTCCATGCGCCCAAGCGCCGCGCGGCGACGCTGCGCACGTTCAGCGACAACACCATGATCGCGACCGAGATTGCGATGGCCAGGAAAAACAGTCCCGTGCGATAGCCGATCGTCTCCGGATCGCCGACGGACGGCGGGTTGGCGGGATACTTGAGATTCGGCACGACGACGAGCGCGACGAACGCGCCCAGCGCAAGCCACGCGGCGAGTGGCCGTGCGCCGAGCTTGCCGACGCGTCCCCACGCCCACGCAAAGGTCAGCGCGAAGAGCCCGCCAAACGCCGCGCCGTACGCGACGACGCCCGTCAGCAAACCGAGACCGGCTTGCGTGTCGCGGCTCACCAGTTCGGGTTCGTGCGCGTCGCCTTCCGTGGCGTGCGTATGTTCCTCGAAGGCGATCGCGCGATCGACCTGCGGCTCGCCCGCCACGCGCGCGAATCCAAACGCGATCAACCCCGCGACGACACCCGCGAGCATGCCGTGCATCAACAGCTTGCCGACCATGATGGTCTCCTTGTCAGTGGCAGGGAAAGCCGAGCAGATGGCGCCCGTCGTGCACGAACTCATGCACGTACATACCGGGCACCAGCGACGTCGCGCCTTCCTCCGCGCCGACAAAGTACAGCACCAGCAACATCAGCAGGCCGCCGAACACGATCCAGGGCAATAGCTCGCGCAATGGAATGGGCGTGAGCGCGTCTACGGGTTGGAGCACAGCATCGTTCATGAATGACCTCTTGAGTGTGATTGAATGTTCAGAATGTTCCGCTCACGATTGAGCCGCCGCGCGCCGCGCCGTGACGACTCGCGCGAGTTCGTCGCGCGATAGCACGCCGCTCGCTTCGACCACGTTCAACAACGCTTCGAGAAAGCGTTCGTAGTAGTCCCAGCGCGGCTGGTTCTCGCAGTCGATCGTTTCCCACTTCGCGATCGACGCAATCAGGCTCTGTCGAAAGTCTTCCCATTCGAAGCAGCCCGCCTTCGATAGCGACAGCGCGAGCCCGAACACGTCGCGTTCCCAGCGGTTGGTGAAGAACAGCTTGCCGTCCAGACGCGGCGGCGAGTCCGGCGTGCCGAGCATCGATGCCGCGGCGTATTCCTCGAAGCGCGTGAACATGGCGATGTCCTCAGGCCGCAGGCGCGGCGACGAGCGCGACGCCCATCATCGATTCCGGCGTGACGAGCGCGGCGAGTTCCTCCTCGTTCAGATGCTCCGTGTTCGCGGGACGCTCAGGCACGACGAACCAGCGGATTTGCGCGCTGCTGTCCCACACCTTCACTTCCTTATCCGCGGGCACGGTCACGCCGAATTCCTGCAACACCGCGCGCGGTTCGCGCACGCCGCGCGCGCGAAACACCGGGTCCTTGTACCAGTACGGCGGCAGGCCGAGCACGGGCCACGGGTAACACGAGCACAGCGTGCAGATGATCAGGTTGTGCACGTCGGCGTCGTTGGCGACGGCGGCCATGTGCTCGCCTTCCGCACCCGCCATGCCAAGCGGCAGCGAAAGCTCGGCAATCGCTTTGGGCGTGTCTTCAATGAGCCTTTGCTTGTACGCCGGATCGACCCACGCGTGCGCGACGATCTTCGCACCGTTGAACGGGCCTGCCATCGTCTCGAAGTGTGCGAGCACGGCATCGACGGAATCGCTGCCTATCACGCCTTTCTCGATCAACAACGCTTCGAGTGCGCGGACCTTGGCCGCACTCGATGCTTCGCGGTCTTCCGGATATTCGAACTGTTGGGTCATGCTGGTCTCGCTGTCGGTTTAGTTGGCCGGCTGCACGTAGGCTTCGTACAGGTCGGCGTAGAGGGTCGTGTTCGCTTCGCTCTTGCCTTCGCCCCAGATGTCGGCGGTATCGAAGGCGATCCGGTAGACGGGCATCGGCTCGCCGATGCCGTCCACGCCCGTCGACACGAAGTACGAGAACGCGCCCGGATAGACGAGATCGACGGTGCCCGTCTTGTTGCGCAGATAGCCGGGCAGACGCGTGTGATCGACGGCGTCGGGGTCGGCGATACGCACCGTGTCGCCTTTTGCAAAGCGTGCTTCCCGTTCGAGCGTGTGATAGCCCGAATCGCCGTTTTGCAGATATGAATCGACCTGCGCGGCGAGGGCTGTGTCCGGTTTGTGCGGCAAGGTGGCATCCGGGCTCGCGCGATAGTGCGCCGTCTTCTGCGCGAGTTCTTCCGCCGTGATGTAGCCCTGATCGACGAAGAACTGCGAAATGCCGCCTAGCCACTTCTCGTAGTAGCGGTACTTGAAGTAATCGAATGGCTGCATGTCTTCGGCGCCCGTGCGCAGCGACGCCCATGTCCAGTCGTTCTTGAACGTGGTCGGCAGCTGATCGATCGGGTAGGGATGCAGCGCGTTCGCCAGATGCGCGCTCTCGGCCATCATCACGGTATGAATGCCGAAGATGCGCTTTTCCCACGGCTCGACGAATACGCGCGTCTCGGTGCTGACAGGGCCGAGGTTTTCAATGCCGCCAAGGTGATGCTGTAATTTCACGGTTCGCTCCGCAGAGTGGTGAAGAGAGACTTAGCCAAGCCGGTGCTCGCGCCTGAATGCGAGCGCTTCGCCCACGACTTCCGACACGAAGCCGAACGCCGCGCCCGTCACGAGCGCGGCAGCGGCGACGAGCGCGGGGTTGCCGATGCCCGCCGTCGTGATCGCCTTGCCGGTGGCGACGGTGGTGCCGACTGTCGATGCAAAGCCCCACACGATCGCGGGCAACACGTCGAGCAGCTTGAGCTTCGACGCCTGCACCATCGCCGCGCTGCCGATGCCGACCAGCACGGCGGCCGCGAATGCGCCGCCGCTCGTCGCCGCAATGCACAGCAGCGTCAGCGAGGCGATCACGAGTCCCGTGAGGTTGGACGCGACGCTCTTGACGAAGCCGCCTCGGCCGCCGCCCAGCACGAAGAACGATGCCCAGGCGATGAACGTCACCCAGACGGGGACGGGAAGCAGGGTTCCCGTGAGCCATGTGTCGGCGACAGCAAGAACGCCGATGCTCAATGTGTACGCCTCAGGCTTTTTCATTTGCGTGCTCCTTCAAGGAAGTTGAGTGAAAAGGGTTAGTGCATGCAACTCAATAGACCGTCGCGCATGCGCACGGCGTCGATGTTTCTGCCGATCATCACGAAGCGGTTCTCGCGGTGTTCGTCGCGTGACCATGGCTTGCCGAACTTCGCGTCGAGCAGCATGTGAACGCTGTGAAAATGCAGCCGCCTCGCCTCGTCGTGCAGGTTGAGCACGCCTTTCATGCGCAGCAGTTGCTGGCCGTCGGTCTGCACGAGCTGATTGATCCAGCGGTTGAAGCGCGTTGCGTCGAGCGCGCCTGGCACGACGAACGCGCACGATGCAATGGTGTCGTCGTGTTCGTGGTCATGGGCTGCTTCGTCGAGCAGATCGGGTTCGACGGCGAGCAGGTTGTCGAGCGAAAAGCTGCGCACGCCCAGCAGCGAATCGACGGTGACGGCCGAGTGATTCGCGAAGTCGAGCTGCGCGGTGGGATTGAGCTGGCGGATGCGTTCGACGAGCGCATCGACTGCTTGCGGCGAGGCGAGGTCGGTCTTGTTGACGATGATCCGGTCGGCGAATACCACCTGTTCTCTTGCGATGTCGTCGTCGAGTTGCGCATCGGCATGCAATGCGTCGATAACGGCGACCACCGATTCCAGTTCGACGCGCTCGCGCACGTCGGGATCGGCGAGAAAGGTCTGCAAGACAGGCGCGGGATCGGCCAGGCCCGAGGTCTCGACGATCAGCCGTTCCAGCTGGTCGCCGAAGCGCGCGAGCAGATCGCGCACGCTCGCGACGAGGTCCGCGCGCACCGTGCAGCACACGCAGCCGTTGTTGATTTCGATGACGGCCTGTTCGTCGGCGACGATCAACTGGCCGTCGATACCCACTTCGCCGAACTCGTTCACGACGATGCCGATCTGCATGGGCCGTGTCGCGTCGAGGATGTGATTGACGAGTGTCGTCTTGCCGGCGCCGAGAAAGCCGGTCACTACGGTCGTAGGGATTTTCTTGAGTCGCATCGCGGTCGTCCTTGGCGCTTGCCTTGCGGCGGTGCGCAGGTTGGGAACGCACGATTCTTAGCGACTTCCAGGCCGAATTGTCGCGGCTGTCTTCGGGGCGACCATAGTTGGCAGGAATATGCGGCCAGGGTTACCGGATTTGCCGGAACGGTGCCGGACGGACAGAAGACGGGTGGGAGAGAAAAGGCGCGGCGCTATCGACAATGGGGCGCGCGTGATCGCAAACGGTGCGGGAGATGCATCGAAGCGTGCGGTGCGAGGTGCGAGGCTTGAAAAAGGGAAATGCAATGGTGTGTGCGACGCCACACATACGCGCATCGCCGAAATCTTATCCTCGGATATAAGCGTCAACCGATGGATCGCGAGTTGTTGCTGTTCTATCTCAGGGCCAGTTGCAGTTCAGGCTCGCGCAGGCGGGAGACTGCGATGGGTGTCCATGCATGTGCCGCTACGGAGTTAACATGATTCCTCCGATATTGCAGAGCGTTCAGCAGGCGTGCAACGATTTCTACAACAACACGGGGATACAGACGAGTCCACAGGCCGTGGACTTCATGGCTGGCGTCATTAGCCTCGTCACTGAAGATCCGCATCCCACCTGGAACATACCGGGAGGAAACGTCGAGAAGCTGACGCAAGCCTACCAGGCAGCCGTACCGATCTTTCTGTATCAGATTCTCAAGCAGATGGAATACGAAAGAAATATTACGGCGTTCGACGTGGTGCATTGGCTAGCCTTCAATCTGGATCAGTTCATTTGCGTGATCAAGAAATAGCGGACCCGGCAAAGCCTTCATATGTCTTCTCCTCCGCCATCGCCCGATCCTCCGCCGAGTCCGTGGACGGTTCTCAGTGAATTCTCGAAAGGCATTGTGACGCTTTCGAGTGCCATTTTCGCACTGACAGCGGCGTTCTCGGGCAATCTGCTCGGCAAGCCCAGTAGTTCGAACTACATTGTCCTGCTGCTGTTGTCGTGGGCGGCGCTTGCTTTTTCTATCTGGAGTGCTTCGACTTGTCAGGGTCTTCTGATTAATTTTCTAAGAGATCCCACTGACGATAAAAGCAGAAAGCGCGCAATCTGGAGAGCAAACGGGTCGCACTTCACGATGCTGCTCGGTCTCCTGTTGTTTGCCGCTTTCGCAATGTTATGTTTGAACGTCAAACCAGTCGAACCGCTCGATGCACGCGCAGCCGCCGACAAGACCGTGGGCGCCGCGACCGATATGTACAAACGTCCGGCGTCCGATTTCGCAGTTCGTACAGTGGAGTGGGTAGAACGCGCAAAGACCTATAACGTGACATTGGACCAGGCATCGGCGTCACGCCGTGTTGTCTTCGAGATCGATGCAACGAATGGGCACGTGATTCAAAGCTCGGTTCAGGACCTCACAAAACCCGTCGTGGTTCATCGTGATCCATTCGATATCCAGCTTCAACTCGCGAGACAGGGCTACAAGCCTGGACCGGTCGACGGCGTGATCGGAAAGCGAACCATCGCGGCGATTGCCCGTTTTCAGGCCGATCACGGGCTTGCAGCAAGCGGGATGGTAGATGAAGCGACATTGGCCGCCTTGTTTCCGACGCACGTTTCTTCGCAAGCAGGGGCTCCCTGACCGACCTTTCGGCGATGAATCCCGTTTAGTACCGTCGCGGTTTCTCACTCGTCAACGTAGGTAGAATGCCCGTGTCCCACAAGGCTACCCCTTCGCTATGGAAATCAAGTGGATCGAGGACTTCATTGCCCTCGCTCAGTACCAGAGCTTTTCACGCGCAGCAGAATTCCGGAACGTCACTCAATCTGGATTCAGCAGGCGCATTCAGTCTCTCGAACAATGGGTTGGCGCGGAACTGATCGACCGCAGCAGCTTTCCTCCCGTCCTGACGCCTGCGGGGCAACTGTTCCGCGAAGTCGCCGACGACGTCCTGAACAAGCTCTTCGATACCCGCGCGATCATCCGTACCGAGCAACGCATCGCCGGCAAGAGCCTGCAGATTGCAGCCGGGCACACGATCGCGTTGAGCTTCCTGCCTGCGTGGCTCAAGCATCTTTCGACTCACCTTGGCGAAGTGCGCGCACGTGTGGTGCCCACCAATGTGCACGACTCGATCCTGATGCTCGTGAACGGCAATTGCGAGTTGATGTTCGCGTACCACCATCCCGAACTACCGCTGCATCTCGATCCAGTGAAGTATGAGCACGTCACGGTCGGTATCGATACGCTCATGCCTGCGAGCCGGCCGAACCCGCGTCTGGCTCCGTTGTTCCGCCTGCCGGGAACGACGAAGCAGCCCTTGCCGCACATTTCGTACACGGAAACGAGCTACTTCGGACGTTGTCTTGCCTTGCTGCTCAGCCGGGCTTCCGATACGCCCGCCTTGCGGCTTCACTATGAGTCGGACATGGCCGAAGTGCTCAAGAAGCTCGTCATGGAGGGCGAAGGACTCGCGTGGTTGCCGAAGAGCGCCATCGCCGCCGAACTCGACGAGGGCGAACTGGTTCCCGCTGGGCCGTCTGCGTGGAATCTGGAGATCGAGCTTCGCGTCTACCGCGACGCATCCAACCGCAATGAGTTTCTGGATACGCTCTGGCAACATCTTCGTGCCGTTTCACCCGTGACGCGCTAGGGTTTTCCCGCCTTATGCGGATTTCGCATGCCCGCATGCAGCACTTGCATTCACGTGTTTTTGACCATCTCTACCATCCGTTCTGATTCTGACGCGACGTAAGGCCGACGTCGCTCCAGACCTCTTCCAGTGCACTGCAGTCGCCTTGCGATTGCAGTGCGCCACTCAAGGACGGATGGACATGAAAAATCGCCTTACTCTGAATATTGCCGCGGGGATGGTGCTCGGGGTCGTTGCTGGCTACGTGTGTCACACGAGCTTGTCCGACCCGGCGACGGTCAAGGCCGTGGCCGGTTATTTCTCGATCGTCACGGACATCTTTCTGCGGCTCATCAAGATGATCATCGCGCCGCTGGTCTTCGCGACCCTCGTGTCCGGGCTGGCGGGGATGGACAGCGGGCAGGATGTCGGCCGTATCGGCCTGCGCTCGGTGGGCTGGTTCATCTGTGCATCGTTGCTGTCTCTGGGTCTGGGTCTCGTGCTGGCCAATCTGCTGCAGCCGGGCGCCGGCCTCCATCTGGTCGAGAATGCCGGTGAGGTGAGTACCGGGCTCAATACGTCGGCGTTGAACGTCAAGGACGTCATCACGCACGCGTTTCCGACCAGCCTGATGGATGCGATGGCGCGCAACGACATCCTGCAGATTCTGGTGTTCTCCGTCCTGCTCGGACTCGCACTCAGTGCGTTGAAGAAAGACGAACGCGTGATGGTCGTCATCAAGGTCATCGACGGGATGGTGCCCGTCATGCTGCGCCTGACCAACTATGTGATGCGCGCCGCGCCATTGGGCGTGTTCGGGGCCATTGCTTCGGCGGTGACGCTGCGGGGCGTGGATGTGCTCTACACGTACGGCAAGCTGATTGGCTCGTTCTATCTGGGCCTGGCGCTGTTGTGGGCGATTCTGACGGGCGTTGGCTATGTGTTCCTCGGCCGTCGCGTCGGCACCTTGCTCAAGGCTGTGCGCGAGCCGGCTATGATCGCCTTCTCGACGGCCAGCAGCGAGGCAGCCTATCCGCGTCTGACGGAGCAGCTGGAGAAGTTCGGCGTCGACAAGAAGGTCGTCGGTTTCACGCTGCCGCTGGGCTATGCATTCAATCTGGATGGCTCGATGATGTATCAGGCGTTTGCCGCGATCTTCATCGCGCAGGCCTTCGGCGTAGACATGCCTGTTTCGCAGCAGATCTTCATGTTGCTGGTGCTGATGCTGAGCAGCAAGGGCATGGCCAGTGTGCCGCGCGGTTCGGTGGTCGTCGTCGCCGCGGTGGCGCCGATGTTCCATCTGCCTGCAGCAGGCGTGACGATGGTGCTCGCCATCGATCAGATCCTCGATATGGGACGCACCATGACGAACGTCATCGGCAATAGCGTAGCGACCGCCGTCATTGCAAAGTGGGAGGGCCGCCGGCAAAGCGAGCCTGTGGATGCGCCGCTGTTCGATCAGGCGGAGGTCGGAGCGAAATGACGTCCGGCAATGTCGACAACAGACGCAAGTACGGTATCGTCGGCGGCCTTGGGCCGCTGGGAAGCGCGGACGTGTTCTTCAAGCTCGTCAAGGCGATGCCGCCGTCGACGGACGCCGAGCACGCCGATCTGATTTTCCAGCAGCATCCGTTCAGGAGCTCCGGCGTGGGAAGCGCCGCCACGACCGAGCGCAAGCTGTACATCTTCAACATGATCCGCGATTTTGAAAAGCGGGGCGTGACGACAGTCGTGCTTCCCTGCTTTCTCAGTCACACCTTCATCGACGAACTGAAATCGAACACGACCCTGCAGATCGTCGATATGGTGGAAGCGGTGCGTCATCACATCCGCAAGCGTTTTCGCGGAGCGCGTCGCATAGGCATCCTCGCCTCGGACTACACGCGGGAGAAGCGTCTGTTCGAGCGTTACTTCACGCCGCCGGAGTTCGAGGTTGTCCATCCGCGCATGGATGACGGCATCGACCTCGTCACCGAAGCGGTGTACGGCCAGGAAGGCATCAAGACCGGCCATCTGCGCGGCCGGCCGGTCGAACTGCTGCACAACGCTTGCGCGGATCTTATCGAGCAAGGCGTCGATGTCATCGTTCCGGGCATGACCGAAATCGCGCTCGTCGCGGATGAAATCCGTCTGCTGAATGTGCCGCTGATCGATCCCAACCTCGTGTACGCGCAGCACGTCGTGTCGGGCCAATACGACCCGCCCTCGGGTGTGTTCAAGGTTGGGGTCGTGGGCGGCGTCGGCCCCGCTGCGACGATTGATTTCCTCGACAAGATCGTGCGCAACACACCGGCCCAACGGGACCAGGATCACATCAGGCTGCTGGTCGAACAGAACCCGCAGATTCCCGATCGTACCGAGAATCTGATTGGCGACGGCGCGGACCCGACGGTGTCGCTGTATGCAACGTGCAAGCGGCTGGAGGAGGGCGATGCCGACATCATCGCCATTCCGTGCAACACCGCCCACGCGTTTGTGGAACGCATCCAGCCGTACCTCGGCATTCCCATCGTGAACATGCTGACGGAAACGGTCCGCTATCTGCGCGAGTCGTATCCGGCGCAACGCGAGATCGGCGTGCTCGCGACCTCGGGCACGATTGCGAGCGGTGTTTATGAAAAAGCGCTTGAATCGCAGGGGCTTCGCCAGATTGCGCCGGGACCCGAACTCCAGGCGCGCGTGATGGAAGCGATCTACGGCAAGGACGGCGTGAAGGCAGGGTTCACGACGGGGCAATGTCAGGAAGACATCGCTGAAGCTGTCGAAGGCCTGATTGCAGAAGGTGTCGAAGTCATCGTGCTTGGCTGCACCGAACTCCCGCTGCTGCTGCCACACAGCGAGTTCACGGGCAGAAGCGGCGCGCGCGCGAGGCTGATCGATCCAACCGACGTGCTGGCCCGGCAGTGCATCGCGCATGCAACGGCGGCCAGCGAGTCACCCGCTCGCACGAGCACAACGTAACGCCAATTCTGTCGACGCGACGAACCCGTTGCCTGAATGCATCGGGTGCCGTCGAGCCATCACTGACACGCTAACGGAGCGACACGATGTCCCCATCCAATGAACGGATCGAGCACGATCTTCTTGGCGATCTGCCCGTGCCGAACGACGCCTACTACGGTGTGCACACGCTTCGCGCACTTGCCAATTTCCCGATCACCGGCATCCCGATCTCGACGTATCCGAATCTCGTCAACGCGCTGGCGTGCGTGAAAGAGGCGGCGGCCATGGCCAACTACGACCTCGGCCTGCTTGCGGAACACAAGATGAAGGCGATCGTTCACGCGTGCCGTGAGATCCGCAACGGCATCGCGCATGACCAGTTCGTTGTCGACGTCATTCAGGGCGGTGCGGGCACGTCGACCAACATGAACGCGAACGAAGTGATCGCCAATCTGGCGCTCGAACAGCTTGGCCACGCGCGCGGCGACTACGCGCTGCTGCATCCCAACGAAGACGTCAATCTCGGTCAAAGCACGAATGACGTGTACCCGACCGCGTTGAAGATCGCGACGTACATGGGGATCGTTCAGCTGGTGCATGCGATGGGGATATTGCGTCACTCATTCGAACGCAAGGCAGAGGAATTCCGCGACGACCTCAAGATGGGGCGAACGCAATTGCAGGACGCGGTTCCGATGACGCTCGGTCAGGAGTTCAGCACGTTCGCGGTCATGCTCGGAGAAGACGAAGAGCGGCTCATGGAAGCGTTGAAGCTGATCTGCGAGATCAATCTTGGCGCAACGGCCATCGGCACCGGCATTAACACCTCGCCCGAATACGCTGCGCTTGCGTGCCGGCATCTTGCCAGCATCACGGGCGTACCCGTCATTACGTCACCCAATCTCGTCGAGGCGACGCAAGACGTGGGCTCGTTCGTCCAGTTGTCGGGCGTGCTCAAGCGCGTGGCGATCAAGCTCTCCAAGACGTGTAACGACCTTCGGCTTCTTTCGAGCGGTCCGCGCGCGGGCTTTGGCGAGATCAATCTGCCGCCCGTCCAGGCGGGTTCCAGCATCATGCCTGGCAAGGTCAACCCGGTCATTCCGGAAGTCGTCAACCAGATCGCCTTTGAAGTCATCGGCAATGACGTGACTGTGAGCTTTGCGGCAGAAGCCGGTCAGCTGCAATTGAATGCGTTCGAGCCGCTGATTGCGCATAGCCTCTTCAAGAGCATTGCACACCTGCGTGCGGGATGCCTCACGCTTGCTTCGAAGTGTGTCGAGGGGATCACGGCGAATCGTGACCGGCTTCATGCGCTCGTCGAGAACTCGATCGGCATCGTGACGGCGCTCAATCCGTATATCGGTTATACCAACGCGACGCAGGTGGCGCGCGAGGCGCTCGCGTCGGGCAGAAGCGTCGCCGAGATCGTCGTGGAGAAGGGGCTGCTGAGCCGGGCGCAACTCGACGAAATCCTGCAACCGTCGATGCTGACCCAGCCCAGACAGGCCGTTGTGTTTTCGCCATCGCTGAACGAGGGGGACGGTGCTTGATGGCGCCTCGTCGCCCGCGATGGAAGTCTGCGCGGTTAGATCGTCGACTCTGGATGAGCGAAACGCTACACTCTGAGTATTCGACGACTACCGTAAGCTGTCGGGACGGGCCGAACTCCACGGGCCCGACGCACTACGGGCGCAGTCTTTGCCCTCCGGCATGTGATATTCCGCTGCCGGACAGTCTTGAACGTTGTAGATAGCATTCCGGGCAACGCCTGGCGCATCCTGTTTCGACCTTTCCATCCGCAATACACGCGTAGTGCATGGAGGCTTCGAGATGAACAGAAAAAATGCCGCGGCCATCTGGATTCTGATCGCGATGCTGTTGGGCATCGGGATCGGCTACATGATCTACACGAGTTTTCCGGACAAGAAGGCTGCCACCGAGATCGCGGGCTACATCTCGCTGGTGTCGGACGTGTTCCTGCGTCTGATCAAGATGGTGATCGGCCCGCTCGTCTTCTCTACGCTCGTGGTCGGCATTGCGCACATGGGCGACGCGGCCTCGGTCGGTCGCGTGTTCGCGAAAGCGCTAGGCTGGTTCGTCACCGCTTCGCTGGTCTCGCTGCTGCTCGGCCTGTTGATGTCCAATCTGCTCAGGCCCGGCGAGAATCTTGGGCTGCCGCTGCCCGACATTGGCGCGTCGGCGAACCTGGCCACCGCCAAGTTCACGCTGAAGGACTTCGTCGGTCACATGGTTCCCAGGTCCTTCGCCGAGTCGATGGCCAACAACGAAATCCTGCAGATCGTCGTGTTCTCGATGTTCTTCGGCATTGCGCTCGCCGCGCTGGGTGAGAAGGGCAAGGTGCTGGTGGCCGCGATCGACCAGCTCTCGCACGTCATGCTCAAGATCACCGGTTACGTGATGAAGCTCGCGCCGCTGGCGGTGCTGGCGGCGATGGCCTCTACCGTGGCCGTCAACGGGCTGACTATCCTGTTGAAGTTCGCGGTCTTCATGGGCGACTTCTACCTCAGCCTTTTCCTGTTGTGGGCGGTGCTCACGGCGGCTGGCTTCGTGTTCCTCGGGCCGCGCGTGTTCAAGCTGCTGGCGCTGATCAAGGAAGCATTCATGCTTTCCTTCGCGACCGCGAGTTCGGAGGCCGCGTATCCGAAGATTCTCGACGCGCTCGACCGTTTCGGCGTAAATCGCAAGATTTCCAGCTTTGTGATGCCGATGGGTTATTCGTTCAACCTCGACGGCTCGATGATGTATTGCACGTTCGCGACGCTGTTCATCGCCCAGGCGTACAACATGCACCTCTCGCTGGGTACGCAGCTGACCATGCTGCTGATCCTGATGCTGACGTCCAAAGGGATGGCCGGCGTGCCGCGCGCTTCACTGGTGGTGATTGCCGCCACGCTCAACCAGTTTGGCATTCCAGAAGCCGGGTTGCTGCTGATCCTGGGCGTGGATACGTTCCTCGACATGGGCCGTTCGGCGACGAACGCGGTGGGCAACTCGATTGCGAGCGCGGTGGTCGGCAAGTGGGAAGGGGCGCTGCTGTCAGAAGCCGACGCCGCGGCCAACGCGGCGCGCATCGACGCCGAACTCGGCGCGACGCTGGCCCATCCGGCGGAAAGCTGACAGGGACTGTGCCATGAAGACGCAGCGATTCTGGTCGATGCTGGCCATCGCGGGGCTGCTGGTGGCGGGTGCCGCAGTGCGGGCACAGGACGACCCGCAGTCATCCCGTCCGGTTCCCGACACCGCCGCGCCCGTCGCGCTGACGGGCACGCTGGCCAAGGTGCGGGAGTCGGGTGCGATCGCGCTGGGCTACCGCGAGTCGTCGGTGCCGTTTTCGTATCTGAACGCGCGCAACGAGCCGATCGGCTATTCGATCGAGCTGTGCAAGTCGCTCGTGTCGGCCATCGGGGACGCGGTCAACCGCACCCTGACCATCCAGTGGGTGCCTGTTACAGCCGAGAACCGCATTGACGCGGTGGTCGGCGGCCGTGTCGATCTGGAATGCGGCTCTACGACCAGCAACGTGGAGCGCCAGAAACGGGTGGCTTTCTCGCCGATCATTTTCGTGGCCGGCACCAAGGTGATGGTCAAGAAAGGCTCGCCGATCGGCTCGTTCCGCGACCTCGCTGGCAGGAAGGTAGCGGTGACGGCCGGCACCACCAACGAGAAGGCGTTACGCGATCTTGACCAGAAGTTCAGGCTGGGGATGCAATTGCAGGTGGTGCCTGACCACGCGCAGGGCTTCGCGCAGGTGGCCGAGGGAAAGGCCGATGCCTTCGCCACCGACGACGTTCTGCTGTATGGCCTGATCGCGGAGCATGCCGGCGCGGGCGGCGAGTACCGCGTGGTCGGCGACTATCTGTCTTATGACCCGTACGGCATCATGTTTCGCAAGGACGACCCGCGGCTCGCGCAAGTGGTGAGGGATACCTTCCAGGAGCTCGCGGCGGATGGGGAAATCGATCGCCAGTACAAGCGCTGGTTCTTGCGCCGCCTGCCGTCGGGCACCAGCCTCGACCTGCCGATGAGCAGGCAACTCCACACCATCATCGAGTCGATGGCGGGCGGCGAGGCGCAGTGAGCGGTGCGCTTGCGGCCACCTGGTGGCGCCACCCGCGATACCCGTAGTAACCACGTCTGTAGTAGTAACCAGGGCCATAGTAACCGCGGCCGTAATAGCCCCGATATCCGCCGTGCCAATAAGGATAACGATAGTATCCGGCCCAGGGGCGCGGTCCATAGATCACCGGCGGCCCGTAGACGACGGGCGGCGGCGCAACGAGGCATGAACGAATAGCGCTGAGTCCGTTTTCTATGGGTTCACTACGCGGTAGCTCATACGTGAGGCCGAAAGGCCCTGATCTTTAGAGTGGGCGGGTCGGAAGTCGTTCAGGGACGACGGAAGAGGGCATCGCAACGGAAGCCGGGTCGTCTAACCGTTGAACAGTTCGCTTCGCGCCGCGTCCATGATCATCGCAACAGCAGGATGGCTGATGCGGCGCTCGATCGAGATGGCATAGAACTCTTCGACGATGGTGTTGATCTGCCCGACCATCGTCAGTTTGTGCTCTGCCTGTAACTGGCTCTCCAGCGCGGTTGGCGCGAACAGCAGGCCGCGGCCCTCGCGGCCGAACGCCATGGTCATCGCGCCGTCGTCGAATTCGCCGACGATGCGCGGCGAAATGGCATGCGATGCCAGCCAGTGATCCAGCTTGCGGCGTACTGCGGATTCCGTGCCGGGCAGCAACACCGGCAACTGACCGAGCGACAACGGGAAGCGTTTCCTGGCGGTCTGGACCAGCGCAGGCGCGCCGAAGCAACTCAGCGTCGAACGGCCGAGCCGGTGGTTGAATGCCTTGATGTTGACATCGGCGGGAATGGGCGCATCCGCGATGATCAGGTCGAGGCGGTGCACGGCGAGTTGCGCGAGCAGCGCATGCAGCTTGCCTTCGTGACAGATCATGCGCAGCGAAACGGGCGCGCTGAGCGCGGGTTCCAGCAGCCGGTACGCGATTGCTTTCGGAACTGAATCCGCGATCCCGACACGAAACCGCGTTTGCGCACCGGATTCGTTCTCGCGCCGCACCGCGCTCTCCAGTTCCGAGCCCAGCGAGAATATTTCGTCCGCATAGTCGAGCACCAGCCGGCCTGCATCCGTCAGTTCGATGTTGCGCCCGCTCTTCCTGAACAGTTTTTTATCCAGCGCTTCTTCGAGCAGTTTGATCTGGCCGCTGAGCGTTTGCGGCGAGATGTGCAACTGCTCGCCAGCGCGGACGATCCCGCCCGCGTGCGCCGTGACCCAAAAATAATGCAGATGCTTGAAGTTCACGTGTCCTCCGTCAATGACTCAAAGCTACGGTTTTTACGAAGTATTGGCAACAAAAATACGAATTTTATGTTCTATCGGATTCGGTTAGATTGAAGCCTCGCACCTGGACGCCGGCGAGCGGCTAACGACACTGACAGAGGTGACTTATGGCATCGGTTGCGCAATTTCTTCGTTCAAAAGATTCCCGGACAGTGTGGTCCACCCACGCGTCCGCATCCGTCTACGACG